>JAEYTW010000738.1 GCA_023433835.1 Pseudomonadota bacterium | reverse complement strand
GTCTTCTTCACCTCGGCCCGGATCAGCGCGACCATCGCCGCGACGATGGCGCGCTCGTCCGGGTCGGGCATCACGCCCTCGGTCAGCTGGCGCTCGATTGCGGCGCGGCAGGTGCGCAGCTGGCCGCGGCTGATCACCGACAGGCCGCTGCCGGCATCGAGGTCGAGGGCCTGGTAGAGCTGGCGCAGGCGGCCGAGCTGGGCCAGGCGAAGCCGTTCTACCTGATCGGGCGTGCCGCCCTTGATCGCGTCGTCGCGCGAAGCCAGCCCCATGCCGCGGTCGAGATGATCGCCCACGGCGTCGCGCCAGTTGGCGACCTCGCGCGACAGGAAGCCGAATTCCTCCAGCATCAGTTTCCAGCGCCAGACCCACCGGCAAGCCCAGGCGACCGTCGCATGGTCCGGCGCGGCGAAGCGCGGTTGGGCGATGAGCACCTCGATGCGCCGGATCAGCGTCGGGCACAGCTTGCCGGTGACGAAATTCTCAAGCGATGCCCAGGGCGCGCGGAACAGCGCCGCAAGCTTGCGATCCTGGGAATCGGCCAGCCCAGAGACCTGCAGGGCGCCCAGGATGTCCTGGTACTGGTCGAGCTGGTCGTCGAGGAAATCCTGGGCCCGGGCCGAAATGCTCAAGGGACTTTCCGCCTGGTCGGGCAGGGCCTGGTTCAGGCCGATGACCAGGCCCTGGACGCAGGTGGAATAATGGCCGAGCAAGGCTTCGCCCACCGTCGGCATGCCCGGTTCGCCGGCGCGGCGGGCCAGGTAGAAGCCGGTGGCGGCGTAGCGGCGCCGGGCATGCAGCGTCACCATCGGCACCCACAGGGCCAGCGCGTCGCGCTCGGGGCCCAGATACTCCGCCGCGGCGGCCTCGGCCTCCTCGATGGCGTTGGCCAGTTCAGGCGCTTCCGCCGGCGATGCCAGCCGGTCGGCCGCGGCGAGCGCCTGGCCGACCCCGGCGATGAGCGCGGGGTCGCGGGCCAGCAGGTCATGCAGCGCGCGCAATTCCGGCCTTTCCAGCGGCCGGATCAGGTCGGCGATCGGATAAGGCCCGAAATAGGGCGGCTGGGCGCGGAAAAGGCCCTGGCGGCTCTGGTTCAACTGCAGCAGCAGGTCGCGGGCGCTGTCCGTCCGCGACAGGGCATTCCCCAGGAACATCAGGGCCAGGCGCTGCATCTCGCCGCGCCGCGACTGGCCCAGCCGCGAGGCGATGACGTCATCGATCAGCTGTTCGCGCGCGGCTTCGTCCAGTTCGGCCGAAACCGCCGGCACCAGCTTGGTCAGGGCGGTGCGCGACAGGATGAGCCAGAGGGCGGCGACATCCGGCCGCGTGATCAGGCCGGGCACTGCCACCGGCGCGGAAAGCAGCGACAGGTCGTCGCTCAGGAACGGTTCGAACAGGCTGGTGAACAGCCTTTGGGCGCGATGGGGCCGGCGCTGGTTCAGGCGATCGATCAGCGCCCGCTGGGCGACCCGCGCCTTCGAGCCGTCCTGCAGCCCCCGGGCGATCTCGTCGAGCAGCTGGCGGGCGGCGTTCGGCGCCAGCCGGCTGATCAGTTCGCCCAATACCGCGCCGTCGCCGAGCGCGGCAAGCGCTTCGGGCGTCAAACCCTGAGCTAAATCCCGAGGCGGTCCGATCACCGGTGCCTTCCCTGAGCCTGGCCCTTCCTGGCCGCTGGTCGTTCGTGCAAACTTCCGGCGGGATTGTGGGGCGGGAATGGTTGCCAAGTCCTTACCCGCCGCCAGCCCTTACCCGCCCGTTGTCAGCGGCCGCGGAACGGATCATCTTTTCGCTCCACCGTCCAAACGACTCACTGGGGCAGAAAAAGGGGAAGCTTCATGATCATCGACCTCGCAACGCCGGCCATGCGGCGCTGGTTGCTCGGCGCCACCATTACCGCGGCGCTGGCCTTCGGCCAGGGTGCGCTGGCGCAAGGCGTGCCGCAGAACGACGGGCTGAACGCCGTGCTCTGGGCCCAGCGCTCGGTCGAATTCAAGGGCAATTCGCTCAGTGTCTTCACCTTGGCCAAGTTCCGGCTGGACCAGGCCCTGGCCGACAAGAACTGGACCGCCGCCCCGGTCGAGCAGACCGGCAGCTACCAGTCGCTGCCGCCGGCGATCATCTGCGACATCGACGAGACGCTTCTCGACAACCAGGGCTATCAGGCCTGGAACGTGGTCAAGGGCACCAGCTTCGACCCGAAATCCTGGACTGCGTTCGTCAATTCCCAGACCTCGATCGCCATTCCCGGCGCCGTCGAGTTCACCCAGTATGCCGAATCCAAGGGCGTCAAGGTGTTCTACGTCTCCAACCGCACCTTCGAAGAGGAGCCGGCGACCAAGACCTTGATGGCCAAGCTGGGCTTCCCCATGGGCGGCAACGTCGACGTCTTCCTGTCGGCCAAGAAGCAGCCTGACTGGGGGTCGGCCAAGGGCACCCGGCGCGCGGTCATCGCCAAGGATTACCGCATTCTCCTGTCGCTCGGCGACAACATGGGCGACTTCACCGATGCCTATCGCGGCAGCGAGGCCGACCGCCAGAAGGTCTTCCAGGAGAACATCGACCGCTGGGGCCGGGAATGGATCGTGATTGCCAACCCGACCTACGGCTCGTTCGAATCCGCCCCCTACAAGGGTGACTTCAAGCTGTCCGAAGATGTCCGCCGCCAGGCCAAGCGCGATGCGCTGCAGCCCTGGCCGGGGCCCTGATCGACCGAGTGTTTGCCGACCGCCGGCCCCGGTGCACGCCGCCGGGGCCGTTTTCATGAGAGGGAGTAGGGTGCGATGACCGTCACTTTCAAGGATATCGAGGCCGCCGCCTGGCGCATCGAGGGCAAGGTCGCGCATACCCCGACCATGCGGTCCGAAACCCTGTCGCTGATCACCGGCGCCGAAGTCTGGGTCAAGTTCGAGAACCTGCAGTTCACCGCCTCGTTCAAGGAACGCGGCGCGGCCAACAAGCTGCAGCAACTCGACGCGGTCGAGGCGCGCCGCGGCGTCATCGCCATGTCGGCCGGCAACCATGCCCAGGCCGTGGCCTACCACGCCAGGGCGCTCGGCATCACCGCGACCATCGTGATGCCGCGCTTCACCCCGTTCGTGAAGGTCGCCAATACCCGCCATCTCGGTGCCCGCGTCCTGCTCGAGGGCGACACGCTGGCCGAGGCGGCTGCCTTCGCGCGGGCGACGGCCGAGGCCGAGGGGCTCGTCTTCGTCCATCCCTATGACGACGACGCCATCATCGCCGGCCAGGGCACCGCCGCGCTCGAGATGCTGACGGCCGTGCCCAATCTCGACAACCTGATCATCCCAGTGGGCGGGGGCGGGATGGCGGCCGGCGCCGTGATCGCGGCCTCGGGCGTCAGCCCGCATACCCGCGTCGTCGGCGTCGAGGTCGAAAGCTACGGCGCTGCCGCCCAGCGGCTGGCGGGCCAGCCGGTCTCGGTCGGCGGTCCGACCATCGCCGAGGGCATCGCGGTGCGCGATGTCGGCGAACGGCCGCTCGAGATCCTGCGCCAGCACGGCACCGACGTGCTGCTGGTGCCCGAACGGCAGATCGAGCGGGCGATGATCATGCTGATCGAGGTCGAGAAGACGGTCGCCGAGGGGGCGGGCGCCGCCGGCCTCGCCGCGCTGCTCTACCATCCCGACCGTTTCCGCGGCCAGAGGGTGGGGCTGATCGTCTCGGGCGGCAACGTCGACACCCGCCTGCTGGCCAATGTGCTGATGCGCGGCCTGGCCCGCGACAGCCGTCTGGTCAAGCTGAACGTCGACGTGGCCGACCAGCCCGGTGCCCTGGCCCAACTGACCCGGCTGGTGGCCGAGCAGGGCGGCAACGTCGTCGAGGTCCAGCACCAGCGGCTGTTCGGTGCCCTCTCGGTCAAGTCGGCCGAGGTTGAGCTGCTGGTCGAGACCCAGGACAAGGCACATAGCGAGCGGATCGTGGCCGCCCTCACCGCCGCCGGCATGACGGTGAGGTCGAGCCTGGTCGGTTAGGGCGCCAGCCCCTCGGCGAAGGTCTTGAGGTACTTCATGCCGGTGTCGCACATGATGGTGACGACGGTGGCGTGGGGGCCCAGCCGTTCGGCCAGGCGCAACGCGGCGGTGACGTTGGCACCGGTCGAGGTGCCGCAGAACAGGCCTTCCTCGGCGGCCAGCCGGAAGGCCATCGCGCGCGCATCGGCGGTCGACACCGGCTCGATCTCGTCGGCGATGCCGTCCTGCCACAGCGGCACGACATAGCCGGCGCCGATGCCGTCGATCTTGTGCGCGCCGGAAGGCCCGCCTGACAGCACGGCGGATTCGGCCGGCTCGACGGCGACGATGCGGATGCGGCTATCGTGCCGGCGCAAGGCGGCGGCCGTGCCGCGCAGAGATGCCGCCGTCCCCACGCTCTGGACGAAGGCGTCGAGGCGGCCGCCGGTCTGCGCCCAGATCTCGTCGGCGAGCTTGGTGTAGGCCTGCAACTGGTCGGTATTCTCCATCTGGGCGGTGATGTAGGCGCCGAGCTCGCCGGCGATGCGGTGGGCCTCGCGGATCATGTCGCGGGTCAGCTTCTCGGTCTGCTTGCCGCCCTCGCTCGGCACGATCGTCAGTTTGGCGCCGAGCAGGCGCATGTGGTCGAGCTTTTCCCGCGAGAAGGCATCCGAGGTGACGAGATGCAAGGGGTGTCGCTTCACCGCGCAGACCAGCGCCAGCGAGACGCCGGTGCTGCCGCCGGTGTATTCGACGACGGCGCCGCCCGGCTTCAGCCGGCCGTCCGCCGCCGGCGCCTCGATCATGGCCAGCGCCATCCGGTCCTTCATGCTGCCGGTCGGGTTGGTGCTCTCGATCTTGAGCAGGATGCGGGCACCGTTGGCGGGCGCGACGTTGCGCAGGGCGACGAGCGGCGTGTTGCCGATGGTATCGAGAATGGTCATCCGGAATCTCACGGGATAAGGGCGGCGGCGAAGGTCAGGGTCGCGACCCAGCCGGCGGCGAAGGCCAGCGTGCGGGCGACCGGGATGCCGGCGGCGTAGACCACGTAGTGGATCAGCCGGGCGGCGAGATAGAGCTTGGCGGCGAAGACCGTCGCCGGCGTGCTGACGCCCGCCACGGCGGCGACGAGGACGAGCGGGGCGAAGACGGCCAGGTTCTCGATCGCGTTGGCATGGGCGCGCCGCGCCCGCTCGGCCCAGGCCGGGTCGGCCTTCTGCGCCGGATCGGGATTGGCCAGCGTCGCCGCCAGGCCGCGCGTCCGGATGCGGGCAAGCATGTAGGGCACCCACATCACCGCCGTTGACGTCGCGGCGAGGGTGAGGAAGGTGAGCTCCGGGGTGGGCGTCATGGCAGCGGCCTCGCGTTTCTTGTGATGGCCGCACGCTAGATCCTGGTTGGCATCGGCGCTATCGTCGCAAATGACAATATTGGGGTCATTTGCGACATGCGCCTTGTCATCCTCGCCCTCGACGGCGTTTTCGATACCGGCCTGACCGTGCTGCTCGACATGTTCTCGACCGCCAACGAACTGGCGGCGGTGCAGGGCAGCCCGCATCCGCCGTTCGACGTCGCCGTGGTCGGCGTGCGGCGCGAGATCTGCACCGCCATGGGCCTGACCATGACGGTTCAACCGGTCGATACGGTGCGCAAGCCCGATTGGGTGATCGTGCCGGCGCTGAACGCCAAGCTGCCGGACCGGCTGGTCCCTGCCTTGAGCCGGCCGGACGTGCGCGACGCGCTGGGGCATCTGCGGACCTGGCATGACGGTGGCATCAGCATCGCCGGCGCCTGTATCGGCACCTTCCTGCTGGCCGAGTCAGGCGTGCTCGACGGGCAGGAGGCCACCACCACCTGGTCGCTGGCACCGCTGTTCCGGCAGCGCTACCCCCAGGTGCGGTTGGATGACGGGCGGATGATCGTCGCCGGCACGCGCGTGGTCACGGCCGGCGCGGCGATGGGCCATCTCGACCTGGCGCTGTGGCTGATGCGGCAGGCCAGCCCCGAGATGGCGGCGCTGGTCGCGCGCTTCATGCTGGTCGACAAGCGCCCGTCGCAGGCCCAGTACATGATCCCGGATTACCTGGCCCATGCCGATCCGCTGATCGAGCGGTTCGAGCGCTGGGCCCGCGAGAAGCTCGCCTCCGGCTTTTCGCTGCGCGATGCGGCGGACGCGCTGGCCGTGACGCCGCGCACGCTGCAGCGGCGGACCGAGGCGGTGCTGGGCAAGTCGCCGCTGGCCTTCTTCCAGGACATGCGGGTCGAGCGGGCCCAGCACTTGATCTCGATCGGCCAGAACCTCGAAGCCGTCGCCGGCGAGGTCGGCTATGCCGATGGCGCGACCCTGCGCAGCCTCTTGCGCCGCCGCCTCGGCCGCGGCGTGCGCGAATTGCGGGCGGGTTAGAGGTTGACTGCCGCCATTGCCGCCGCCGGGTAGCGGTCGCCCGAGGCCGCGCCTGCCGGAATCGCGGCACTGAGGCCTGCGAGTTCGGTCGCGGTCAGGGTGACGTCGAGGGCGCCGACGTTTTCATCGAGCCGGCCGGGGTTGCGCGTGCCCGGGATGGTGACGATGTCGTCGCCCTGGGCCAGCAGCCAGGCCAGCGTGATCTGCGCCGGCGTGACGCCCTTGGCGGCGGCCAGTTCCTCGATCGGGGCGGCGAGCCTGCGGTTGTTCTCGAAATTGCCGCTCTGGAAGCGGGGATGGACCGCCCGGCGGCCGCTCACCTCGGCCAGCGACTTGATGGCGCCGGTGAGCAGCCCGCGACCCAGCGGCGAATAGGCCACGAAGCCGATGCCGAGCTCGGTTGTGGTCTGGCGCGTCGCTTCGGCTTCGCTGCGATAGAGGATCGAGAATTCGGTCTGGACCGCGGTGATCGGGTGGACGGCATGGGCGCGGCGGATCGTCTCGCTGTTGGCCTCCGAGAGGCCGAGATAACGCACCTTGCCCTGCCTGACCAACTCTGCCATTGCGCCGACCGTCTCCTCGATGGCGACGGTGGGGTCGACGCGATGCTGGTAATAGAGGTCGATGACGTCGACCCCCAGGCGCTGCAGGCTGGCTTCGCAGGCCTGGCGGACATAGTCGGGCCGGCCGTTGACGCCGTTGCTGCCGTCTTCGCGCCGATACTGGCCGAACTTGGTGGCCAGCACCACCTCGGGCCGCCGCGCCTTGATGGCCTTGCCCACGATGGTCTCGCTGTGGCCCCAGCCGTACATGTCGGCGGTGTCCAGATGGTTCACGCCGATGTCGAGGGCGTGATGGATCAGCTGGTCCGACTGGCTGTCGTCGGCTTCCCCGTACACGCCGGAAAGCGACATGCAGCCGAGCCCGATCGGCGAGACCTGGAGATCGCTGCGGCCGAGCCGGCGATAGAGCGCCTTGATATCCTGCATTGGCTTGGGTTCCCTGCCGAGGTTTCGAGATTTTAGCGCGCCAGCGCCAGCAGCGCGTCGAGATCGAGATGGCGGGCCAGGTGGTCGGCCAGGTCGTCGAGCGCGCGCTCGACCCGCGCTTCGAAGACGAGATCCGAGCCTGAGCCGGGTCGGAGGTTTTCCAGCCAGGCGCGGCGGAAGCCGTCGACCCCGAACAGCCCGTGCAGATAGCAGCCCGCGACCCGGCCGTCGACCGAGACGGCGCCATCGGGCCGCCCGGCCAGGCGCAGCATCGGGCGGGCGCAATCGGGCCCCGACGTCTCGCCCAGATGGATTTCATAGCCGGCGACCGCCACGCCGCCGGGCGTTTCGCCAGCGATCGGGCGTACGGTCTTGGTGCCGGCGAGCACCGTGTCGACGGCGAGCAGCCCCAGCCCCTCGACCGTCTCGGCCGGGCCCTCCAGCCCGTCGGGGTCGGCGATGGTGCGGCCCAGCATCTGGTAGCCGCCGCAGATGCCGAGAATGTGACCGCCGCGCCGCCAATGAGCCACGAGGTCGATATCCCAGCCCTGCGCCCGCAGGAAGCGCAGATCGGCGATCGTGGCCTTCGACCCCGGCAGCACGATGACCGCCGCCTCGGCCGGCAGGGGATCGCCGGGCGGTATGAAGCGGACCTCGACGCCGGGTTCGGCCGACAGCGGGTCGAAATCGTCGAAATTGGCGATCCGGGCCAGCATCGGCACGGCAACGAGGATGCCGCCCCCGCCGGCCGCCGCATGCCGGCCGATGCGCATCGCATCTTCCTCCGGCAGGGTGCGGGCGGAGGCAAGCCAGGGAATCAGTCCGAGCGCCGGCCAGCCGGTGCGGCCGGCGATCTCGGCCATGCCGTCGTCGAACAGCCTGGGGTCGCCGCGGAACTTGTTGATGATGAAGCCCCGGATCAGGTCCCGTTCGGCCGGCGGCAGCACCGCATGGGTGCCGACGACCGAGGCGATCACCCCGCCACGGTCGATATCGCCGACCAGCACGACCGGCACGCCATGGGGCAGGGCAAAGCCCATATTGGCGATATCGTTCGCGCGCAGGTTGATCTCGGCCGGGCTGCCCGCGCCCTCGACGATCACCAGATCGGCCTGGGCCTTCAGCCTGGCGAAACTCTCGGCAACGGCGCGGGCGAGGCCGGCCTTGTAATCCTGGTAGGCGGCGGCGGCGAGATCGGCCGCAACCCGGCCATGGACGACCACCTGCGATCGCCGGTCGGACGACGGCTTCAGCAGCACCGGGTTCATGTCGGGATGAGGGGCCACCCCGCAGGCGCGGGCCTGCAGGGCCTGGGCCCGGCCGATCTCGCCGCCGTCCGGGGTAGCGGCGGCATTGTTGGACATGTTCTGCGGCTTGAACGGCCGGACGATGAGCCCCCGGCGCGCATACGCGCGGCAGAGGCCGGCCACCAGCAGCGACTTGCCGACATCCGATCCCGTGCCTTGCAGCATCAGCGCGCGGGCGGGCATCGGCTCAGTTCAGCGGAATGTCGAGCTTCATCCCCGCGAAGAAGTCGCGCGACAGCGGCCGGCGCGCATCGTCGAGGTCGTCGAGCGGATTGTTGCGATAGGCCGAATCGCGGCCGCCGATGATCGACAGCCTGGAGCCCCTGGCAATGTCGGTCGGCCCGAGATTGGCGCGCAGGCCGGGCTGATCGACCCGGCGCGGGCCGAGCGGCGAGGAAACGGTAGGGCCCGGATCGGGCGGGGCGGCCAGATCGGCCGTCGGCGGCAGACGCAACGACGGCGGATCGGCCAGCGCGCCCGCGCTATAAGCCACCGCCGTCACCATCAAGGGAATAGCCCACCACCGAAACATTGCATCCCATATATGGCCGGAAGCCCGCCGGGGCGCAAGTAACCGCGATCACACGCCTGTAAAAGCCTGCATCGCCCGGGCAATGATTCCGTCGAAGCGCAGCCGGGCGTCGGTAACGATCAGGCCGATGCAGACCTCGCCCGTCGTCGCGACCGGTTCGTGATGCATGTCGGGGTAGGTTTCCTCGACATCGCCGGGCCCGAAGCGGCCGAAGCGGTCGCCGAAGGCGCCGCGCAGCACCAGGGTCAGTTCGCGCCCGGCATGATCATGCGGCGGCAGGCTGGTGCCGGGGGTCAGTCTGACCATGCGCGCCGAGGGCCGGTCGCCCCCGCCGAGCAGTTCGAGATCGGCGATCCCGGGGCCGAGCCAGCGCCACTTCCAGCGCGCGGGGTCGTCCGATCCCAGCCGCTCGATCAACGGGCGGGGCAGCCACGACGAAGCCCGGCCGTGGCGGGAGGGGGGCTGCTCCGGCCCGTTATTCAGCCGGGCCATGACGGCATCGAGCGCGCCTGGATGCAGCGGGGCGGCGGGCAGGTCGTCGAGCAGGCTGCCGCCGATCGCCTCGGCGGCCGCCACCTGGCCGCGGCATTCCGGGCACAAGGTCAGATGCGTCGCCACCAGAAGCGACGAGGCTTCGTCGAGCGTACCGGCGGCATAGTCGAGCAACAGGCTGTTCGACGGGTGATGGATGATCGCGGTCATGATGACGTCTGCTCGAGCGCCGCGCGCAGCCGCGCGAAGGCCAGCCGAATGCGGGATTTCACGGTGCCGAGCGGCAAGCCCAACTCGCCGGCGATCTCGCCATGCGGCTTGTCCTCGAAGAAGGACAGGGCGATGACGCGGGCCTGGTCGGGTGGCAGTGCCTGCAGGGCGTTCTGCACCAGGACATGGTGCTCCTTGGCCTGGAGGACAAGATCGGCTTCCGGCGGCGCGGCCGGCACCAGCGCGGGATCGTCGGGGTCCAACTCCGGGCGCCGTTCGCGCCGCACCTGGTCGATGCGCAGGTTGCGGGCGATGGTGAAGATCCACGTGCCGGGCGCGGCCTTGGCCGGATCGAAGCGATCGGCCTTGCGCCACACCGCGAGCATGGTTTCCTGCGCCAGTTCCTCCGCCTGGCCGTCGGGACAGCCCAGCCGGATCAGATAGGCTTTCACCCGCGGCGCGTAATAGCTGAACAGCGCGGCGAAGGCGCTGCGGTCCTGGCGCGCGGCGATAGCCTGGACATGCACGATCATCCTGGTGGCAAGACCATCCGCGCCGTCGCCGCTTCGCGATGTGCCTGGAGGCAGCGTCATAGAAGGGAGCGAGTCACCGACACGCCGGAAAATGATCCGCTTGACGCCAACGGGTCGCTGTCGGCCGGCAATACCGGGGAAGGGCCTATGCAAAGCATCGCTTACCATACCCCATCTACGCCGCGCTTCGCGCGCCGGATCACGCCGATGTCAGTGCTTCGACGCTAAATCGGCTGCAGATCATCGGCCAGTCATCCCCCGTTACCGTGATCCGGCATCCCGTCGGCAGCGTATGGACATTATCAGGAGCGCACGCAGGGGGGCGACATGAGCGAATCGAGTTTGCCGGCACGTCCGCGGGACGGGTTGAGCATCGCCGTGATCGGCGCCGGCATCAGCGGCCTGTCGGCGGCATGGCTGCTGTCGCAGGCGCATCGCGTCACGCTGTTCGAACGCGAATCCCGGCTAGGTGGACATTCCAACACGGTCGACGTCGCGACGGCAGAGGGTGGCATTGCGGTCGATACCGGCTTCATCGTCTACAACCCGGTGAACTATCCGAACCTTGTCGCGCTGTTCGATCATCTTGAGATCGCGACGCAGGAAAGCGACATGTCGTTCGCCGCCTCGATCGACGACGGTGCCTTCGAATATGCCGGCGGCGATCTTGCCGGGCTGATCGCGCAGCCCGCGAATCTGGCGCGCCCGCGCTTCTGGCGCATGCTGCGCGACATCCTGCGCTTCTATCGCGAGGCGCCGGCCGCGCTGCATTCTGCAGGCGCGGGATTGACCCTGGGTGACTTTCTCTCACGCGGACGGTATGGGGATAGTTTCCTGGATGATCACCTGTTGCCGATGGCTGCGGCGATCTGGTCGACCGACGCACCCGACGTACGCGAATTTCCGCTGCGCAGCTTCGTGCGTTTCTGTGCCAGCCATGGCTTGCTGACGCTACGGAACCGGCCACAGTGGCGAACGGTGACGGGGGGCAGCCGGCGATATGTCGAACGGCTGGCGCGAGGTATCGCCGGCAGCATTCGCGCAGGCTGCGGCGTGCGCGCTGTCCGGCGCACCGGCGACGGGGTGATCGTCGTCGACGATGCCGGGGCCGAACAGCGCTTCGACCATGTGGTGCTGGCCACCCACGCCGATGTTTCGCTGCGCCTGCTCACGGCGCCCGACGCCCAGGAACGCGCAATCCTCGGCGCCTTCCGTTATCAGGCCAATACCGCCGTGCTGCACCGCGACATGGCCTTGATGCCGAAACGGCGGCGGGCATGGTCGAGCTGGAATTATGTCGGTCACAGCGGGCAGCGGGCCGGGGGCCCGCTTTGCGTCACCTACTGGATGAACCGGCTGCAGCGGCTCGACGGCATCGACGACCTGTTCGTCACGCTCAACCCCGACCGGCCGATCGCCGCCGGCCGCGTGCTCCGCGCGATCGACTATGCCCATCCGGTCTTCGATCTCGGTACCGAGGCGGCGCAGGCCCGGCTGGCCGACATCCAGGGTGCCGGCGGCGTCTGGCATTGCGGCGCCTGGGCCGGCTGGGGCTTCCACGAGGATGGCCTGCAATCGGGGCTGGCGGTCGCCGAGGCGCTGGGCGGGGTGCGCCGGCCGTGGACCGTGCCCGACGAATCCGGCCGGCTCGGCTCGCTGCCGCAGCCGCGGCCGTCCAGGATGGCCGCGGCATGACAGGACAGCGGTCCTGCCTCTATGTCGGCACGGTCAGCCATCATCGGCACCGGCCGCGGCGCCATGATCTCGGTTATCGCGTCTATGCGATCTATCTCGATCTCGACGAACTGCCCGATCTCGACTGCCGGCTGTTCGCCCATAACCGGTTCGGCCTGCTGAGCCTGCTCGACCGCGATCATGGCGACGGACGGAGCGACCTGAAAAGCTGGGCGCTGGCCCAGCTGGCACGCGCCGGCATTGCCACGGCCGGCGTGCGCGTCGGGCTGCTCTGCTATCCCCGGGTGCTCGGCTATGTCTTCAATCCGCTCAGCGTCTATTATTTCGAGGATCGGGCCGGCCGCACCCTCGCGGTGCTCTACGAGGTCAACAACACGTTCGGCCAGCGCCACGGCTATCTGATCCCCCTCGCGCAGCCCGCGGGCGGCGACGAGCCGGTCGAGCAGCATTGCGCCAAATCCTTCTACGTCTCGCCGTTCATCGCCGTGACCGGCCGTTATCGCTTCCGCTGGCGGCGGCCGGCCGGGCGCTATGCGTTGTCGATCGAGCAGGGCGACGATGACGGGCCCTTGCTG
>JAEYTW010000728.1 GCA_023433835.1 Pseudomonadota bacterium | reverse complement strand
AAGATTGTTGTATGGTCGCCCAATAAAAATGGGGAGACTTCAACAATGGAACACGTGCAGCCGCCTTCGGGCGGCCTTTTGGCGTTGTTTACCGATCGGTCGATCAAGACCCAGATTTTCACCGGCTTTCTGGTAACCCTGGCCTTCCTGCTGGGCCTTGGCGCTGCCACTTATGCGGCGTTCGACGATGTCGGGCGGGCCTTCCTGTCCTTTACCCAGAAAGTCGACCAGGTCGGCCTGGTGCGGGAGATCGACCGCGATTTCACCGAAATGCGCCGCAACGTCGAGCTCTACGCCCTGACCGGCGAGGAGGAGCGCGTGACCCGGGCCCAGGCTGCCGGCCAGGCTATTCTGGCGCGGGTCGAGCAGGCTGCCGCCGCCGCCGGCGACCGCGATCCGCAGCTGGTCGAGAGCCTGACGGCGGTGCGATCGGGCACCGAAGGCTATCTCGCCGATCTCAGGCAGATCGCCGAGCTGAAGCATCGCCAGGCGGCGCTGATCGAAGGCGAGGCCGATCCGCTGGCCAGGAAACTGCGCCAATCCTTTCAGGAACTGATGCAGCTGACCGCCGAAGGCGGCAACGCGGAAAACCTGATGGTGATCGCCATCGGCATGCAGGACGTCATCGAGATCCGGCTGAAGTTGCTTGCGCTGCTCGACCGCTACGACGCGGCCATCGCCGACGAGACCGGGCGCCAGATCGAGGCGCTGACCCAGTCGGTGATGAGCCTGGCCCGCATGGGCGGCTCGCGCGATGCCCGCCGCATGGTCGGCGAGTTGCGCAAGGCGGCCGAAACCTTCCGCAACGCCTCGACCGAATTCAACGAGACGGCCGCCAAGCTCGACCAACTCGCCAAGAAGGACATGGCGGCGAAAGCGCAGGGCATTGCCGATTCGACCCAGGCTATTCGCGAGCGCGCGATCGCCGAGCAGGCCCATATCGGTGCCGATACCGAGGCCGCGGTCGCCTCGACCCAGACTTTCCTCGGCGGTGTCATGCTGGGGGCGCTGGTGCTGGGCCTGGTCTTTGCCTGGGGCATCGGCTCGTCGATCGCCCGGCCGATCGTCGCCATGACCGGCATCATGGAGCGCCTGGCCAATCGCGATTGGGCCGCCGAGGTCCCGTCGCGCCACAAGGCCAACGAGATCGGGGCGATGGCACGCGCGGTACAGCACTTCAAGGAAGCGGGGCTGGAGAACGAGCGACTGCAGGCCGAGGCCGAGGAGGCGCGCGGGCGCGAGGAACAGCGTCGCCGTGAGGAGGAACTGCGCGAGCGTGAAACCCTGGCCGAGTCCCGCCGCCGCGAGGAGGAGGCCCGCCAGGCCGACGAGCGGCACCAGCGCGAAGCCGCCGAAGCCGAGCGCCGGGCCGAGGCCGAGCGGCTGGCAGCAGAAGAGCGGCAGCGCAACGAAGCGGTGGCGCGGCGCAAGGCCGAGATGCAGGGCCTGGCCGACAGCTTCGAGCAGGCCGTCGGCGGCGTGGTCGCCCGCGTCACCGCGGCCGCGGGCGAGATGCAGGGCACCGCGGCCTCGATGACGACGATCGCCGACCAGACCTCGCACCGCTCGGAGGCCGCGGCCAGCGCCACGGGCCGGGCGGCGAGCAACGTCGCGACCGTCGCGGCGGCGGCCGAGGAACTCTCGGCCTCGATCGGCGAGATCGCCTCCCAGGTCGCCAATGCGTCGATGGTGGCGGCCCAGGCGGTCGAGCAGGCCCAGCGCACCGACCAGATCGTCCGGGGCCTTGCCACCTCGGCCGAGCGGATCGGCGAGGTGGTCAGCCTGATCAACCAGATTGCCGGGCAGACCAACCTGCTGGCGCTGAACGCGACGATCGAGGCGGCCCGTGCCGGCGAAGCCGGCAAGGGATTTGCCGTCGTCGCCTCGGAAGTGAAGAACCTGGCCAACCAGACGTCGAAGGCCACCGACGAGATCGGCCAGCAGATCTCCGACGTGCAGGGCGCGACGCAGGAAGCGGTCGCCGCCATCCGCTCGATCTCGGGCATCATCGACAAGGTCAGCGAAATCTCCGGCTCGATCGCCGCGGCGGTCGAGGAGCAGGGGGCGGCCACGCGCGAGATCGCCCGCTCGGTCGAGGATGCCTCGGCCGGCACGCGCGAAGCCTCGAGCCATGTCGAGAAGGTCAAGAACTCGGCTGCCGAGGCGGGCGATGCGGCGGGCCAGGTGCTGACGGCGTCAGCCGACCTGACCAGCCTCGCCGAACAACTGCGTCATGAGGTCGACCGCTTCACGGCACAGGTACGGGCGGGGTAGCCGTCAGCGGCGCGCCGTATTGGGCGGCGCGGTTCTTGCCCGCCTGCTTGGCGCGGTACATGGCCTGGTCGGCACGCGAGACCAGGGTGGCGACGTCGTTGCCGTCCTGGGGGTAGATCGCGATGCCGACCGATGCCGACAGGGTCACCGCGTGGCCCTGCGCATCGATCGGCTGGCGTACCATCTCGATGATCTTCTCGGCCACCAGCATGGCGTCGGTGTTGCGGGTGATCTGGGCCAGCACGACGACGAATTCGTCGCCGCCCACCCGGGCCACCGTGTCGCTGCGCCGGACCGCGCCATGGACGCGGTCGGCCACGGCGACCAGCGCGGCATCCCCGGCGCGATGGCCGTAGGCATCGTTGACCGGCTTGAAGTCGTCGAGATCGAGATGCAGCACGGCCAGCGCCTGGCCCTGGCGCCCGGCGGCGACGATCGCCTGCGAGATGCGATCGCCGAGCAGCGCGCGATTGGGCAGGCCGGTCAAGGGATCCGTCAGGGCCAGGGCGCGGACGCGCTGGTTGGAGTCGCTCCAGAAGAAGACCGCGATGCCGATCAGCAAGGCGAGCACCCCGCCGCCCAGCCGCACCATGTCGCGTTCCGGGGCGGCCTGGTACCACCCGCCGCGCGGAATGGCGTAGAGCCGCCAGCTGCCGTCGGCCAGCCGCACGTCGAGGATCACCGGCTGGTTGCGCTGGATCGCCTCGTCGCCAAAGAAGGTCGCGCCGTCGGGGCCCAGCCCGTCCTCGCCGCGGATCGAGACGGCGATCGGCGAATTGGGATCGTCGGCGCCGGCGTCGCGCAGCAGGGTATCGACATGCAGCACCGCGGCGGCGATGCCCCAGTAACGCCCGCCGGCAGACCCGACGAAGATCGGCGAGCGGCTGACCAGGCCGATGCCGCCCTGAATCAGTTCGAGCGGCCCGGCCACCACGGTCGTGCGCGTGCGGATCGCCCGCAGCACCGCATCGCGCTGGGCCGGGTTGGCCATGTAATTCATGCCGATTGCGGCTTCGTTGCCGGCCGAGGGATGGTTGAACACCACGGTGCTGTCGCGGGCGATGGCCAGGGTGCGCACCAGCGGGTTGCCGGCCATCAGCCCGGTCGACAGCGCGGTCAGTTCCTTGTTGTCGATGTCGGGCCGGGCCGCGACCACCGCGGCCAGCATGCGCGACAGGTTGAGGCCTGCGGCGAGCCGCCCTTCCAGCTTGGCCGAGATCACGGCGAGGCGATCGGTGACCGCGGTGCGCTGGCGTTCCAGCGCGCTGCGATGAAGCATGACTTCCAGCGACAGCACGCCGGCGGTGACCAGGGCCATCGCCAGCAGCGCCAGCATCGCGGAGCGATAAGGGTGGGGTGACAGGCGGTGAAGCGCCATCGATCAGCCCCCGCGCAGAAAGTTGGTTAATGCAGTGACGCTAGCATCGTCCAATTTCCCACTCAAGTAGCGCGTGTTTGATCGGCGATTCGGCCCGCGGATCAGCCATCCGCGAGCGCCACCGTCTTGACCACGGCAACGACCGGGGTTCCGGGCGCGAGCCCGAGCTGGTCGACGGCCCGGCGGGTCAGCGATGCCAGCAGGACCTGGCCGTGGCAATCGAGGCGGATGTCGACGCCGCCGCCCGCGGGCTGGCCGATCTCGGCGACCGTGCCGCGCAGAATGTTCTGGGCACTGATTCCTTTCGGCTCGGTAAGTGCGATCATCACGTCGCGGGCCTGGATGCGCAGCCGAGTGGCCGCGCCGGGCGGGCGATCCAGCCGCGGCACGACGACCTCGCCGGCGGCGCAAGCCAGCACGGTCAGGTCATAGGCATCGTCATGGCGCGCGATCCGGGTCGCCAGCACCGCGCCGCCTTCGCGCCCGCCGGCCGATGGCAGCAGATCGAGGCGGCCGAGCACCTCGACGGCGTCGCCGGTCGCCACCACCTGGCCGCCCGACAGCAGCACGACGGTGGCGGCGAGCCGCGCGACCTCCGACACCGCGTGGCTGACATAGACGATGGGCACCTGGGCCTCGTCGCGCAGGCGTTCGATATAGGGCAGGATTTCCGCCTTGCGCGCCTCGTCCAGCGCGGCGAGCGGTTCGTCCATCAGCAGGATGCGCGGGCTGGACAACAGCGCGCGGCCGATCGCCACCCGCTGTTTCTCGCCGCCTGAAAGCAGCGCGGGCCGGCGGTCGAGCAACGCGGCGATGCCGAGCAGCCCGACGATGCCGTCGAAGCTGCCCCAGCGGGCAGCCGCCGGGGTGAACCAGCGGCCGTAGGTCAGGTTCTGGCGTACGGTCAGATGCGGAAACAGGCGGCCTTCCTGAAAGACATAGCCGATGCGGCGGCGATGGGGCGGCAGGTGGATACCGCGCGTGGTATCGGCCAGTACCGTGCCGTCGATGACGACGCGGCCACGATCGGGCCGGATCAACCCGGCGATGATGTTGACGAGCGAGGTCTTGCCCGCGCCCGAGCGGCCGAACAGCGCGGTCAGCCGGCCGGTGGCGGTGAACCGGGCCTGCAGCGTGATCGCGCCCAGCCGGTGTTCGACGTCGACCTCGAGGCTCACGCCCGCCGGATCCTCTGTTCGACCACGCGGGCCAGCCATTCCGAGGCCAGCAGCGCGGCCAGCGAGATTGCGACCGAGATCGCCGTCAGCCGCAGGGCGCCGGCATCGCCGCCGGGCACCTGCGTCAGGGTGTAGATCGCCGACGGCAGGGTCTGGGTCTCGCCGGGTATGTTGGAGACGAAGGTGATGGTGGCGCCGAACTCGCCCATCGCCTTGGCGAAACCGAGGATCGCGCCGGCGATGACGCCCGGCAGCGACAGGGGCAGGGTGATGGTCAGGAACACCCACAGCCGGTGGGCACCCAGCGTGCCGGCCGCGTCCTCGAGCCGCGGATCGACCGCCTCGATCGAGAGGCGGATGGCGCGCACCAGCAGCGGGAAACCCATCACCGCGCAGGCGACGACCGCGCCGGTCCAGCGGAAGGCAAGCACGATGCCGAAGGCGTCGGCGAGGATCTGCCCGATCGGCCCGCGCCGGCCGAGCAGCAGCAGCAGGACATAGCCGGTGACGACCGGCGGCAGGATCAGCGGCAGATGGACCAGCCCGTTCAGTGCCGAGCGCCCCCAGAATCGGCCGCGGGCCAGTGCCCAGGCGACCAGGATGCCGAACGGCAGGCTGACCACCGTCGCCCACAGGGCGACTTTGAGGCTCAGCTTGATCGCGGTCAGCTCGTCGGGCGTCAGGTCCAGCATCCGCGGCACCTTAGACGCCGGCCGGCGATTTGCCCAAGCGTTATATTCGCAGGGAGATGACGCATCAGCCGTAATGCGGCTTGATGTCGATCAGCGGGGTGCGGTCGAGGCAGTCGAGGCCGCGGACGTGCAGAATGTTGCCCTCGACGCCGACCAGGTCGACGACCGAGGATGCGACCGGGTTCGGCCTGATCGGCGAGCGCACGGTGAAGGTGCCGAGGATGCGGCCGTCGTTCTTCGGGCGCTGGACCAGCACGTCGCGGCGGGCCAGATGCATCCAGTAGAGCAGCTGCAGCTGGCGGTGCCGGTCCATGCCGGCCAGGCCGTCGGCCCAGCGCGGATCGAGTTCGACCCGGCAGACCGGGCCGTCGGGCGCCCCATGGCTGGGGCAGTCCCCGCGCGCGGTCCATGGCGTGCGGATCAGGCCGATGAAGACGAGGCCGGCGTCGATCCGGTCGGGCAGGGGCACGACGACCTCTCCCGGCCGCGGATCGTCGATCGAGCCGGCGGCCCGGGTGCGCAGCAGCGGCAGCACGATCTCGCGCAGCAGTGGCGACAGGGTCGCGTCGTCGTCGGCGGGATCGAGCCATTGCCC
>JAEYTW010000699.1 GCA_023433835.1 Pseudomonadota bacterium | reverse complement strand
CTTGCGCGGGGGCGACGATTGGCCCTAAGGTCATCATCAGTTCAGTTGATCACCTTGGTCTCGTACCCCTTGAGGATGCCGTTGAAATAGGCCTCGACGGGGAACGGCTTGCCGCGCTCGGCCAGGTCGCTCGGGCTGACTTCCTTGAACAGCTTGCCCCAGGTGGCCGGCGGCAGCTGGGTGCGGACGTTGACCGCATCGATGCCGGGATACCAATTGAAGCGCTCGACGATGCCTTCGGCCTGGACCTGCGGGCTGGTGGCGAGCTCGATGAACTCGCGCGCCAGCTTCTCGTTGGCGGCCTTCTTGGGCACCACGTAGTACATCGGCTGGCCCGGCATGCCCGGGGCCGGCAGGATGATGCCGAGATTGGGCGGCAGTTTGCCTTCCGCCATCCAGGAATAGAACATGTCGACCCAGACCGGCCCCATGGCGATCTCGCCGCGGCTGAGCAGATCGAGCGTGCCGGCATTGCCCGGCGTGAAGGTCACGTATTTGTTGAAGTCCTTCAGCTTGGCGAAGGCCGGATCCCAGCTCGCCTCGACCTTCTGGTCGAACGGGCCGGTCATCAGCTGGCTGGCGCCCGGCGCGAAGGCATAGACCCAGCCGACCACGAAGCTGACGCCGGACATGCCGCCCTTGATGCCGTTGTACCCGAACGCCTTCGGGTTCTTGCGAGCCCAGGCGTCGAGCTCCTCGTAGCTTTTCGGCGGGTTGGGCACCAGGGCCGGGTTGTAGGCGATCGCCGTCTGGCTGTGGAACATCGGCATGACATAGCCGCCGACGTCGTTGCCGAGCGCGTTCGACGCGGTGTCGCGGGTGACGAGCTTGGAAGTCGAGATCTTGTCGCGATAGGCTTCCAGCATGCCTTCGCGGGCCATCACGCCGCCGATCTTCTGGTGGATCACGGCGACGTCGATATCCCAGGTCGCGTTGTTTTCCTGGGCCTTCAGCTTCTCGTAGATCTTCTGCGAGCCGGCATCGCCCTCGCCGGTGCCGACCGAGACGACCTTCACGCCGGGATGGGCCTTCTCGAACTTCGGCCCGAGGTAATCCTTGACGTAGTCGACCATGTTCTGGCTGCCCGCGGTGATCACGTTCAGCGTCTGGGCGTTCGCCGTGACCGCCGGCAGGAGGAACGCGGCCAGTGCCGCGAAGGTCAGGATGGGACGCATGGGGATTTGTCCTTTCAAGCCTCGGCTTGGGGTGGGAACAGGTAAAGCGCGTCGTCGGGAAGATGGATGGCCACCGCGTCGCCGGGGGTGCGGCGGGCAGTATCGTCGATCAGGTACTGGTCGGCACCGACCGCCACGGCATAGCGGTAGATGCCGCCGGGATAGCTCGCCTGCGCGATCCGGCCGGTGAGCATCAGGCCGTCGCCGACGTCGCGGCCCTGGTCGACCAGCCGCGCGGCCTCGGCCCGGAAGAAGGCGTCGACCGCCCCCATGCCCAAGCCCGGCCGGTCGGCCAGCAGCGCGGCGCCGTTGGCCGGACCTGCCGCCACGGCGATGCCGCCCCGGTCGCGCCGGGCGGTCAGCCGCAGATGGTTTTCCGCCCCCATGAAACGGGCGACGAAGGCGCTGGCCGGGCGCAGATAGACATCCTCGGGCGTGCCGATCTGGGCGATGCGGCCATCGGCCATCACCACGATGCGGTCGGCCATCACCATGGCTTCCTCGCGATCATGGGTGACCATCACGGCGGTCAGGCCCAGATCGCGCTGGATCGCCTTGATCTCGTGGCGCACCTTCAGCCGGATGCGGGCATCGAGGTTCGACAGCGGTTCGTCGAGCAGCAGAAGCGACGGATTGATCGCCAGCACCCGCCCCAGCGCCACGCGCTGGCGCTGGCCGCCCGAAAGCTGGGTGACCGGGCGCTGTTCGAGGCCGCCCAGGCCCAGCATGCCGGTCAGCTTCGCCACCGCCGCGGCGATGTCGGCCTTCGACCGGCCGCGCAGTTTCAGGCCATAGCCGATGTTCTGCGCCACCGTCATATGCGGCCACAGCGCATAGGATTGAAAGACCATGCCGGTATCGCGCTTTTCCGGCGGCAGGCGCGTCACGTCCCGCCCGGCCAGGCGGATCGTCCCGCCCTCGACCGCGGTGAAGCCGGAAATGGCGCGCAGCAGCGTCGTCTTGCCGCAGCCGGACGAGCCCAGCAGGGCGATCATCTCGCCCTTCGGCACGCTGAGCGAGACGCCGTGCAGCACCCGATTGGCGCCATAGGCGACGGACAGCGCCTCGACATCGAGCATCTCAGGCAAAACCAGCTCCCCCCAACTCCACGCGGCCCGGAGCCTACATGGAATTTATGTTCTATTTATGACAGTTCATACAACGTCCCTTCCAATTTGTCCAGGCGACGGAACGGAACCACCGGCGCGATCGGTAGTTTTGTGAGGACTCTCAATCCCCATCCCGGAGAACAGCCGCCATGACCGTCGCCAGCACCGCCTCCTCCGCCTACAACACCGCCGCCGGCAAGATTTCGGCCGTGCGCGACGAGCTGAGCAACCTCGGCGACGAAGTGCAGACCCGCGCCGCCACCCTGCGCAAGGATGGTCAGAAGGCGGCCGACATCCTGGGCGAGAACATCAAGAAGCAGCCGGTGACCGCGGTCGCCGCGGCGTTCGTTGCCGGCGCGCTGGTCGCCTCGCTGTTCGCCCGCCGCCACTAAGGCGATCGCATCGCCTCGATGATTTGACGCCGGGTCGGCCGAGGGCTAAACCCGTAAGCGTCGAATCATCGAGGACGATGGATGAACCAGACCACGCGGCGCCGCCAGGTCAACCGCCTTCCCCGCGAGCGGCGCGTGGCGGAAATCCTCGAGGCGGCGCGCGCCGTCTTCGCCCAGTCCGGCTACGAGAATGCGCTGATCTCCGACATCGCCGAGCGCGCCGGTGTCGTCGAGGGTTCGATCTATCGTTATTTCGAGAACAAGCGCGATCTGCTGACCAAGGTGGTCGAGCATTGGTATGGCGGCTTCATCGCCGACGACGAGAGCCAGTTCCCGTCGGTGCGCGGCACCTGGAACCGGCTGCGCTATATCATCTGGCACCACCTCGCCACCATTCATGGCGAGCCGGCACTGAGCCGGCTGGTGTTCACCGAATTCCGCCCCAACCCGGCCTACCGCTCGACCACGCTGTTCGGGCTCAATCGCCGCTACACCTCGCGCGTCATCGAGGTGGTGAAGGACGCGGTGGCGTCGGGCGAATTCCGCCCGGACGTGCCCGCGAACCTGGTGCGCGACATGATCTATGGCTGCATCGAGCACTACACCTGGGCGTTCGTGCGCGGCGAGGGCGACTTCGAAGTCGACACCACGGCCGACCGCATCGCCGACATCGTCTATCGCGGCCTCGCGGCCAACCCCGAGACCGCGCCGGACCCGTTGCAGAGCCCGATCGTCCGGCTCGAGAAGCTGGCCGACCGCCTGGAGGCGGCAGTCGCCGCTCAGAACCGGAAGACGCCGTAACCCGGCTCGGCGAACGGCGCATTCAGCGACGCCGACAGGGCGATGCCCAGCGCATTGCGGGTATCGACGGGATCGAGGATGCCGTCGTCCCACAGTTCCGAGGTCGAGTAATAGGCCGAGACCTGGTCATCATAGGCCTTCAGCGTTTCCTCCCGCAGCGCCCTGAGCTGGTCTTCCGACGGATCGATGCCGTTGCGTTCGAGCTGGCGCAGCTTGACCTCGAGCAAGGTGTTGGCCGCCTGCTCGCCGCCCATCACGCCGATCTGGTGGTTGGGCCAGGTGAACAGGAAACGCCCGTCGAAGGCCCGGCCGCACATGCCGTAATTGCCGGCACCGAACGAGGCATGGCACATCACGGTGAATTTCGGCACGTGGCTGCAGGCCTGGGCCATGATCATCTTGGCCCCGTCCTTGGTGATGCCGGCGGCCTCGTATTCCTGGCCGACCATGTAGCCGGTGATGTTCTGCAGGAAGATCAGCGGCGTGTTGTTCTGGTTGCACAGCTCGATGAAATGGGCGCCCTTCAGCGCGCTGTCATTGAACAGCACGCCGTTGTTGGCCAGGATCCCGACCCGCCAGCCCCACAGATTGGCATAGCCGCAGATCAGCGTGGTGCCATAGGCCGGCTGGTATTCGTGGAAACGGCTGCCGTCGACCAGACGGGCGATGACCTCGCGGCTGTCATAGCCCTTCTTGATGCCGTCGGGGATGATGCCGTAGAGCTCGTCCGGATCGTAGAGCGGCGCTTCCGGCGTATCGCGGTCGAGCAGCGTCTTTCTCGGGCGCTCCCACTGGCTGACGATCTCGCGGCCGATGGCGATCGCCTCGTCCTCGGTCGCCGCCGGATAATCGCAGGTGCCGCTGGTGCGGGTATGCAGGTCGGCGCCGCCGAGATCGTCGGCCGAGACGATCGCGCCGGTGGCCGCCTTGACCAGCGGCGGGCCGGCCAGGAACACCGCGCCGGTGCCGCGCACGATGACGTTATAGTCGCTGAGCGCCGGAATATAGGCGCCGCCCGCGGTGCAGTGGCCGAATACCAAAGCGAGCTGCTTGACGCCCGCCTTGCTCAGCAGCGATTGGGTGCGGAAGATGCGGCCGGCCATATGCTTGTCGGGAAAGACTTCCGACTGCAGCTGAAGGAACCCGCCGGCGGAATCGCAGAGATGGACGACCGGCAGGCGGTTTTCCAGCGCGATCTCCAGGCAGCGCACGATCTTCTTGACGGTCAGCGGGTACCAGGCCCCGCCCTTCACCGATGCGTCGTCGGCGTGGATCATCACCTCGCGGCCCGAGATGATGCCGATGCCGGTGATGCAGCTGGCCCCCGGCGCCTCGCCGCCATAGGCCATGTTGCCGGCCAGCGACGACAGTTCCAGGAACGGCGTCCCGGGATCGAGCAGCTTTTCCAGCCGCTCGCGCGGCAGCATCTTGCCATGCTTGCGCAGCCGCTCGATGTCGCGCGCCGGCCGCTCGCTGCGCGCCGCTTCCTGGCGCTCGCGGAAGGTGCCGACCAGCTTGCGGTTGAAGGTGTAGCGCTGGCGGAATTCCTCCGACCCGGTATCGATCGCCGACCTGATCACGCCCATGGTTATTCCCCCTCGGCCGGTGCCAGCGACACCAGCACCGCGCCCCGCTCGAAGGTCGCATTGGCTTCGACATGCAGCGCGGCGATCCGCCCGGCCCGGTGGGCCGCGATGGTCATCTGCAATTTCATGCTCTCGATCGTCAGCAGGCGCTGGCCTTCCTCGACCGCATCGCCGGCCGCGACATGCAGCGCGATAGTGGTGCCGGGCATGTCGGATCTGATGTCATTCCCGCCCGCCCCGCCGCCGGCATCGGCGAAGTCGAGATCGGTGCGGCGCACGACGTAGGTGCGGCCGTCGAGACGGACATAGATGTCCTGGCCGACGATGCAGCGCCAGCCGCGGCGGATCTGGCCGTCGACGACGAGGTCGAAGGCGGCACCTTCGGCCGGCGTCTCCGTGACGTCGAACAAGGCATCATCGACGACCAGGCCCAAGGCGGGCTGGCGATGGTGGATATCGAGGGCCGCCGGCTGGCCGTCCAGGTTGTAGCGATAGGCCATGGGTCGGGATCCTCAGTTGCGCCAGTGGCCGATCGCGGCGTGCAGGGCGGGCACACCGTAGGCGACGTTGCGGAAATCGGGCTGGGCCAGGGCGGCGGCGGCCAGCACCGCGGCCGTCGTGGCGGCATCGGGTTCGGGCGCGGCGAGGTCGGCGGCATGATCGCCGAGGAAGCCGGTATGCAGGCGGCCGGCCAGGAATTCGCCATGGCGCAGGATACGGCCGAGATAGTCGGCATTGGTCGGCACGCCCAGCAGCACCAACTGGTCGATGGCCGCGGCCAGGCGGGACGCGGCCTCTTCGCGCGTCGCGCCATAGGCGACGAGCTTGGCCAGCATCGAATCGAACGCCGGCGTCACCGCCTGCCCCTCGCGGATGCCGCCGTCGAAGCGCACCCCCTCGCCCGCGGGCAGGCGCAGCACGCCGATGCGGCCGGTGGCTGGGCGGAAGTCGCGCCCCGGCTCCTCGGCGCAGATGCGGCATTCGATGGCATGGCCGCGCGGCTTCAGATCGTCCTGGACCAGGCCCAGCCCCTCGCCGCCGGCGACGCGCAACTGCAGCGCGACGAGGTCGAGGCCCAGGATCAGCTCGGTGACGGGATGCTCGACCTGCAGGCGGGTGTTCATCTCGAGGAAATAGAACTCGCCCTGCGGCGTCAGGATGAATTCGACCGTGCCGGCATTGCGGTAGCGGGCGGCCGAGGCCAGGCGGACCGCCGCGGCGCAGATCTCGGCGCGCAGGGCTTCGGGCAGGCCCGGCGCCGGCGCTTCCTCGACGATCTTCTGGTAGCGCCGCTGCAGCGAGCATTCGCGGTCGTAGAGATGCAGAACCCGGCCCTCGCCGTCGCCCAGCACCTGCACCTCGATATGGCGCGGCCGTTCGATCAGCCGCTCGGCATAGACGCGGCCGTCGCCGAAATAGCGCTTGGCCTCGGCCATGGCGGTCGCGATGCTGTCGGCCAGTTCGCCCTCGGCCCGCACGATCTTCATGCCCTTGCCGCCGCCGCCGGCCGATGCCTTGATCAGCAGCGGGAAGCCGATGTCGCGGGCCTGGGCCATCGCCGCCCCGAGATCATCGCCCAGGATGACGCTGGGCGCGATCGGCACGCCGTGCTCGGCGGCGAAATTGCGCGAGCGGATCTTGTCGCCCATCAGCCGGATGACCTCGGCATCCGGCCCGATGAAGACGATGCCGGCCGCGGCCACCGCCTCGGCGAAGCCCGCATTCTCCGACAGGAAGCCGTAGCCGGGATGCAGGCCCTCGGCCCCCGTGGCCTTGCAGGCGGCAATGATCTGCTGGGCATCGAGATAGGCCTGGACCGGCACCATGCCGGTCAGTTCGACCGCCCGGTCGGCCAGCGCCACGTGCGGCGCGTTGCGGTCCTCGTGATGATAGACCGCGACCGCTCGGATGCCCTGCGCCTTCAGGGTCCGGATGATCCGGCAGGCGATCTCGCCGCGATTGGCGACCAGCACCGTGGTGAATGGCATGGCCGTGACCGGCTCCCCAGTTAATGAATTGACTTCATTACTGACATATCCATTGACCGTGTCAATGGTCAAACGTCGGCTTCAAGCTGTTTCGCAACGGCGAAACGCCGCCACTCTGGACATAGTGAATTTCACTCACTACTGTACCGGCCAACCGAGATCCGTGGGAGGAATGAACCAGTGAGCCAGCAGTTCGACCTGACGAGCGACCAGCTCGAGATCCTGCATGCCGCCGACCGCTACGCCCGGGCCGAGCTCTATCCGCTGGCCGAACGCATGGACAATGAGGAATGGTGGCCTGCGGAAGCCTTCGGCAAGCTGGGCCAGGCCGGCTATTTCGGCATCACCGTCGACCCCGCCTACGGCGGCGTGGGGTCCGACCTGATGACCTCAGGCCTGATTCTCCAGGCCTTCTCGCGCTGGAACCATGCGCTCGGCCTGTGCTGGGTCGCCCATGAGAACCTGTGCCTGAACAACATCTTCCGCAATGCCGGCGAGTCGCTGCGGCGCAAATACCTGCCCGACCTCTGTTCCGGCCGCACCGTCGGCGCGCTGGGCCTGACCGAGCCGGGCGCCGGCTCCGACGCGCTGGGCTCGATGCGCACCACAGCGCGGCGCGACGGCGACCATTACGTGCTCAACGGCCAGAAGCTCTACATCACCAACGGCCCCGTGGCCGACGTGCTGCTGGTCTATGCCAAGACCGCGCCGGAAAAGGGCGCGCACGGCATCTCGGCCTTCATCGTCGAGAAGGATTACCCCGGTTTCCGCGTTGCCCAGAAGCTGATCAAGATGGGTTTCCGCGGCAGCCAGACGGCCGAGCTGGTGTTCGACGAATGCCGGGTGCCGGCCGAGAACATGGTCGGCGAGGAGAACAGGGGCGTTTCGGTCGTCATGTCCGGCCTCGACCTCGAGCGGGCGATGATCTCGCCGATCTGCCTTGGCATCGCGGAACGCGCGCTGGAGCTGAGCCTCGACTACGCCAAGACGCGCAGGCAGTTCGGCAAGGCGATCGGCGAATTCCAGATGATCCAGTCGAAGCTGGCCGAGATGTATGTCCGGGTCGAGACCATGCGCACCTTCACCTACCGGGTCCTGGCCGCGGCCAACGAGCTCGAGGTCGGCGGCGGCGGGCGCGGCGCGGTGCATGGCCTGACGGCCGCTTCGGTGATGTATGCCGCCGAGACGATGAACAAGGTGCTGGACGACGCCGTGCAGATCCACGGCGGCTCGGGCTATATCTGGGAGGCCGAGATCAACCGCCTGTTCCGGGCGACCAAGCTGCTCGAGATCGGCGCCGGCACGACGGAAGTGCGCAAACTGATCATCAGCGGCGAGTTGCTGAAATGAGCGACGACCAACCCCTCGGCTATACCGACGACGCGCTGGCGGGCCACGCCTCGAGCCTCGCCCCCGGCCTGCTCGACGGGCTGACGGTGATGGTCTCGGGCGGCGGCAGCGGCATCGGCCGTGCCACCGCCTGGCTCGCCGCCCGTCTCGGCGCCAGGGTCGTCGTCACCGGCCGCACGCAGGACAAGCTCGACAAGGTGGCCGCCGGCATGGCGGCCCACGGCCTGGCCTGCGACACCGCGGCCGTCGACGTGCGCAAGCGCGAGACGGTCGAGGCGATGTTCGACGCGGTGCTCGACCGCCATGGCGGCATCGACCTGCTGGTCAACTCGGCCGGCGGGCAATTCCCGCAACCGGCGATCGACTACAGCCTGAAGGGCTGGAAGGCGGTGATCGAGACCAATCTCGACGGCACCTTCCACATGATGCAATGCGCGGCGCAACGCTGGCGCAAGGCGGCCCGGGGCGGCAGCATCGTCAACGTCGTGGTCTCGCCGCGCGGCCTGCACCATGTCGCGCATTCGGTGGCGGCCCGTGCCGGCGTGATCGCCTTCTCCGAGGCGGTGGCGGTCGAATGGGGCCCCTTGGGCATCCGCGTCAACTGCGTGGCGCCGGGCGCGATCCGCTCGGAAGGCTGGGCGGTCTACCAGCCGCATGTCCGCAACCGCTACGCCAACACCAACCCGTTGCGCACCGTCGGCACCCCCTGGGACGTGGCCGAGGCGATCCTCTATGTCGGTGGCCCGGCGGGCAAGTTCATCTCCGGCGACACGCTGCAGATCACCGGCGCCGGGCACCTGTGGGGCGAGGTCTGGACGACGGACAAGCCCGACGCCTTCGTCGAGGCGACCCGGGCGTTCGATCCGGCGTTCAACAAACCGGCCCAACAATAGGCCTTCCAAAAAAATAGAGAAGAATGTCATCGTGGTTAAGCTCTCAGCAGAGCCAAGTTGATGAATTAATTACAAATTATGGGCCACGCTGGTGTGGAGGCAAGGTCAACAAATACTTAACCATATCAACAATCTTGTCGATTACATCACTCGTATATGCCCGCTCTATCCCGCCCGTTTTGGTGGTCACCTGATGCGTCGGATCACTAACGATGAACGGCCGATTATTAGACGTCATCCAGACAGCAAAGGGCGCTCCGTTCTTAAAGAGTACCCTTTTTGTTGGTCGACAGCCGTATTTTAATTGCAAGTCACGGTAGAGTGTCTGTGCATAAACAAGTCGCGGAGTCAGTTGTGAAGTCATGTCGGCGCCGTTCCCCCAACGTCGCAAACATCAATCTATGCGACTGACTCGAAATTTCGCCTCAACGTCGCCGGACAAGACTTTCCGAAGCATTTCCTCGGCGTCAAACTCCGCATGATAGTGACACTCAATTTTTCCACCATCTTCGCCGTCAAGGTAAATCGCGATCAGACTTTCCACGGCGATAGGAATTATTTCATGCGCCCGAGAAGGCCGATTGTCGACGACCATCAGCCCCGGCAAGTCAGGCGATGTGAAAATATAATCATCCCCGACCTTCCGATGGACCACATCCACATGGCGCGGCGGCACAAAGCGCTCTGCGCCGTTCTTCGAAAAGGGGACGACATTCCTCTGCGATGGAAGAGTCTGACCGGGCTGGTTGCTGGAAACACTCTTCATTGTCGACACCTCTATTCCGCGTCGAGCGGAAAACCTGACTGAGGTCCTCATTCGAGGTCACCCCGGGAATTTGCCCTCGCCGACGGCGCTCTCCGAGCCCCAGATGCGTACGATAAAACTCGGCCTCCCTCACCGCAAGTCAATCTGGAGACAATGGAATCTTCCTTCTGAGAGAAAGCAATGCGCATATAGCACGATACCTTCTAGCGTTTGATTAAGGCTACCAGTTGCCTAGAAGTTGTCAGAAATTGGGAGATAATCGTGAACGACTCGTCATGTCTCTTCGATGTCGTCGTTATCCCCACTTTCCACCGAGAGTGTGCGGCACAAAGCTAACCTTCCACAACGAGTCGCATACTCTATGTTGTGGAATGCATCGGATAAACCCTACCAGATCACGGCATCAAGGCAGACACACTCGTCGCCGACGATGCGATGCTGAAGCGAATCCTATTTCCCGCAAGCTCCCCTGCTTCACCTTCCCCCGGCGAAGCGAGCGCCTAAACGTCCGTCAAAACGAGAAGGCTGTCAATAATCATTCATGATCAACCAGCTTTGAGGTCATTTATTTCGCCCACCGTTCCATTACATAAATTTTCATCTCGTTGCCCTGCCAAAACGGTCGGGATGTATCTCAGTTCAGATATCGCAGGCTTACAAATGAGTCGCCATGAACAGGGCAAACAGCTCGCCCTGCGAGGAAATGCCGAGCTTGGCATAGAGGCGCTGGCGATGGGTCTTCACCGTCGCCAGCGACAGGCCGAGGTTCAGGGCGATCGATTCGCCCGAATGTCCCTTCAGGATCATCAACGCCACCTCGCGCTCGCGGGCCGTCAGCACGTCGCGGCCGAAATCGGCCTCGGTCTGCGCCGGCGGCTTGTCCAGGGTCGACCACAGCCGGGCGAAGATCGCCGAGATCAGCGGAAAAACCTGGCGCAGCGCCTCCAGGCAGCCGTCGCCGAACCCTTCCGCCTGCGGGCGAGCCAGCCCGATCTCGCCGACTGCGCCGTCGGGCAGGCCGAGCGCGATCACCAGTTCCTCCTGCCCCGCCGGCCAGCCCTCGGTGAGATAGCCAAGTTCCTCGTCGCCGGTGCGGCGCACCTCCAGATGCCGATGCAGATCCGAGTCGAAATAGGCATCCGGCACAAGGTCGCGCATGCGGTAGACGCCCGGCGCCAGCCCGGCGCGGACGGCGTCGTAGACGGGGTTCAACACGTAGGTCGAGCTGACGAAACGCTCCATCGCCTGTTTCGCGGCCGGTTCCTGGAAGGTGTCGAAAACATAGACCGGCCGCGATCCCGGGCGGAATACGACCGAAACGGCCGACTGGAACGGCACGATCGCGCGCAACGCCTCGATCAGCGCCGCCGGCCCGTCCGGCCGGTCGAAACGCTCGATCGCGCGGGCAAAACCTTCCGATCCGTGCATCCCTTGTCATCCTTTGGGCCGATGGCGGCCTGCCCCGCCGCATGAGAAAGCTGCGACCGTAAAGAGTCCAGGAAAGGATCGATCTTTGAGCTACGACGTCGACGCCATCCGCGCCCAGTTCCCGGGTCTCGCGCGGCGCGGGGGGGCGCCGGGCGGGGGGG
>JAEYTW010000676.1 GCA_023433835.1 Pseudomonadota bacterium | reverse complement strand
CGGCGCCGGCCCCCCCACGCCCTGGCCCTCGGCCGCCTCGTCGGCCAGACCCTCGCGCACCAGCCCCTCGGCGATCAGGTCGGAGACGATGGCCGAGACGGTCGCCCGCGCCAGCCGCGTGCGCGCCCCGATCTCGACCCGGCTGATCGGTTCGAACCGCCGCAAGGTGTCGAGTACGTGGAAACGGTTGATCGCCCGCATCAATTCGGGATCGGCGGTCTGCATCGTCGCGGTCTTGTCCATCTCCACCTATCCGATACGGTCGGCGCGCCGCGGTCAAATTAGTTCCGATAAAAGGCAGAAATTAACCGGCGTCACGCCACTCTCGCGGGCAATCTCGCGAAAACCTGCCTTGACAACCTACTCGCTCGTCCATTTATGTATGGATACAAAACAAATTCGGTCAAGCCATCGGCGGCCGAAATCGGGGAGCGGAAACCAGGATGGATCAGCAGGCGGCAACGCCCGTGCTGGCGGTGGTCGGGGTCGCGAAAAGCTTCGGGCCCGTCCAGGTGCTGCACCAGATCGGGCTGCGGCTCGAGGCCGGCCAGGTCCATGCGATCATCGGCGAGAACGGCGCCGGCAAATCCACCCTGATGAAGATCCTGTCGGGCTATCATGCGCCGACGGAAGGCCAGGTATTGCTCGACGGCCAGCCGGTCGAGCTGTCGGGCGGGCCGGACGGCGAGGCCCGCGGCATCGTCCTGATCCACCAGGAATTCAACCTGGCCGAACACCTGACCGTCGAGGAGAACATCTTCCTCGGGCGCGAGCTGACCCGCGGCCCCTTTCTCGACAAGGCGCGGATGCGCCGGATGACCAGGGAATGGCTCGACGCGCTGGAATGCCGGGTGCCGGCCGCCGCGCGGGTCGCCGATCTCTCGGTTTCCGACAAGCAGATGGTCGAGATCGCCAAGGCGACCTCGCGCTCGCTTCGCGTGCTGATCATGGACGAACCCACGGCGGTGCTGACGCCTACCGAGGCCCGCGCCCTGTTCCGGCTGATCGACCGGCTGAAGGCGCAGGGCGTCGCCATCGCCTATATCTCGCACAAACTCGACGAAGTGAAGGCGGTGGCCGACCGCGTCACCGTGCTGCGCGACGGGCGGCTGGTCGCGACCCGCGGGGCCGCCGACCTCAGCCAGGATGACATGGCCCATCTGATGGTGGGGCGCGAGCTGGCCGATCTCTACCCGCCGAAGGCGCCGCCGGCCGCGGATGCGGAAGTCGTGCTCGAGGTCGAGAATCTCTGCGTGCCCGGGCTGGTCGAGGGTGCGTCGTTCACCCTGCGCCGGGGCGAAATCCTGGGTTTCGCCGGGCTGATCGGCGCCGGCCGCACCGAACTGGTCGAGGGGCTGGTGGGCCTGCGGCCCAAGACCGGCCGGGTGCGGCGGCGCGGGCGCGACGTCGGCTTGCGCGACGCGCGCGACGCGGTGGCCGAGCGCATCGTCTATCTGACCGAGGATCGCAAGGGCAAGGGCCTGCTGCTCGACATGCAGATGGCCCCGAACGTCACCCTGCTGGCGCTCGATCGTCTCTGCCCCGGCATGTTCCTCGACGCCAAGGCCGAGACCGGGGCGCTCGACCGCGCCGTCGCCACCTTCGACGTGCGGGCCGGCCGCCGCGATCTCGCGGTGCGCGCGCTGTCGGGCGGCAACCAGCAGAAACTGATGCTGGCCAAGGTGATGGAGATCGATCCGGAGATCGTCATCTTCGACGAACCCACCCGCGGCATCGATATCGGCACCAAGCAGCAGATCTATCACTTCATCGCCGAGGCCGCCGCCCAGGGCCGCGCCTGCATCGTCATCTCGTCCGAGCTGCCCGAGGTCATCGGGCTGTGCCACCGCGTCGCGGTGATGCGGGCCGGGCGGCTGGTCGGGATCCTCGACGGCGCGCATGTCAACGAAGGCGAGATCGTGCGCTACGCCACCGGCCTGAAAACCTCAGAGATGAAAGGGGCCGCATGACCGCCGTGCCGCAGCCCAAGCCCGACCGCCTTCCCTTCCGCATCGACCTGCGGCTGGCAGCCCCGATGATCGCGCTGATCGCCCTGTTCATCCTGGGCGCACTGGTCAATTCGGCCTTCCTGTCGACCGGCAACCTGACCAACGTGCTGACCCGGTCGGCCTTCATCGCCATCATCGCGGTCGGCGCCACCTTCGTCATCACGGCCGGCGGCCTCGATCTCTCGGTCGGCGCGATGGCGGCCTTCGTCTCCGGCGTGATGATCATCGCGATGAACTGGCTGATGCGCGAGTTCGGCGCCGGCTGGGGCACGGTGGTGCTGGGCATGCTGGTCGGCATCGTCGTCGGGGCGGCGGCCGGGCTGGTCAACGGCCTCGTGATCACCCGGGGCAAGATAGAAGCCTTCATCGTCACGCTGGGCACGATGGGCATCTACCGCTCGCTGGTCACCTATCTCGCCGATGGCGGCACGCTGTCGCTCAACACCCAGCTGCGCTCGGTCTATCGGCCGGTCTATTACGAGGGGATGCTGGGCATCCCCTGGCCGCTCTGGGTCCTGGCGGTGGTCGGCGCGATCGGCGCCATGCTGCTCTATTTCACCCGTTTCGGCCGCTATTGCTTCGCCATCGGGTCGAACGAGGACGTCGCGCGCTATTCGGCGATCAACATCGACCGGATCAAGACGCTGACCTACGTGCTGCAGGGCGTCTGCGTCGCCATCGCCTGCCTGATCTACGTGCCCCGTCTTGGTTCGGCCTCGGCCACCACCGGACTGCTGTGGGAGCTGGAGGCGATCACCGCGGTGATCATCGGCGGCACGGCCTTGAAGGGCGGTTACGGCCGCATCGGCGGCTCGATCATCGGGGCGATCACGCTCGCGCTGATCGGCAACATCATGAACCTGTCGAACATGGTGTCGGAATATCTGAACGGTGCCGTGCAGGGGTTGATCATCGTTGCGGCCGTGCTGCTGCAGCGGTCGATCGCGGCACGCAAGTAGCGTCACAAGTTCATAACCAGGGAGAGAGAAACGATGCTCAGGAAGATCGGTCTTACCGCGGCCTTGGCCACCGCGCTGATGGTGGGGCAGGCGGCCGCCCAGGAAGCCAAGAACGTTGTCATGGGGGTGTCGATTCCCGCCGCCACCCACGGCTGGGCCGGCGGCCTCAATTTCCACGCCAAGCGCACCGCGGAACTGCTGCAGAAGCGCTATCCCGGGCTGAAGGTCATCGTCAAGCCCGCGGCCTCGGCCACCGTACAGGCCAACGACCTCGAAGACCTCGTGACCGTGCAGAAGATCAACGCGCTGGTCGTGCTGCCCTTCGAGTCCGATCCGCTGACCGCGCCGGTCCAGCAGGTCAAGAAGTCCGGCGCCTTCATCACCGTGGTCGATCGCGGCCTGAAGGATCCGACGGTGCAGGACGTCTACGTCGCCGGCAACAACCCCGAGCTCGGCCGCATTTCGGGCGAGTACATCAAGGGGCGCCTGTCGGGCAAGGGCAACATCGTCGTGCTGCGCGGCATTCCGACCGTGATCGACGACGAGCGCGTCAAGGCCTTCGAGGAAGCGATCAAGGGCACCGACATCAAGGTTCTCGACAAGCAGTACGCCAACTGGAACCGCGACGACGGCTTCAAGGTGATGCAGGACTACCTCGCCCGCTTCCCCAAGATCGACGCGGTCTGGGCCCAGGATGACGACATCGCCGTCGGCGTGCTCGAGGCCCTGAAGCAGGCCAAGCGCGAGAACGAGATGTTCGTCGTCGGCGGCGCCGGCATGAAGGAGATGATCAAGCGCGTGATGGACGGCGACAAGCTGATCCCGGTCGACGTGCTCTATCCGCCGGCGATGATCTCGACCGCGATGGAAGTGACCGCCCTGAACTTCTACGGCGGCGCCCCGGTTCGCGGCACCTACGTGATCGGCGCGCCGCTGATCACCAAGGAGAACGCGAAGGAATACTACTACCCCGACTCGCCGTTCTGATCGCCCGCGGGGGGCGGCTCGCCCGCCCCCCGCCCTTCCTTACCG
>JAEYTW010000663.1 GCA_023433835.1 Pseudomonadota bacterium | reverse complement strand
CTGCCGGCCGAGGCCGCCAGCGCCTCGAAACCCTGAGGCGGCGGGTTCGGCGCAAACCGCCCGAGGCGGGCGAGTTCGGTGCGATAGGGCCGGCCGGCGCGCACCGCGTCGCGCAACGGCTGCAGCGCGGCGGTCACCGCCGCCACGGTATCGATCGCCCGGGCATTGCCCTTGGCCGATTCCTCCAGCGCAGCCAGCCGCTCGGGCAGCCTGGCTTCCAGCGCACGCGTCAGGTCGGCCTTCACCGCGCCGATCGCCTCGTCGAGGGCGGCGACGTGGGCGGTCAGCGCGCCTTGCGTCTTCTTCAGATCGTCGATGCGGGCTTCCAGCGGCCTGAGATCGACCGACGCCGCCTTTTCCCTGGCCGCTTCCTCCAACGCCGTCAGCCGCTGCTGCAACCCGGCCAGCCGGCTGCCCTCGCCGTCCGTCGAGGCGGCGAAGGCGGCCTCGATGCGGCGGAAGCGCGCTTCCAGATCGGCAAGCGCCGCCTGGCCGCCGCCCGAGGCCTTGATCTGGTCGGCCACGGCGCGGATCTGGGTCTGGACGGCGGCGACCCGGTCGGAAACCGCGCGCCATTCGCCCCAGGCCCAGGTCACGCCATAGGCGATCGGCGCCACCACCACGATCAGCAGGGCGACCGCGACGATCAGGGCGATGCGGCCGCCCGACGGGCGGCCCGCGGCCGGCCGGACCTCGACGGCGTCGACGTCGATCGGCGGCGGGGGTTCGGGGGTTCGTGGTGGGGTCGTCTCGCTCATGGCCTCACCCGGTACGCTAGAGAAGCTCGAAAAGTGACTCGGCGGTCGGCGCCGCGGCGATCTGCACCGCCGCCCAGGGCAGGCTGCGCGCCTCGGCCGCGACCGCCGCGCTGAGGCAGCAGGCCCGGATGCCGGACACGGCATCGGCCAGCCCCTCGCGCCGGCTGAGCCTAGCAAACAGCGCCGCACTTCGGGGAGAGAAAAACAAGGCGGCGTCGAGCCTTGCCCCCCGCAGTGCCACGACCGTCGCAGGATCCAGCCGATCAGCGGCGCGCGCCTCGTACAACACCGCGCGGGCCACATCGTATCCATCGGGCTGCAATTCGGCCGCGATATCGGCCGCAACGTCGGCGCCGGAGACGTGCAGCAGCCGCCCGTCAGCCGGGTCGAAGCGGTCGCGCACCAGCGCCAGGAGGGCGCGGGCATCGCCCCCCGCCTCGATGATCCCGGCAAACCCGGCCCGGGCGAGTTCGTCCGCGGTGCGGCCCCCGACCGCAACCGCGGTCAGGTCGCGCCGGGCCGTCGCCTCGGCCAGCGCGCGGGCCCCATTGACCGACGTGACGAGGACGGCGGCGAGACGGTCGAGCGGCGGCAGGGCATCGGGGTGGGAAACGATGGTCAGCAGCGGATCGACCATCACGTCATGGCCGCGGGCGCGCAGGGCGGCGGCGGTCTCGGCGGCCTGGCTGGCCGGCCGGGTGACCAGGATCCGCATCAGCCGAAGAACCCGGCGCCCCCGCGCGCCTTGAGCTCGGCGCCGGCATCGGCGCCGAGCGCCGCACCGTCGGCCGCCGCCCCCCGCCGGTCGGCGAAGATGATCTCCGACCCGTCGGGGCGCACGATCAGCGCCTGCAGATGCAGGCCGCCGGCATCGATGACCGCATGGCCGGCGATCGGCGTGCGGCAGGACCCGTCCAGCGCGGCGAGCAGCGCCCGTTCGGCGGTCACGCGCTGGTCGGTCTCGCGATGGTTCAGGGGCGCGAGGCGGGCCAGCGTGGCGTCGTCGCCGGCGCGGCATTCCAGCCCGATCGCCCCCTGCGCCACGGCGGGCAGCATCTCGTCGGTCTCCAGGATGGTCTGGGCCTTGTCGGCCAGCCCCAGCCGGCGCAGGCCGGCCAGCGCCAGCAGGGTCGCGTCGACCTCGCCGCGGCCGAGCTTGTCGAGCCGGGTGCCGACATTGCCGCGAAAGGTGACGACCTGCAGGTCGGGCCGGCGATGGCGCAGGATCGCCTGGCGGCGCAGCGACGCGGTACCGACCACCGCGCCCCGGTGCAGCCCGGCCAGGCCGCAGCCGTCGCGGGTCAGCAGTACGTCGCGGGCATCCTCGCGCGGCAGGAAGGCCGCCATCACCAGGCCGTCGGGCAGCGCCGTCGGCATGTCCTTCATCGAATGCACGGCCAGATCGATGTCGCCCGACATCAGCGCCTGCTCGATCTCCAGCGTGAACAACCCCTTGCCGCCGGCTTCCGACAGCGCGCGGTCCTGGATGCGGTCGCCGGTCGTGCGGATCACCACGATCTCGATGGCGTCCCCGGCAAGGTCGGGATGGGCGGCAAGCAGGCGGGCCTTGGTCTCCGCCGCCTGGGCGAGGGCGAGCGGCGAACCCCGGGTTCCGATACGAAGGCTATGGCGGCTGGCGGTCATCGGTGCTAACTCGAAGAAGTCCTTCACATGGAATGCGGGCGCCGGGCCCCTCGAGGTTTCAGGGGCGCGCATCCGGCGTTCTCAATCGGATCAATATGACGGATGCGCCAGCCAGACCATAGAATAAGCGTCGCAGGAGGCCGGTCGTGATCGTGCTGGGCCTGGAATCGAGCTGCGACGAGACCGCCGCGGCGATCGTGCGCGATGCGACCGACCCAGGCGCGCGGGTCCTGGCCGACCTCGTCCTGTCGCAGCTCGACGATCATGCGCCTTATGGCGGGGTGGTGCCGGAAATCGCCGCCCGCGCCCATCTCGACCATCTCGACCGGCTTGTTGCCGGCGCGCTGCAGCGCGCCGATGTCGCGCTCGATCAGGTCGACGCCATTGCCGTGACCACCGGCCCCGGCCTGATCGGCGGGCTGCTGGTGGGCCTGAACATGGCGCAGGGCTTGGCGCGCGGCGCGGGCAAGAAGCTGATCGCCATCAACCATCTGGAAGGCCACGCGCTGACCGCCCGGCTGGTCGCCGACGTCGATTTCCCCTTCCTGCTGCTGCTGGTGTCGGGCGGCCATTGCCAGCTGGTCGCCGTGGAGGGCATCGGGCGCTATCGCCGGCTCGGCACCACCATCGACGATGCGGTCGGCGAAGCCTTCGACAAGGTCGCCAAGCTGCTCGGGCTGTCCTATCCCGGCGGGCCGGCGGTCGAGCGGGCGGCCGCCGCGGGCGATGCGAAGCGCTTTCCCCTGCCCCGGCCGATGGCCGGCCGGCCGGGCTGCGACTTCTCGTTCTCCGGCCTGAAGACCGCGGTGCGCCAACTGGTCGACAAGCTCGGGCCCGAGCGCGACGCGCAGGCCACCGCCGACATCGCGGCAAGCTTCCAGGAAACCGTCGCCCGCGTCCTGGCCGACCGGGTCGGCCATGCGCTGGACTGGTTTGCCGAACATCACCCCGGCGGCCGGCATCTGGTCGTCGCCGGCGGGGTCGCGGCCAACCGGGTCATCGGCGCCCGCCTGGAGGCGCTGACCGCCAGGCGCGGCATCACCACGATCCTGCCGCCCCGCCAGCTCTGCACCGACAATGCGGCGATGATCGCCTGGGCCGGCCTCGAGCGGCTGCGCGCCGGGCTGATCGATCCCTCAGCCCCTGCCGCACGGGCGCGCTGGCCGCTCGACCCCGGCGCCGAACCCAAACCCTATGCGGGAGTGAAGGCATGAAGGCCACCATCGCCGACGTCGGCGTCACCGCCTGTTTTGCGACGCCGGTCATCGCCGCGCAGCTGGCCGAGGCGGCAAAGCTGAACGAGCAGCTGGCCCGCACCATCATGCAGCGCGAGGGGGCGACCAAGGGGACCGAGCATTCCAATCTCGGCGGCTGGCAGTCGAGCTGGGATTTCCAGGACTGGGGCGGGCCCCCGATCAAGGCGGTGCTCGACGCCGCCAAGCAGCTGGCCAACCGCTATACCGCCGACCGCCAGGGCCGGCCGGTGCAGATCGACTGGAAGGTCAATTGCTGGGCCAACGTCAACCGCTCGGGCCACGCCAACGTCGTCCACACCCATCCCGGCTGCTACTGGTCGGGCAGCTATTACGTCGATGACGGCGGGGTCGGGGCCGATCCCCGGCTCGGCGGCGAATTCGAGATGCAGGACCCGCGCGGCGTCGGCCCGGCCATGTATGCGCCGAGCCTCGCCTACGCTTTACCTGGCATGCTCTCCGTCGGTGCTTCGGAAACCATACCACCGAAGGCCGGCATGCTGATCCTGTTCCCCCCCTGGTTGCCGCACGGTGTGCTGCCCTACCGCGGTAACCGTACCAGGATCTCGATCGCCTTCAACCTCAGCGTGTATTAACCGTCTGGGTTCCTAGCCACTTCTCAAGACAAAGCCTTGGAATCGCTGGTACTTGGTCAAGGCAAGTACCGGCGAACCCTGCCTGTGCGCGCAGAATACCTGGTTCTTTTCTCGTAAAATTTTGGCGAATCCCAAGTTTGCTTTTCCCGCAAAACGCACAATTTACAAAAACAAACAGATCGCGCCGCGGGTGATGGATAAGATTGGCGACGCTTAAGCATTGTCACCGTCAACTCTGAACACCGAGAGATCGACATGTCCAAAGCCATCGACAATATGAAGATTTACCTCAAAATATTCACATCCTTTGCCGTGCTGGTCGCGGTCGGCGTCATTGCCAGCATCCTGGTATGGACCCAAGTCGAGGATATGGACGAGGCGGCCGATTATGCCACATTCACTTATGAAGTCATCGACTCGGTCAATGATTCCATTACCGGGATGATCAATCAGGAAGTCGGGCTGCGCGGTTATTTGCTGACTGGTCAGGACGATTTCTTAGCCCCCTACCGCGACGGCGGCCAGGCCTATCGCGAAGCGATGGACAAGGCGCGCAAACTGACGGTGAAGAATGCCGAGGTGCAGAAGCTGCTGAGCGAATTCGATGGGCTGGCCACGTCCTGGCACGCCAACATCGCCGAAAAGCAGATCGCGCTGATGCGCACGAACCCCGACCAGGCACGGGCCGAGGTCATGACCGGCGGCGGCAAGGCCGCGATGGATGCGATCCGCGCCAAGGGCCGGCAGATCCTGGCGATCGAGGATCGCCTGCTGACCAAGCGGCGCCAGCAGGCCGATGCCGCGACGCAGACCGCCCAGCGGGTCATCATCGGCGACGCCGTCGTCACCACGCTGCTGGCGATCCTGTTCGGCTGGGGCTTGAGCCGGGTGACCGCGCGCCCGATCGCCGGCATCACCGCGCTGATGGGCCGGCTGGCCCGCGGCGACAAGACCATCGCGGTCCAGGGCATTGGCCGCGGCGACGAGGTCGGCGATCTCGCCCGGGCGCTTGAAGTCTTCAAGCAGAATGCGATCGAGACCGAACGGCTCGCCGCCGAGGCGGAAGAAAATCGCCGGCTGGAGGCCGAGCGCCAGCGGCAGGAGGAGGAGCGCGAGCGCCACGCCGCCGCGGAATTGCGCAAGCGCGACGAGGCCGCCCGCCTGGCCGAGGAACGCCGCCTGCAGGCCGAGGACGATGCCAAGCGCCAGTTGGCGGCCGAACGCGCCCGCGCCGAGGAGACCGCGCGCATCGAGGGCGAGCGCCAGCGCCGCGAGGCGCTGCACCAGATGGCGCGGACGTTCGAGAGCGCGGTCGGCAGCGTGGTCGAGAACGTCGCCACCGCCTCGACCCAGATGCATGCGACCGCGGGCTCGATGCAGGGCATCGCCGACCAGACCTCCAAGCAGTCGCTGTCGGCCGCCTCCGCCACCGAGCAGGCGGCGACCAACGTGCAGACGGTCGCCTCGGCCTCCGAACAGCTCGCCGCCTCGATCCGCGAAATCTCGGGCCAGGTGACCTCGGCCAGCCGCATCGCCCAGGATGCGGTCGGCCAGGCGCGCGAGACCGACCGGATCGTCCAGGGTCTGGCCACCGCCGCCGACCGGATCGGCGAGGTGGTCAGCCTGATCAGCCAGATCGCCGGGCAAACCAATCTCCTGGCACTGAACGCCACGATCGAGGCGGCACGCGCCGGCGAGGCCGGCAAGGGCTTCGCCGTCGTGGCCTCCGAGGTCAAGTCGCTGGCCAACCAGACCTCGAAGGCGACCCAGGAGATCAGCGAGCAGATTTCGGAGGTGCAGACCGCGACCCAGGCGGCCGTCGCGGCCATCCGCAACATCGGCTCGACGATCGGCGACATCAGCGAGATCAACGGCTCGATTGCCTCGGCCGTCGAACAGCAGGGCGCGGCCACCCAGGAAATCGCCCGCAATGTCGAGGAGGCGGCGGTCGGGACGACCCAGGCCTCGGCCGACGTGGTGCGCGTCAACCGCTCGGCCGGCGAGGCCGGCCAGGCGGCCAGCGAGGTGCTCACCGCCTCGGCGACCCTGTCCCAGTTGGCGGAAAAGCTGCGCGGCGAGGTCGGCGGCTTCCTGGCCCAGGTCCGCGCCGCCTGATCAACCTTCGGGGCCGGGTGCCGCCTGGGCGGTATCCGGCCCCATCATGCCGGCGCAAAACCGCGAGATCGCCGCGCCTCCGGGCCGTGCGCGGCACGCCTCCCTTGGGCAGAAATGTCGCGCATCAGGGATGACGGCATACCTTATTTTACATCCCTCCGACAAACCGAGGCATGGGGCAGGACTATAAAAACCCCACCGCAAATACGCGCGACCCGCGCGTGTACCCAAGCGGATGACGGAGGGTTCAGGTCATGCAGCATGTGCAGATCGAGATGGTCGCCGCCCCCGCGGTTGTCGATACCAGGCAGCCGCTCCGCTTCTTCGACGACGGCATCAGCTGGCCCGAGCTCTACCGCCTCGCCACGCTGTGGCAGGACAAGCGCCGCGGCCGGTTCATGCCGGCACGCAGCGATTTCGATCCGCTGGAGCTGAAACCCTGGCTTGGCTGGATGGCGCTGGTCCGCGTCGCCGATGACGGGGCCGATTTCGTCTACAGCATCTACGGCACCAGCATGGCCTGGGCCTCCGGCCAGGAATTGCAGGGCAAGTCCACCGACGCGCTGCCGCCCGCCTCGCGGCTGCCGGTGATCGAATCCTACCGGCTGGCCTGCCATCTGCGCCGGCCGCTGTTCTCGGCCCTGATCGTGCGCGACGAACAGCGCCAGCGCCGCGTGCTGGAACGCGTCATCCTGCCGCTGTCGTCGGATGGCTGCGCCGTCGACCGGCTGCTGATCGGCATCGGCCGCCACGAAATCGACGACGAGGATATCGCCGACTACCGCCGCAGCCTGCAATGCTGCGACGTTACCGTGGCGATCGTCGACCCGTGAGCCTCAGCGGCCGAGCGACAGGGCAACCGCCTGTTCGGCCGGCGTAGGTATGAAATCCGGCAGCAGGGCAGGCAAACGCCTTGCCGCCAGGCTGGCGCCGCCATCCCAGAGGTAACGCTGGTCCAACTGGTCGCGCGCGGCCGGATCGACCAAGGCGCGCAGGCGGACCTGCCACCAGGGCCGGCGCCGCAGCGTCGCGCCGGGATGGCCGGCGGCCCGGGCGATCATGCCGGCAAATGCGCCGGGCGACATCGTCAGCGCCGGGCCGTGCACGACCTCGGTCCCCTGCCAGCCCCGCGCCTCCAGATCGAGGGCCGCACGCGCCAGATCGGGCAGGAAGCTCCAGACCTGCGGCCGGCCGGCATCGCCCGGCAGGCCGGGGCTGACGCCCGCGCGCAGGCCGGCGAACAGGCCGGCGCCCGGACCGCGGACCGCGCCGGGCCCGAAATACCACCCCGCCCGCAGCACCAGAAGCCCCGGACATTGCGCCAGCAGCGTGGTCACCTCGGCTTCGACGCGCCCGCGCGCGCAGGCCGGCGCCATGGCGGCATCCTCGCCGAAGGGTTCGGGCAATCCCCGGCCCAGCGCCAGGACCGATCCGGGAAAGATCACGGGAATGCCGGTCTCGCGGGCCGCCGCCACGACATTGGCAGCAATGGCCGGCAGCAGCGTCGCGCGCTCGGCGGGCGCCACGTCGATGCCATGGACGATGGCCGAGGCCCCCTGCGCGGCGCGCAAGGTCGAGGCCGCGTCGCGGCCGTCGCCGGTCACCCATTCCAGCCCGACCGGGGCGCCGAGACGGCCGCGCCCCTCATGCGCGTTGCGGGCCAGCGCGCGAACGGCGATGCCGCGCGCCAACGC
>JAEYTW010000641.1 GCA_023433835.1 Pseudomonadota bacterium | reverse complement strand
GGGGCGGCAGGCCGCTTTCGCCGAACCCCGCCCGGGTGCTTTCCTGCAGGAGTTCGATATGCAGCCGGCCAGCAGCCTCCGCCCGCAGCCCCGCCGCTTCGAGGGCCGCGCGCGGCTCGGCCGCGCCGGCAAACCGGCGGCGCCAGCCCTGGCTCGCTTCGATCACGGTGCCGGTGCGGCCGATCAGCGCGACGGGCACGGGATCCTCGGCCAAAGCGGCCAGCGCGGCCGCGGCCTCATCGGCACGCCGGCGATCGGCGGCCGCGGGTTGCAGCACCAGGAGGTGGAAGGCGGCGGCCGCGACCGCCAGGCTGAAGCCCAGCAGCAGGAAGGCCGGAACCAGGCCGTAGGCCGGTGCGGCCAGCACCGCACCGATCAGGCCGGCCGAGGCCGCGGCAAGGGCTGCGATCAGACCGGTCATTGGGCGGCGGGATCCTCGACCGGCTGGGACGGGCGGTATTGTGCCCCCGGCAGCTTGCGCTTCAGCCGCATCACATAGGAAATCACTTCGGCCACCGCGCGGTAATATTTCTCGGGGATTTCCTGGTCCAGCTCGACCGTATAGAGCGCGCGGGCCAGGGGCGGGTTTTCGACGATCGGTACCTCGGCCTCGGTCGCCATCTCGCGGATACGCAGGGCGATATGGTCCAGGCCCTTGGCCACCACCTTGGGGGCGCTCAGGTCGACGCCGATATATTTGAGCGCCACGGCGTAGTGGGTCGGGTTGGTCACCACGACATCGGCGGTCGGCACCGCGGCCATCATGCGCTGGCGGGCGCGCTGGATGCGCAGCGAGCGCAGGCGGCCCTTGATCTGCGGATCGCCTTCCTGTTGCTTGTGCTCTTCCTTCACTTCCTGCTTGGTCATCATCAGCTTCTGCCGATGCTGGTAGCGCTGGTAGACGTAGTCGGCCAGGCCCAGCACGATCAGCGCGCCGACCGCCGATTTCATCATCGCCATGATCAGCCGCTCGGTCTCCTTGAGCTGCGTCATCGGCTCGAGCTGGGCCAGCAGCTCGATCTTCTTGAAGTCGACGGCCAGTGCCGACACCGCGGCCCCGCCGACCAGCACGAACTTGAAGATATTCTTGCCGAGCTCGACCAGGTTCTGCTTGGACAGGATCTTCTTCAGCCCGGCGATCGGGTTGAGATGCGACAGCATGTCGTCGAACTTGCTCGACGCGATCGTCGGCGGGTTCTGGATCACCGACGAGGCGATCGCCAGGATCGCCATGACGGCAAACAGCGGCGCCACGGTCAACGCCAGCTTGATCACCAGATCGCGCATCATGTCGACGAAGCCGCCCTTGTCGATCGGGATGCGGTGCGGCTGCTGGACGAAGACGATCAGCATCTCGTAGACCGACTTGCAGATCGAACCGGCCATGGCGGAAACCAGCACCGTCGCCCCGCCGATCATCACCACGTGCTGCAGTTCCTGCGAACGCGGGATGTCGCCACGCGCCGCCGCCTCGGATAGTTTTTTACCGGATGGTTCTTCCGTTTTGGAGGAATCGTCTTCGTCCGACATCGCTCAGCGCACCAGGAAGTGGGAGAGATGGTCTTCGAGATGACCGACGAAATACGATCCGACCAGGCCCAGGGTCGTCGCCATGACGAACAGGCCGCCAAGGATCTGGATCGGCTGGGTGATGTAGGTGATCTGGATCTGGGGCATCAGCCGGCCGAGCACCCCCTGCCCGACCGCGAAGATCATGCCGTAGATGATGAACGGGCCGGCGAACTGGATACCTAGAAACCAGGAATCGGCGACTGCACGGGCGGCCAGCTGGGCGAAATCGCCGGGCGGCAGCATGCGCACCGGCGGGAACAGCTGATAGGAATCGGCAACCGCGCGCAGCATGACCAGATGCAGATCGCCGGTGAAGACGAAGAACAGCCCGAAGATCGACAGGAAGGCAGAGACCAGCGCGCTCTGGCTGGCCTGGGCGGGATCGTAGAACTGGGCGAATGACAAGCCGGTCTGCATGCCGATGATGTTGCCGGCGGTGGCCAGCGCGGTCATCAGGATGCGGCAGGAAAAGCCGATGAACACGCCGATGGCGACTTCCGACGAGATCATCCAGAGCAGCCGGGTCAGCTGCGTCGGCGCGTCGGGCAGGCTCGGTGCCAGCGGCAGCATGATGACGAAGGAAACGGCCAGCGCCAGCGTCAGGCGAATCGAGACCGAGACGTAGTTCTCGCCGATGCCGGGCAGCATCATGATCAGCGCGCCGACGCGCGCGAACACCAGGAGGAAGGCGAAGGCGCCGAAGGGCAGGATGTCGCGGATCAGTGCGCCCATGGCGTCGGCCCTCAGCCCGCCCCGCCGATCCTGATGATGCGGGCGGCGATGTCGCGCCAGAACTGTTCGAGGAAGGCTGTCATCAGCGGCAGGAACAGCAGCAGGGCGACGAAGATAGCCAGGATCTTCGGAATGAAGACCAGGGTCTGTTCCTGGATCTGCGTCAGGGTCTGGATCAGCGAGACGACGATGCCGACGACCAGGCCGACCATCATCACGGGTCCGGCGACCTTGATCATCACGATCACGGTTTCCCGGCCGAGGTCGAGCACATCGGCGGGATTCATGGCCGCTCTCCGGACTTTGATCGAGAACGCCCTGGGACCAACCGCTCCTCCGGCATGCTGCGCGGCCGCCGGCCCCGGGGGCGAACCCGATGGGGCACGAAGACCGGCGCCGCGGCCTTCAGATCGGCATGCGCATGATTTCCTGATAGGCGCCGATCACCTTATCACGCACCGCCGCCACGGTCTGCAAGGTCAAATCGGCGTTGTTGACCGCGGCGACCAGGTCGTTGATGTCGGCCTTGCCGATCGAGGCGGCCATCGACGACAGCTCGGCCTTGCCGGTCGCGCCGACGGCCGAATCCATCGCCGAGGACAGGAGATCCTTGAACGACGTGCCCTTGACGGCCGCGTCTTCCTGGCCGGGCTGCGCCGGATCGGCGATAGACGAGGCGCGGGCATAGGCCTGCGCCGCGCGGGTCAGATTGACGTCCATCGCCATCGGTCAGCCTCCCGCCCGATCCGTCAGCGCATCAGGTCGATGGTGCGCGACAGCATGGTCTTGGCGGTGTCGACCAGGTTCAGGTTGGCGTCGTAGCTGCGCTGGGCTTCGCGCATGTCCGCCATCTCGATCAGCGTCGAGACGTTGGGGTACTTCACGTAACCCTCGGCATTGGCCGACGGATGGTTGGGTTCGTAGCGCAACTCGAAATCGCCCTTGTCCTCGCGGATCGCCGAGGGCTTGACGACGCGGGCGCCGGTGGCGCGGTCCAGCTCGCTCTTGAAATCGATGACCTTGCGGCGGTAGGGGTCGCCGTCGGGGGTGGTAGCGAGCGAATTGGCGTTCGCGACGTTCTCGGCGATCACCCGCATGCGCTTGGATTGCGCGGCCATGCCCGACAGCGAGGTCTGCAGCGTATCCTTCAGGTCCATGATCCGGTGCCTCCTGGCTTACTGGCCGGTCCGGCCGAGCGCGGTGCGGATGAAGCCCGCCTGCTTGCGGTACAGATTGATCATCGTCTGGTATTCGAGCTGGGTGTCGGCAACCTTGGCCAGCTCCGTATCCAGGTTGACCGCATTGCCGGACGGCGCGCTTTCGAACTTGCGCTCGGTCCTGGCGCGCCCGGGGCCGGTCTGGCTGGGGGTCGAGATATGCCTGGGGTCGGTCACCGCCTGGTCCAGCTTGAACCGGCTGTCCTGCAGCAGGTCGCGGAAACCGACGGGCACGAGGTCGCGGGGCTTGTAGCCCGGGGTATCGGCATTGGCGACGTTTTCGGCCAGGACGCTCTGCCGCTGCTGCAGCCATTGCTGGCGCTTCTGCAGCGCGACGAACACGGGCAGGTTCGAGTAATCCACGCGCCTGAACCTTTCTATCACTCCGAAGGGCACGGCCCAAATGCGCGCGCCCCCTGTCCCAGGCCTTCGCAGTCTCGCGGCAAGAAGGTTGAGATTCGGTAAATTTATCGGAAACGCGCTAAGCTCCGCGCCGATGCAGGACGATTCGCGACATCCGGGGGCCCCGCCTGCCCGCCAGCAGAAGGCAGTGGCGCTGACCTATGACCAGGCGGCGGCCGATACCCCGCGGATTTCCGCCGCCGGCCGCGGCGCAGTGGCCGAGCAGATCCTGGCTATCGCTTTCGCCAACGGCGTCAAGGTGCGCGAGGATGCCGATCTCGTCGAGATCCTGTCGCTGATCGACGTCGATTCGCCGATCCCGCTGGAAGCCTTCGCCGCGGTGGCGGAAATCCTGCGTTATGTCTACCAGGCCGAGCGCCGCCTGCCCGGCGTGCCCAAGGCGGGGACGACCCGTGGAGCTTGAGCAGGGGCTGAGGGCGCTTTTCGCCCTGGTGGCAGTGATCGGACTGATCGGTCTGCTCGGCCTGGGGTTGCGCCGGTTCGCCCCGGCCTCGCTGATCGGCGGCCGCCCCGGCAAGCGGCTGTCGGTGGTCGAGGCCCTGACGCTCGATCCGAAACGCCGCCTGGTGCTGGTCCGCCGGGACGGGGTCGAGCATCTGCTGCTGGTTGGCCCGGAAACCGCTATGGTCGTCGAACGCGGCATCACGCCGCCCGTGCAGGCCGAACAACAAGCTGAACAAAAGGAAGAGCAGGCGTGACGCGACGATTGGCCCTCTCGTTCGGAACGGTCGTCCTCATGGCCCTGGCCCTGACCGGAACGGCCGAGGCGCAAAGCGTATCGATCGATCTGGGCGCCGACGGCGGGGCGCTGACCGGCCGCGTCTTCCAGTTGATCGCGCTGCTGACGCTCTTGACCATCGCGCCCTCGCTGCTGCTGATGGTCACCTCGTTCACCCGCATCGCGGTGGTCTTCTCGCTGCTTCGCACGGCGCTCGGCACGCAGGGCTCGCCGCCCAACCAGGTGCTGGTCGGGCTGTCGCTGTTCCTCACCTTCTTCGTCATGCAGCCGGTGTTCGAGCGTGCCTATAACGAAGGCATCCAGCCGCTGATCGAGGAGCGCATCACCGAGCGCGAAGCCTTCGACCGGGCCTCGCAGCCGTTCCGCGAATTCATGCTGGGCCATACCCGTGAGCAGGATCTGATGCTGTTTGCGCAGATGGCCCGGCGGCCCATCGCCACCCCGAACGAAACGCCGATGCAGGTACTGATCCCGGCGTTCATGCTGTCCGAGCTGAAGCGCGCCTTCGAGATCGGCTTCCTGTTGTTCATCCCGTTCCTGGTGATCGACATGGTGGTATCGTCGATCCTGATGGCGATGGGCATGATGATGCTGCCCCCGGGGGTGATCTCGCTGCCGTTCAAACTGATCTTCTTCGTGCTGGTCGACGGCTGGAACATGCTGGCCGGGGCGTTGGTCCAAAGCTACGGGATGCCGTAGTCAGGCCGGCTTGAGGCCGAACCACGGCCGCGCCCAGCCGAGCCGCCGCACCCCCTCGTAGGACAGGCCGCACGCCGCCACCGTCACGGCGACGATGATCCCCGCCTCGGCCCAGGCCGGCAGGCCCGAACCGCGCAACGCATGGGCGGCGGCGACGATCGCGGTCTGGTGGATGATGTAGTAGGTGAAGACCGCGTCGGTCAGGTAGCGCCGCGCCGGGCCGTCCCAGGTCAGCCAGCGGCGGCCGAAGCCGAATACCGCGACCATGCAGCACCACTGATAGGCGCCATAACCCGCCCGGGTCAGCGCGATGCCCAGCACCGGCGCCTCCTGGGCCGGGATCTGGCGTGCCAGCATCTGCGCGCCATAGAGCGCCACGGCCAGGCCCAGCGCCGGCCAGCGCAGCCGCGTCATCGCCGCCCACGCCGTCTCCTCCCGCGCCAGGAAATAGCCGAGCAGGAACAGGAAGCCGTACATGGCATGGTCGTACCAGTCATCGGTCAGCGCATGGGTCTGCGGAAACCGGGGGTAGAGGAACATCCGACTGGCGGCCAGCACCAGGACCGGCAGGATCAGCAGGCCCGGGCCGGACATCAGCCGGCCGGCCCAGGCGCCGGCAGCGGCCAGCCGGCCCCGGCCCAGCACCGCGATCAGCCCGGCCAGGATCATCGTATAGACCCAGAGATAGGCGACGAACCACAGGTGGTTCCAGGTCGGCATGATGACGCAGCGCCCGCCTTCGCAGACCGTGGCGAACGCGAAATAGCGGGTCGCCCAGAAGGTCGCGAAGCCCTGGGCATAGCCGCCCTTCTCGACCAGTTCGAGATAGCTTTGCGGCGGCACGATCACCGCCATGCCGAAGATCAGCGGCAGCAGGAGGCGCCGGCTGCGCCCGGCGGCGAGGTCGCCCGCCCCGCGCGATCCCGTCATGAAGCGGGTGGCGCAGCCCGAGACGAAGAACAGGAGGCCGAGCCGCCAGGGATTGACCACCCACATCAGGTATTCCAGGCCCGTCACCCGATGATCGCTCTTCACGTGGAAGTCCCAGGGTACGTAGAGCATCCCGATGTGATACAAAATCACCAACCCGAAGGCGGCCACACGGATCCAGTCGAGGTCCATCCGCCGCCCGCCGCTCACGTCACGATCCATCATTCCGGTCCCTATCGGCTGCCAATGTCACGCACCAGCACGCTCATCCGACGGCTTGTCGCGCGCCCGGTCGAGACGGCAGGTGACCGATCCGCCCGCCCGCGGGACGAACGGCCGGCGGCAGGGACGAACGGCGGGCCACCGGGGACGAGCCGCTGGCGGATTCCCGCGGGTTGGGGGGTTGCCGCGGTGATCCTGGCCGGCGCGGTCGTCAACGCCCTGTCGGCGGCGCACGATGCCGAGCGGCGCGGTGCCGCCTACGATCTCGGCCTGCCGCTGTTCTACGAGTTGACCTCCGGCATCGTCATCATCGCCCTGCTGCCGCTGGTCCGGCACGCCGTCGGGCTGCTGACCCGGCCGCGGCCCTGGTGGCAGCTCGGCCTCATCACCGCCGGTACGGCGGTGACCTTCTCAGGCCTGCACATCCTCGGCATGGTCGCCCTGCGCGTGGCCGGCGCGGCGCTCGCGGGCGGGCACTACGATTTTGCCTGGGCGCGCGACCTGCCCTATGAATTCCGCAAGGACCTGCTGACCCTGGCGGCCATCGGCGCCGGGTTCTGGCTGCTGGGCCGGCTGCGGCCACCGCCGGTGCCAGTGCCGGTGCCGGCGCCCGACCCCGAACCGGCGGCGGAGCCCCCGGACATCCTGTGGCTGAAGGACGGCGCTACCTCGATCCGGGTCGAGCCGCGCGCGATCCTGACGGTGACCTCGGCCGGCAACTACGTCGAATTCGATCTGGGCGACCGCCGCCACCTGGTGCGCGGCACGCTGACGGCCGAGGAAGCGCGGCTCATCCCCTTCGGCATCGTCCGCATCCACCGCACCCGGCTGGCCAACCTCGCCCGGGTCGTGCAGATCGAGCCCAATACCTCGGGCGATTTCACGCTGCAGTTCGATACCGGCACGACGGTGACCGGCAGCCGGCGCTACCGCGAGGCGGTGGGCTCAGCCCTCGGCCGGGCCTGACGCCCGCGGCAGCGGCCGGCAGGCGGCAATCGCGGCCTGGCCCAGCCGGTACATGCGCTGCCAGGCGGCTGCGGCACCCGCGACCTCGCCGCCGAGCTTCTGGGCCAGGGTCGAGGTGACCAGGGCCTGCATGGCGACGCCGCCGGCGAGATCGGCTGCCGCGACCGTCGCGGCCCCCAGCATCACCCGGCGCAGCAAGGTCCAGGTGCCGAGGATGCCCGGCCGCAAGCCGTAGATCTCGGCGATCTCGCGCACCAACCGTACGCCGCGCCACATGAACAGCGCCCCGTCGAGCCACGCCTTCGGGCTGAGCGCCGCGGCGGTCGCGATCTGCATCGCGGCCTTGCGCAAGGCGGCATCGGCCTCGCGGTCGAGGCGCAACAGTACCGACGACGACAAGGCGGTCGCCACCGCGTCGACGCTGCCGGCGCGATCGAGCCCGGCGCGCGACAGAGCAACATCGACCCCGCGCCCCTCGATCGCCTTCAGCCAGCGCGCGGCCGCCTTGGCCGAGGCGACCGGATCGGCCGCGGCGGGGGTGAGATCGGCCTGCAGCCGGTCGACCGCCTCGACCGACCAGATGCCGGAGATTTCGCGCCAGATGCCGAGGCCCAGCGCCCAGAAGGCCCCGCCGACGATCAGCGCGGTGGCCCAGCCGGCCCAGGCGGCGCGCGCGAACTGCGCCTCGACATACCCGATGCCTTCGACCGCGCCGATCCCGAGGATCAGCAGCGTGGCGGCGATGGCAAACCAGGAGAGCGAAGACAGCCCGCGCGAGCGCGGCGCGGCCGGGCCGCGGGCGATCTCGTCCCAGTTGTGATCGATCGGCCCGGCCGGTTCGTCGGTATCGATCAGCACCGGCCGCGCCGGGGCGGGCGGCGGATTGGCCGGCCCCGCCGGCCGCAGATCGGGCTGGGCCACGATCCGCCCTTCATCGTCGAACAGGATCGGGCCGCGCGGCGGGTCTGTCGTCACAGCTTGTCTCCCATCAGGAACGCCACCGCCGCATCGAGGTCGAGATTGGGAATGCCGGCAATCCCCTGGGGATCGAGCCGCGGCGGCAGGAAACCCGGCATCGTGAACAGCGCGTTGGTCCAGAATTCGGAAGGCGGCGGTTTCAGCGGTATATCGCCAGGGAAAAGCTTCTTGGGCGTGTCCGATCCCGGCACCAGCCCCTTGACCACCGCGACGGTCTGGCCGTCCAGCACCGCGACGTCATCGACCGTCGAGCGCACCGAGGCCAGCGTGCCGAAGCCGAGCCGCGCCTGTTCGGCGGCCCTGCCCGCCAGATGCCGCAGCAGCGATTCCAGGGCGTCGCGACGGCCGGCCGGCACATGGTCGGCCTTGGTCGCGGCGAAATAGACCCGATCGATGCGCGCGCCGAACAGCCGCTGCAACAGCGTGCCGCCATAGGCAAATCCGCGGGCGATCTCGGCGATGGCGCGCGCGGTATCGGCAAAGGCGTCCTCGCCGGCATTGAGCGCGCCAAGCACGTCGACCAGCACGATCTGGCGGTCGAAGCGCTGGAAATGCCGCTCGAAGAATTTCGCCCTGATATCGGCGCGGTAGGCGTCGAAGCGCGCCGCCATCAGCGCGGCGTTGGAGCCGGGCTTCGGCTTGGCCGGCACCTCGGGCAGCGGTGAAAACCACATCAGCGGCAGATCCCCCCACGGGCCGGGGCACAGGAACCGGCCGGGCTGCAGGAACCGCAGGGAATGCCGCTCGCGGCACATTTCCAGATAGGCCTTGTAGGCGGCGTGGGCCCGATGAACCGCGGCTTCGTCGGCCGGGGCATCGGGATCGATCGCCGCGGCGCAAAGCAGGAAGTCGCCGGACAGCCCGGCGCGGATCCCCTGGCGCGCCGCCTGGATCGTTTCGGCCGACCAGGCGGCGTAGTCGCGGTCGAGCAGCGGCAGGTCGAGCAGCCATTCCCCGGGATAGTCGAGGATTTCCAGCATCACCTTGCGCCGGCCCAGGAAGCGGCCGACCCCGCCGGGATCGCGGGCCAGCGTCAGTTCCAGGCTGATCTGGGCGATATCGGCGGTGGTCGGCGGCCAATGGGGCTCGGAAGCGGCCATCGCCGCGAGATTTTCGGCATAGGGGAAGCGCGCGACCGCCTCGGTCGCCGGCGGCACGACGCGGGCACTGATCAGCCGCTCGGCGATGCCGGCATCGTGCAGCCGCGGCAGTACGCCGCGATGGCCGCGGGCGACGGCCAGCAGATTGTGGATCAGCGAGGTGATGAAGACGGTCTTTCCCGCCCGGCTCAGGCCGGTCACGGCGAGCCGTATCGTATCGGTCCCTGTCAGCCGGCCGGCCAGTTCCCTGACCTGATCGAATCGCGCCATTCAGTAATCGTACTGCCAATCGACGCCGACGAGACTGGATGATCCGCCGACGGCGCTACGCGCCGTGATGGTCGGCAGCACCTCGACCTCGACCGTCGCCCGGGTCGAATTGGCCTTTGCCCCCTGCTCGACCCCGACGAAGACGCCATCGGCCACGTATTTGCCGCCCGACACGGTCGGCCCGCCGGCCGGATCGGACCCGCCGAGATCGAGACGGTCGAGCCCGGTCGATTCCCGCAGGCGATCCATCAGCCCGGGGCCGCCGGTGGCCAGCGTCTTGACGGCATAGGCAAGCTGCACGCCCTGGGCGGGGGTGATCGAACCGGGCGTCTTGCCGAACAGCACGCGCGACAGCACCTGGTCCTGCGGCAGTTCGGGCTGCGAACTGAGCGTCAGCCGCGGCGACAGCGGGCTGCCCTGCAGCCGCACCTGGGCGACGATGTCGGCGGCGCGATGCTCGGCCAGGACGTCGAGATAGGGGTCGGCATCGAGGCCGGACGGGAAGCTGATCTCGCCATGCCGCAGGGTGAAGTTCTTGCCCAGAACCTGCACCGTGCCCTGTACCGCCTCGATATCGGCGCGCAGGGCGGGGGCGGCGCTGGTGCCGGTGACGACGATGGTGCCGCGCCATTCGCTGTCGAGACCGCGGCCGCGGACGAAGGCCTGGCCAGGCACCTCGAGCTGGACGTCCAGCTTGACCACAAGCGGCGGCGATTTCTTTGTCGGCTCGGTCCCGGCCTGCAGCGAGGCGGGCTTGCGGCTGTCGATCTCGACGACGTCGAGATTGACGACGCTGGACGGCAGGCGCTCCGGGATCAGGAACTGGGCCCGCGGAATCTGCACGCGGGCATAAAGGGTCGGGGCGGCGATGGTGCCCCCCAGGCGGATATCGGCGTTCGACGTCGCCCGCATCGTGTCGCTCGCGGCCAGCTGGAACTGCTGCAGCCGGGCACGCAGGTCGAGGGCCGGGGCGGGCTTGTTCTTCAGGTCGATCCGGCCTTCCGCCGCAAGGCGGCCGGCAT
>JAEYTW010000683.1 GCA_023433835.1 Pseudomonadota bacterium | reverse complement strand
CGGCCATGCCGATGCCCGAAGCGCCACCGGTCACGACCGCTGAGTGCCTCATCGGATCCGGTCCAGAATCGAGACATAGTTGGCCACCGCCGCACCGCCCATGTTGAAGATGCCGCCGAGCGTGGCGTCCTTCACCTGCATGCCGCCGGCCTGGCCCAGCAGCTGCAGCGACGCCATGATATGCATGGACACGCCCGTCGCTCCGATGGGATGGCCCTTGGACTTGAGCCCGCCCGACGGATTGACCGGCAGCTTGCCGTCCTTCTCGGTCCAGCCCTCATGGATCGCACGCGCCCCCTGCCCCTTCGGGGTCAGGCCCATCGCCTCATATTCGATCAGTTCGGCGATGGTGAAGCAGTCGTGGCTTTCGACGAAGGAGAGGTCGTCCAAGGTCAGCCTGGCCTCGGCCAGCGCCTTCTTCCAGGCCAGTTCCGGCCCTTCGAAGGCGATGACGTCGCGCTTGGCCATCGGCAGGAAATCCTGGACATGCTGGGCGGCGCGGAAGGCGATCGCCTTCTTCATCGACAGCGCCGTCTGCGTATCGGTCAGCACCACGGCGGCCGCGCCGTCCGACACCATGCTGCAATCGGTCCGCTTCAACTGGCCGACGACGATCGGGTTCTTTTCCGACACGTTGCGGCAGAATTCATAACCGAAGTCGCGCTGCATATGGGCCAGCGGGTTGACCGAGCCGTTCTTGTGATTCTTGGCCGCGATCCGCGCCGTCGCATCAGACTGGTCGCCGTAGCGCTGGAAGTAGGACGACTGGATGACGTCGAAGCAGGCGGCGAAGCCGCCATCGGTGAAATGCTCGTTCTTGCGGTAGGAGGCGCGCAGCAGGATCTTGCCGACCGCCGAGGTATCGATCGCGGTCATCTTCTCGACACCGACGGCCAGCACGATGCGCGCCTTGCCGGCGTCGATCGCGTTGATGCCCTGGTAGATGGCGGCCGAACCGGTCGCGCAGGCATTCTCGACCCGGGTCGACGGGGTGAAGCGCAGCCGGTCATCGGCCTGCAGCACCAGCGAGGCGGCGAAGTCCTGTTCGTCCAGCCCGCCGTTGAAGGTGCCGATATAGATCTGGTCGACATCGGACGGCTCGATCCCGGCATCGGCAATGGCTCCCTGAGCCACCTGGACGATCAGGTCTTCCAGCGTGCCTTCCAGCTTGCCGAACTTCGAGTGGCTCCAGCCGACGATGCAGGCGGTCATAAGCGTTTCCTTCCGGTATTTCTCACGATGTGGCGGCGGACTGTATCAGAGCGCCTGGCCGACGTTAAGATGACTGGTCAATCAGCGTATTGGCCAATCGTGCCCGGATCGCCGCGACCACCGGCGCCCAGTCGCCGATCGTTTCCTGGCGGAACAGCAGGGCGCTGTCGTACCAGGGCGTTCGATCGCCCGCCCGTCCCCAGCGCCATTCGGCCGGGGCATACAGCATGATCCAGACCGGCACGCCGAGCGCGCCGGCCAGATGGGCCGCCGCGCTGTCGACGGTAATCACGAGATCGAGGCCCATCATCAGCGCGGCGGTCTCGTCGAACGACGTCAACGCCCCCTGATGGTCGATCACCGGGGTGCCCGCCGCCTCGGCCGCCGCGGGGCCGAGTTGCAGCGAATGGAATTCGCAGCCCGGGATGCCGAACAACGGCGCCAGCGCGGCCAGCGGCAACGAGCGCCTGGCGTCATGCGGATGGCTGGGGCGCCCCGCCCAGGCCAGACCGACGCGGAAGACCTTCCTTGATCCCAGGCGGTCGCGCCAGGCCGCGATCCCGGCCGGATCGGCGCGCAGGTAGGGAGGCGACGCCGCGTCGGCCGGCTGCTTCAGGCCGAGCCGCCAGGGCAGGTCGAACATCGGGATTTCATAGTCGCGCGGCGGCATCGCGTCGCCGGAATTGAGGAAGACGTCGACCGCCGGCAGACGCCGCCCGATCTTTGCCAGCGGCGGCGACAGGCCAAGCACGATACGCGCGCCCATCGCCTTCAGCCGCGGCAGAAAGCGCAGGCACATCAGGTCGTCGCCGAAGCCCTGTTCGCCGAACACCAGCACGGTCTTGCCCGCCAGCGGTTCGCCCCGCCAGCGGCGCCCGCGCAACTGCGCCGCCCAGGGCACCAGCGAAGGCATTTCCCAGCGGGCGGCATAATGCGAGAAGCCGGCGCGATAGTCCCCCGCGGCAAGGCACTGCATGCCCCACATCATCCGGGACAGCGGGGCCGCCGGCGCCAGTGCCAGGGCCTTGCGCAACGCGGCCATGCCGGCATCGGAGCGGTCGTCATCGAGAAGCGCGATGGCACGGTCGAACCAGGCGTCGACCGCGGCCGGCGCGAGCGTGGTGGCTCGCCGGTGCGCGCGATGGGCCGCGGCATCGCCGGGGCGGGCCAGGGCATTGCCGAAGAACCGCCAGCCCTGGGCGTCGGCGGGGTCGGCGACCACCGAGGCACGCAACAGACGCAGGGCGACCGGCAGATGGCCGCGCTGACGGGCCAGTTCGCCGAAACGCCACAGCGCGCCGGCGTGATCGGGCCGAACGGCCAGCAACCGGCGAAAGCCGTCTTCGGCGAGATCCGGCCGGCCGGCCGCCCAGGACGCGTCCGCCTGGGCGAGGAGACTGTCCTCCGGCCGCATCAGCCGGCCGGCAGCGCCTCGGTGAAGCGCACCGGCTCGCCGACCGGCACGTCCTGCAACGCGCCGTCGCGCATCACCACATGGCCGCGCACGATGGTCATCACCGGCCAGCCCGTCACCGTCATGCCGGCGAAGGGCGACCAGCCGCATTTCGATGCCAGCCAGCTTTCCTCGATGCGCTGGCGGCGCTTCAGGTCGACCAGCGTGAAGTCGGCGTCGTAACCGAGCACGATGCGGCCCTTGCCCGCCAGGCCGAACACACGCTGCGCGCCGGCCGAGGTCAGGTCGATCAGGCGGTTCAAGGTCAGCCGTCCGGCCGCCATGTGATCGAGCAGCAGCGGCAGCAGCGTCTGCACGCCAGGCATGCCCGAGGGGCTGTCGGGATAGGCCTTGGCCTTCTCCTCGATCGTATGCGGCGCATGGTCGGAGCCGATGACGTCGACCACACCGTCGACCACGGCCTGCCACAGCGCTGCCCGGTGGCGCTCGTCCCGGATCGGCGGGTTCATCTGGGCGTAGGTGCCGAGGCGATCGTAGGCATCGGGTGCCGCGAGAGTCAGATGCTGCGGCGTCGCCTCGACCGTCGCGATGTCGCGATGCTCGGCCAGCAACGCCATTTCCTCGGCCGTGGTCACATGCAGCACATGGACGCGCCGGCCGCAGCGGCGAGCGAGCTTGAGCAGACGCTTCGTGGCGATCAGCGCGCTGTCGACATCGCGCCATTCCGGATGCGCATGGGGTCGACCGCCGCTCTCGGCGGCCACATTCTTGCGGGCGATCAGCCGCTCCTCGTCCTCGGCATGGATGGCGACGCGGCGGCGGCCCTGCGACAGCACGCGGCCGAGCGTCTCGTCGTCGGCCACCAGCAGCGTCCCGGTCGACGATCCCATGAACACCTTGATGCCGGCAGCACCGGGCAGGTTCTCGAGCCGGGCCAGCTGGTCGACATTGTCGGCGGCGGCGCCGACATAGAAGGCATGGTCGACCCAGGCGCGGCCCTTGGCGCGGGCGAGCTTTTCCTCGAGCGCCTCGGCCGTCGTGGTGCCGGGCTTGGTATTGGGCATCTCGAAGATCGCGGTGACGCCGCCCAGGGCGGCGGCGGCGGTGCCGGAGGCGAGATCTTCCTTGTGCTCCAGTCCCGGCTCGCGGAAATGCACCTGGCTGTCGATCACGCCGGGCAGCACGGTCAGACCGGCGGCGTCGACCACCGTACCGGCCGCGGCGCGCTCCAGCGCGCCCAAGGCGACTATCCGCCCGCCGCGCACGCCGACGTCGCCCCGGCCCAGGCCGTTCGGCGTCGCGACGTCGCCGCCGGCGATGATCAGATCGTAGGTTGCCGCCATGGTCATGCCTCCTCGAGGTGACGCCAGAAATCTTCCGCCTCTGCCACCACCTTGTCGACCGGCAGCGAGCCCATCCAACTCTGCGGCAGGCGGTGGTCGTATTCCTTCAGGGAGACGATCTCGTCATAGCTGAGGTTCGTGCGCACGGCCAGGCCGCGCGGTCCCCAGGGGCCGTAGACCCGCTCCTTGCTGGGCCCGAACAGCCCGATGGTCGGTATGCCGCTGGCCGAGGCGATATGCATCGGCGCGGAATCGTTGCCGATGAACAGGGCGCAGCGGCGCAGGCAGGCCGACGCGGTCAGGAGATCGACCGTGCCGACCAGGTCGATCACCCGGTCGGCCGGAAACGCGTCCAGCACCGGCCGGGCCAGCGCTTCCTCGCCCGGACCGCCGAAGACCGCGATGCGGGCACCGGGCAGGATACCGCCCGGCGCGGTCAGCCGTTCGATCGCGGCGACAAAACGCTCGGCCGGCCAGATCTTGCCCATCCAGTTGGCGGTCGGGGCGACGGCCAGCACGAGCCCCCCGTCGGGCACGAGCCGCGCGGCCGCGGCCTCGTGCTCCCGCCCCACGTAGATTCGCGGCGCGGGCACGGGCCTGACCTTCATGAAGGCGCCGAGCTGGGCCACCTTGTGCGTGGTTTCGTTGTGGAACAGCATCACTTTGCGCCGGGTCGAGCGCAGCCCCTGCGAAATCAGCGAGCCGCGCAGGTCGACGATCAGATTCCAGCGCCGCCACCACACCTGGCGCCACAGCCGGAACCAGTGGGCGCCCCAGCGCCCCTTGTGCATCGGGATGATCCGCTCGATGCCCGGCACCGCCTCGAACAGCGGCGCGGCCAGCGGGCCGCAGGCGACCGTCAGGCGCAGATCGCGGACATTGTCGACCATCCAGGCGACAAGACCCGTCGACAGCACGGCATCGCCGATCCGGTTCGAGGTGATGAACAGCACTTTCATGATCGCAGGGTGTATCTTACCCGCCTGCCTCTTGCCAAGCGCGGCCGGGCGGCCTACCTCGCGCTGCAGGCACGTTTTCAGTTCACGGGGATCAGCGTCATGCCGGTTCATACCCTTCTCGACCAGCGGGCGGTGCTGACCCTCGGCGGCGAGGATCGCCAGCGCTTCCTGCAGGGCCTGATCTCCAACGACGTCATGCGGGTGGCCGCCGACCGCGCGGTCTACGCCGCGCTGCTGACCCCGCAGGGCAAGTTCCTGCACGAAATGGTGGTGTCGGCCGTCGGTGACGGCCTGTGGCTCGATACCGAGCGGGCGCGGCGCGCCGACCTGCTGCGCCGGCTGACCCTGTACAGGCTGCGCGCCAAGGTGACCCTGGCCGATGCCGGCGACGATCTGGCCGTCGCCGCGGTGTTCGGCCCGGATGCCGCCGCGGCCTTCGGACTGCCCGCGACCGCCGGGGCGGCCGTCTCCGCCGGCAACCGCGTCGCCCTGG
>JAEYTW010000452.1 GCA_023433835.1 Pseudomonadota bacterium | reverse complement strand
CCTGGGGGGGGATTGCGCCCGGGCGGGGGCCGGCATGGGCCGGCTGCGCAGCCGGCTGGTGCTTTCGGGTCTCAACCACTTCGAAGTGCCGGAGGCGTTGAATACCCCCGGCTCGGGCCTGGCGCAGGCCGTGCTGGCGATGATGCAGGGCTGAGCGGGGGTCAGAGCCCTGCGATGTAGTCCGCGGCTCCCTTGGCGATCTGGCCGTCCTGCGATGACTGGACGCCGGAGACGCCGATCGAGCCGACCACTTCGCCCTGGTAGATCAGCGGCAGGCCGCCTTCGACCGGGGTGGCGCCGGGCAGCATCATCATTACGGTGCGGCCGCCGGCCACCGTGTCCTCGAACGCCTTGGTCGGGCGCTTGAACATGACGGCGGTGCGCCCCTTGGCGATGGCGACGTCGACCGAACCGGCCTGGGTACCGTCGAGGCGTTCGAGATAGAGCAGGTTGCCGCCGTCGTCGAGGATGGCGATGACCGCCTTCCAGCCGTTCTCGCCGGCAACCTTGGCGGCCGCCGCTGCGGCGTTCTTGGCGTCGGCGAGGCTCAGCGCGTGTTTGGTCAGCATGTCTTTCAGGCTCCCTTGGCTTCCAGCCGGCGGCGATGCAGCACCGGCTCGGTATATCCGTTCGGCTGTTCGCGGCCCTTGAAGACGAGGTCGCAGGCCGCCTTGAAGGCGACGCCGTCGAAGCCCGGCGCCATCGGACGGTAGTCCGGGTCGCCGGCATTCTGGCCGTCGACGACGGCGGCCATCCGCTTCAGGGTCGCCATCACCTGTTCCTCGCTGCAGATGCCGTGATGCAGCCAGTTGGCGATATGCTGGCTGGAGATGCGCAAGGTGGCGCGATCCTCCATCAGCCCGACATTGTTGATGTCGGGCACCTTCGAGCAGCCGATGCCGGCATCGATCCAGCGCACGACATAGCCGAGCAGCCCTTGCGCATTGTTGTCGAGCTCGGCCTGCACCTCCTCGGGCGACCAGTTGACGCGGTCGGCGAGCGGCGGGGTCAGGATATCGTCGAGCGAGGCGATCGGGCGCGACTTCAGCTGCGCCTGCACCGCCGCGACGTCGACCTGATGGTAATGCGTGACGTGCAGGGTAGCGGCGGTCGGCGAGGGGACCCAGGCGGTATTGGCGCCTGCCTTGGGGTGGGCGATCTTGGCCTGCAGCATCGCGGCCATCATGTCGGGCTTGGCCCACATGCCCTTGCCGATCTGGGCATGGCCCTGCAGGCCGCAGGCGAGCCCGATATCGACGTTGCGGCGCTCATAGGCGTCGAGCCATGTCGCGCCGGCGATATCGGCCTTGCGCAGCACCGGTCCGGCCTCCATCGAGGTATGGATCTCGTCGCCGGTGCGGTCCAGGAAGCCGGTATTGATGAACACCACGCGATCGCGCGCCGCCGCGATGCAGGCCTTGAGGTTCACCGACGTGCGGCGCTCCTCGTCCATGATGCCCATCTTCAGCGTGGCGCGCGCCAGCCCCAGCGCATCCTCGACCCGGGCGAACAGCGTGTCGGCAAAGGCGACTTCCTCGGGGCCGTGCATCTTGGGCTTGACGATATAGACCGAGCCGGCGCGGCTGTTGCGCCCCGAATGGGGCCCGCGCAGATCGTGCAGGGCGATCAGCGACGTGAACAGCGCGTCGAGGATGCCTTCGGGCGCCGCGACGCCGTTCAGCTTGACCATGTCGATCGTCATCAGATGGCCGACGTTGCGCACCAGCATCAGGCTGCGGCCGGGCAGGGTGACGGTGCCGCCGTCAGGTGCGGCATAGACGCGGTCGGCATCGAGGCGGCGGGTCAGCGTCTTCCCGCCCTTGGGAAAGGATGCCTCCAGCGTGCCCTTCATCAGGCCGAGCCAGTTGCGGTAGACCGCGACCTTTTCCGCGGCATCGACGGCGGCGACCGAATCCTCGCAATCCTGGATCGTGGTCAGGGCCGATTCCAGTATCAGGTCGGCGACCCCGGCGGCATCGTCGCGGCCGATCGGGTGGCCGCGGTCGATGCGGATTTCCAGATGCAGGCCGTTATGGCGCAGCAGCACGGCCGATGGCGTGCTGGGCTCGCCCTGGAAGCCGGCGAATTGCGCCGGCGTCTTCAGGCCGGTCGTGACGCCCTCGGCGCGCAGGACGGTCAGCGCGCCGTCATGCACGGCATAACCCAGCGCATCGGCATGCGAACCCTCGGCCAGCGGTGCGACCTGGTCGAGCAGGGTGCGGGCATAAGCGATGACCTTTGCGCCCCGCACCGGGTTGTAGCCGCCGCCGCGCGTCGCGCCGTCGTCCTCCGAAATGGCGTCGGTGCCGTAGAGCGCGTCGTACAGGCTGCCCCAGCGGGCATTGGCGGCGTTCAGCGCATAGCGCGCGTTCATCACCGGCACCACGAGCTGCGGGCCGGCGAGCGTCGCGATCTCGGGATCGACATTGGCGGTGCCGACCTTGAAGTCCGGCACTTCCGGCTGCAGGTAGCCGATCTCGCGCAGGAAGGCGCGATAGGCATCGTGATCGAAGGCCTGGCCGCGGCGTTCGCGATGCCAGGCGTCGATCCGGGCCTGCAGGTCGTCGCGCTTCCTCAGCAGTGCCTGGTTGACCGGCATCAGCTCGGTCAGGATCGCCTCGAGCGAACGCCAAAACGCCGCCGGCTCGATGCCGGTACCGGGCAGGGCTTCCTCGTTGATGAAGTCATGCAGCGCCTGGGCGACGGTGACGGTCCCGAGGGTGATGGTCGCGGTCATGATGCGGGGCCTCCGAAGGCGATCGTTCGATATGCCCTCAAGGATAGGCGTGGCCCCGCCGCGCCACAATGCATGCGGAACGCATTTTCACATCGTGGAAATGGGGCGATATCATGTTGCATTTCAGCCAGTTAGGTACGATTCGTCCTGGCTCTTTCCCAGGGCGCGTCTCTCCTCGATTGTCGATGTCAGCTCCGAACTTCAATTTTCCGATTTCGCCAACAGGCTTCCACCGGTCGCCGGATCACGACCCGAGTTTCGTGCGGATGACCGACCGCCCTGGCTGGCCCCGACCCAGGGGCGCCAAGCGCTCGTCGGGTAAGGCCGCCGGAGAAAGTTCTTCTTCCCGCACGGCCTCAGGCCGGGGTCTCGCAGGAAATCGTCGAATTTCGCACTGGCGAAGCGCCTGTCGGCGTCCGCCTGCGGCAACGGCAGGATTTGGCCGCCCGGCGCGATTCATAAACGAACCCGATCGATACCCGCAGAATCCGATATTGGAAAGATGACCGCTCCTTGGCCATCGTACCGGCCGACAAGGAGGAATTGCCGGTGTGGTCTTTCGAAACGGATCCCGATTTCCAGCGCGAGCTGGACTGGATATCTGCCTTCATGCGCGAGAAGGTGGAGCCGCTTGACTATGTGCTGGGCAGCCAGTGGAACGTCCACGACCCGCTGTTCCGGAAACTGGTCCGGCCGCTGCAGGCCGAGGTCAGGGAACGCGGCCTGTGGGCCTGCCACCTGGGCCCGCATCTCGGCGGCAAGGGTTATGGCCAGTTGAAACTGGCGCTGATGAACGAGCAGCTGGGGCGGTCGCGCTTCGGACCGATCACCTTCGGCACTCAGGCGCCCGATACCGGCAATTCGGAGATTCTCGCGCATTTCGGCACGCCCGAGCAGAAGGAACGCTTCCTCAAGCCGCTGCTGGAAAACGAGATCGTCTCGTGCTTTGCGATGACCGAGCCGCAGGGCGGCGCCGATCCGCTGCAGGTCGAGACGACCGCCGTGCCGGACGGGAACGGCTGGGTCATCAACGGCGAGAAATGGTTCGCGTCGAACGCGCGCTACGCCAGCTTCTTCATCATCATGGCCAAGACCGATCCGGATGCCGCAAGCCCCTACAAGCGGCAGTCGATGTTCATCGTGCCGGCGGAGACGCCGGGCATCGAGATCCTCCGGGAATACCAGTATTACAGCCAGCCCGAGCCCGACCATGCGCATATGCGCTGGACCGACGTGCGCGTACCGGCCGACCACATGCTCGGCGCGCGCGGCGAGGCCTTCGCCGTCGCGCAGGTGAGGCTGGGCGGCGGCCGGCTGCATCACGCGATGCGGTCGCTTGCCGAGGCCACCAAGTGCCTTGAGCTGACCTGCGAACGGGTCGTGTCGCGCCAGACCAAGGGCGACGTTCTCTGGAAGCAGCAGATGGTCCAGGAAAAGATCGCCGATGCCTGGATCCAGCTGCGCCAGTTCCGCCTGTTCGTGCTCGAGACCGCCTGGATGGCCGACCAGGGCAAGGACTGGAAGGCACTGCGCCAGCATGTCTCGGCGGTGAAGGTTCTGATGCCGAAGGTGCTGCACGACGTATCGGCGACGGCGGTCCACCTGCATGGCGCCCTGGGGCTGACGACCGAGGTGCCGTTCACCGAGCATCTGATGAACAGCCTGATGGTCGGCATGGCCGACGGGCCGACCGAGATCCACAAGGCCATGGTGGCGCGCGAACTGCTCAAGGGCATCAAGCCGAACCCGGCGCAGTTCCCCGACTATCTGCGCCACAAGGCCGAGGCGCGGGCGCGCCGGGCCTTCGGCCTGTGACGAGGGGGCGGAAACCCGTGGGCGGAAAATTCGACCTCGACATGAGCGGCAAGGTGGCGCTGGTGATCGGCGGCACCGGCGGCATCGGCAATGCGATCGCCCAGGCCTATCGCGAGCTCGGCGCCACGGTGCATGTCTGGGGCACGCGCCCGCGGGCCGAGGATTATGCCGACGTCGCCGACAGCCGGATGGACGGGCTGCACTACCACCGGATGGACGTCGCCGACTTCGCAGCCGTTGCCGCCTGGCAACCGCCGTTCGGCCGGCTCGACGTACTCGTACAGTCGCAGGGCGTCGTGATGTACGGCCGCCAGGAATACGACATCGCGAACTTCGAGAAGGTGCTTTCGGTCAATCTGACAAGCCTGATGGCCTGTGCCAACAAGTTCATCGACATGCTGGTCGCGGCCAGGGGATCGATGATCATCGTGTCGTCCTCCGCGGCGTTTCATGCAACGCGCGGCGTGCCGGCCTATGGCGCATCGAAGGTCGGCTCGATGGGCTTGACCAGGATCCTGGCCCAGACCTACGCGGCCAGGGGCGTCCGGGTGAACGGCATCGCCCCCGGCTTCATTCCGACCCGCCTCACCGCCAAGACGACCGAGGATCAGCGCCTCACCGAGACCGCGCTGGCCCGCATTCCGATGGGGCGGTTCGGCACGTCCGAGGAAATGGCCGGCGTCGCGGTCTTCCTCGCCTCGCCGCTCGCCAGCTACGTCACCGGCCAGACCATCCTGGCCGACGGGGGCATGCTGCTTTGACCGGCGCCATCGATCCGGCGGTCGTCGATCTTGCGGCGGTGGCCCGATG
>JAEYTW010000415.1 GCA_023433835.1 Pseudomonadota bacterium | reverse complement strand
GCCGTCGCCGGTGCCGGCATGGACCAGGCCGGCGACCCCGGCCGCGATCGCGGCATCGACGAACAGGGTGGACATGCCGGCATGGCCATAGACGATCTCGACCGCCGGCAGACGGGTGATCGACGCGATGTCGAAGGCCGCGTTCGCGGTGTGGCGGCGGGTCGGCATGCGATAGAACGCCGGCCCGGCATTACCGACCTCGCCGAGGAAGCCGAACTCGCCGGGTCCGAAGGTCGCGACATTGCCGGCATGGCGCTTGGTCACGTCGCGGGCCGCGCTGATCTGGTCGTTCATCACCACCAGGACGCCCTTGGCCCGCGCCTCGTCGGCCGCGGCGGTGCGCAGCGCGGCGTAGAGATTCATGGGCCCGTCCGCCGACAGGGCCGTGGCCGGGCGCATCGCGCCGACCAGCACGACGGGCTTTGCCGTTCGCACCACCAGATTGAGGAAATAGGCCGTCTCCTCCAGCGTGTCCGTGCCGTGGGTGACGACGATGCCGTCGACCAGCGGGTCGGCCGCCAGCTCGGCGACGCGGCGGGCCAGCCTCAGCCAGTGTTCGTCGGCTATGTCTTTCGAATCGATGGCATAGAGCTGCTCGCCCGTCACGGCAGCGAGGCCGCCCAGATCGGGCAAGGCCGCCATCAGCGACTGGATCGGCAGGGCCCCTGCCTGATAGCCGGCGGTCTGGCGGGGATCGGGGGCCGCACCCGCGATGGTGCCGCCGGTGGCGACGATGACGATCTGCTTCATGGCGCCGCCACAGTGCCCGAGGATGAGGACAGGCGAAAGTGATTCCCTAGGGACGCCGCTATGCCTAAACTCGCGCGCCTGTTTTGTCCGACAAGGGAGGAACGCCCATGCGCGCGGCACAGTTCGGCGCGGCTTGGGTCTGTGCAGTTTTCGCCGCCGCCCTGGTCACCGTTGAGTCGGCCCGTGCCCAACCGGCCGCACCGGCGCCCTATGACCTGGTACAGGCGCTGGCCCTGCACAATCCCGATTATCCGCAGTTGCGCCGCGCCTGGCGGGCCCGGCTGAAGCCGCTGGCGGAAACCATCGCCCGGCGCGAGGCCGCCGGCGAGCCCATGGTCTGCGCCAACCAGATGCTGGCCGAGGTGCGCTGGCTGGTGGCCTATACGACAGATACCAAGCGGGTCGAGCGGCGCATGGCCGAACTGACCGAGGAGGCCGGCCGCCCCCGCCCGACCCAGCTGCCCGATCGCCCCGCCCCGCCGGACGGCTATTGGGCCACCTGTCACGAGGCGGACTTCTTCCGGCTGTCGGTGTCCTATGACGGGCTGGTCGCGCTGTCGGCCAAGAACGAGGCGCCGGCGGTGCCGCCGAAATTCCTCGACCGCTACAACGACCCGGAGCGGCTGCGCCGCGAATTCCTGGGCATGATGACGTCGGAGCCGTCGCGCTCGGGCGAAAGCCAGCGGCGCGCGCTGATCGAGGTGGTCTCGTCGGTGATGAACCTGATCCTGCGCGACCAGCCGACCGGCTATCAGTGGAATCAGAACCTCAAGAACACCCTGCGCGGCGTGCTGATCGACGACATGCGCGATCCGCAGACCGGTTTCTGGGGTGCGCGTTACCTTGACGGCGAGCGCAACACCCGCACGGCCGACCTCGCCCTCACCTACCATATCGTGCGCAACCTGAAGGGCGACGTGCCGGACTGGCCGCGGGTGCTCGACACCACGCTTGCCATCCGCGACCAGCTTTATCCCTATGGCTGGCGCTCGTCGGTCGGGCAGCTGAACCAGAACAATTACGAGGTGGCCGAGCTGTTCCGCCTGGGCTGGGGCAAGGCGCGCGACGACCAGAAGGCGGCGATCCGGTCGGCACTGGCCGACATGCTGGCCTGGTGCCTGTCGCAGTCGCTGCAGCCCGACGCCACCTTCAAGGTCACCGAGGACGACGACACCGTCGAATCGGCGACCTATTTCGGCACCGCCTTCCTGGTCTCGGTCGGCTATTTCGACAAGAAGAAGCGCTACTGGACCGAGCTGGACTTCCCCAATGCCGATGCCACGCGCCAGCAGCTGACCACCCGGGTTTCCCAGCAGATCGCCCGCGGCGCCGGCGGCTCGGGCGGGTATTACTACCGTGCCATCCTCGATCTGCTGAAGCAGAAGGATTGACGCGGCAGGGCCGGGCGCGGACCGGCCCTGGAACTAAAGCTAGAACTGATAGCGTAGCGAGGCCAGGGCTTCGTTGACGCGCAGGTGCCCCGTCACGCCGCTGGTCTGCAACGGATAGCTTTGCGAACCGAAAGTCAGCGTGCTGGTACCCTGGTTGGTCCCGACCTCGCCCAGATCGGCATATCGATAGGCGACATCGACGGTCCAGCCCGCGGCCTGCGGCCACAAGGTCGACAACGGCACGCCGACGCCCGCGGTCAGGGCCCAGGCGAAGTTGTTGCGGCTGCCCGACGGGTTCGCTTCGCTGCCGTGGCCGCCGGCAAAAGTCTGCTGCAACGCGTTCATGCGGTTGTTGGCCCAGCCGATGCCGGCACCGACGAACGGACGGATGCCCCGCCAATCGACCGGCACATCGACATAGGCGGTCGCCATCACCGACCAGCTTTGGATATGGCTGGTGAAACTGGTGCCGTTGCCATCGGTATCGTTGAGACTGAAACTGCCGCGATAGGTCGTCGTCACGTCGCCGCGCAGCAGGTCGTTCAGGCGATAGCCGACCCCGAGGCCCAGGGCCTTCGCACCGCCGATATCGTTCAGGCTTTCCGCCACGCAGATCACGCAGTAGGGATCGTCGGCCCCGTGGGTGTCGCTGATGCCGGCGCCACGCGCCCAGCCGTAACCGGCATCGCCCCGCAGGTAGACCTGCGCCTGCGCCACGCCCGCCGTGAACAGCGGGGCCAACAGCGATAGAACGGCAATCGTCTTGCGCATGCGCGGCTACTTTCCTACTGGACCGGACGGAAGATGACGTAAGGGGTCTGCATCACGTCGGGGTTCGCCCCCGTGGTGGTGCCGGGCTTCAGATAGGCGCGCTGCATCAGCAGCACCGAACTCGACAGCGGCAATTCGGCTGTTGTCAGCACCGTGCAATAGGCCGACACCGCGGCGGGACAGCCGCGGCCGAACAGCGCCACGTAGAAGTACGGGAGTTGCGCCCGCAGATTGGGCGAGGCGCTGCTGTACAGCCCGACCGCGTTCAGGAACCCCGCCGCCGATCCGGTGAGGGCGCCGGCATTGAAGCCGACGGCGGCCGGGTTGGTCTGCGAGACCGCGGCGACGCCCAATTCCGTCGCCTGGTCGAAGATGCCCAGCGAGACATAGCTGCCGTTGCCGGTCAGCGTATGGTTGACGCCGACCATCAGGAACATGCTGTTGGCCGGCAGCCTGCCAGCCAGGCCGTAGCGATAGGAATCTGTGTCCTGGCTGTCGCCGAGGCAGTTGGTTCCCTTGAAGATGCAGTCGCGCCCGACCAGTCCATAGGGCGTGCCCTCCAGCAGCGTCCGCTCGCTCGGCACCATCTGTTCGATCACCACCGGCCGCGACAGTTGCCGGCCCAGCCATTTCCACAGAATGGTGCCCAATTCCCGGTGCGCGGCGTCGAACCCGCTTTCGTCGGTCGACTGCTTGACCGTGTAGAACGGCGTCTCGTAGCGATCGACGCCGATCGAATTGCCGCGGACCCGGAAGGTCTGCACATTGCTGAGGTTGGCGGCATTCCAGGCATCGTGGGCCGCGGCGTTTTCGCCGACCGCGTAACGGATCAGGGTCAGCAGGTCGTCGGCGGTGGCGCCGCTGCCCACTTGGACGTTGCGCCCGACCGTCTCGACGAAGATGCGTTTCGGATCCAGCCCGGCGGCGGCGGCCGAGGCCTTCAGCGTCTCGGCGAGCGTCCGGTTCGAGGTGGTGATGAAGGCGATCGTGCCGGCATTCCACGGGCTTGCCCCGAGTTGCCTCGCGATCATCACGTTGTTCACGGTGCTGCCGACGCTGCCGAAGATTTCATAGCGGGTGGGATCGGGCGACGGGGTGCGGGTCGTGCCGTCGTTCGGGTACTGGCTCGCCTCGCGCGTGAACAGATAGGTCTGAAAGCCGAAATAGGCCGCGGGCGGCGGCATGTTGACCAGGGTGACGATCGCCTCCGATTCGGCCTGGCGATAGATCATGTTGCTGGTCAGCCCAGTCACGCCGGCGGTATTGAACGGCGTGCCGTAATAGGGATCGACATAGGTGTCGCCGACCGGCGGCACCGGAATGATGTAGGGTGCCGCCGGATTGTTGCCAAAGCAGCCGCCGAACACCGCGATGATCGGCACGCAGCCCGCGGTGCCGACGGTGGTCGATCCGCCTTGCGTGACGGTAAAGCCGCGCCCGAGGCCGCCCAGCCAGGCCTTCCACGCCGCCATGTCGGTCGTGTCGCCGGCGCGCGCCGCCAGGGACCACAGCGCCAGCGCGCAGCAGACCGTCACCTTCAACAAAATCCGCATTGCTACCTCCGCTGCAGCCGACGGCTACGCACATCCATGGGCGGAAACGATCAATCGGTAACGGTCCACAACCGGACGTGCCGCGGCCTCTTGCGACCTTACCAAGTCTTTAATATCAATCGATATTTCCTGGACGGCTGACCACCCATCTTTCATCGGTGCGAGAATAGCTGAATTCGACCTCCCCGAAAGAACCAATACCTTACGACAGCTTTCACGCGTATCGGCTCACCGGGAGATCAGCCGCGACAAATCGAACATATAAAGAACATTTTGCGGCACAACTAAGGCGTACATTAACACCATTTAATCAACCAGAAATCTTTACGACAGACGCCCTCCGTCATGGTGTTGCTCAAGCCGGGACCGAAAGCCCGGCTGCAGTTCCCACCAAGGAGAGTCAGTCGATGGAACTCGTCCCCCTCAAGCGCCCCGCCCGGATCGCGACCGGCCTCGTCACCGGGGCGGCGATGCTCGGCCTGGTGTTCACCACGCCTTTCGCCGATGCCCGCTCGACCCCCGACAGCTTCGCCGATCTCGCGGCCAAGGTGACCCCGGCGGTCGTCAACATCCAGACCGAGCAGCGCGTGGCGCAGGCGCAGCCCGAGATGCAGATGCCGAACGTGCCGCCCGGCTCGCCGTTCGAGGAATTCCTGAAGCGCTTCGGCGCGCCGCAGGGCGGCCGCCCGGGCAAGGCCGAGAAGGCGATGGCACTGGGCTCGGGCTTCGTCATCGATCCCGCCGGCTATGTCGTGACCAACAACCACGTCGTCGGCGAGGCCGAGACGATCACGGTCAAGATGTCGGACGGCGAAAGCTATCCGGCCAAGCTGGTCGGCCGCGACGAGAAGACCGATCTCGCCGTGCTGAAGGTCGACGCGCCCAAGCCGCTGCCGGCGGTGCCGTGGGGCGACTCGGACAAGGCGCGGGTCGGCGACTGGGTGCTGGCCGTCGGCAATCCGTTCGGTCTGGGCGGTTCGGTGACCGCCGGTATCGTCTCGGCCCGTGGCCGCGACATCCAGTCGGGCCCGTTCGACGACTTCCTGCAGCTCGATGCGCCGATCAACCGCGGCAACTCCGGCGGCCCGTCGTTCAACGCGGAAGGCCAGGTCATCGGCATCAACACCGCGATCTACAGCCCCTCGGGCGGCTCGGTCGGCATCGGCTTCGCCATCCCCTCGAACCTGGCCAAGCCGGTCGTCGAGCAGCTGAAGGCGAATGGCAAGATCGAGCGCGGCTGGCTCGGCGTGCAGATCCAGCCCCTGACCAAGGATCTCGGCCAGGGCGTCGGCCTGCCTGACGACAAGGGCGCGCTGGTGGCCCAGGTGACCGAGGACAGCCCCGCGGCCAAGGCCGGGCTGAAGGCGGGCGACGTCATCCTGGCGGTCGGCGACAAGCCGGTCGTGGCGATGAAGGACCTGCCCAAGCTGATCGCCAACGAAAAGCCCGGCCAGACCCCGACCCTGTCGGTCTGGCGCGACGGCCGCGCCGTGCCGGTCGCGGTCACCATCGGCCAGATGCCCGGCGCCGAACAGGTCGCCGATGCCGGCCCGACGCAGGATACCGCGAAGGGTCAGCCCAATCTCGGCCTGCAACTGGCCCAGCTGACGCCGGAGATGCGCCAGAAGCTGGGCGTCGACGAGAAGGTCAAGGGTGTCGTGATCGTCGGCGTGCGTGACGACTCGAATGCCGCCGAGCAGGGTTTGCGCGCCGGCGACGTTATCACCCAGGTCGGTCGCGAGAAGGTCACCTCGCCCAAGCAGGTGGTCGAGAAGGTCAAGGAGGCCCGCACGGCCGGCCAGCAGGCGGTCATGCTGCTGATCAATCGCGGCGACAACTCCCAGTTCGTCTCGGTGAAGTTCGGCAAGGCCTGACACCGTCAGCCGGGTCTGGTCTCAGCCCAGGCCCGGCCTTAGGCGGGGGTGGTGTTCCAAGGGTCCCCGCACCATTCCCTGCCTGTCGAGGCGCCCGGAACCCGCAACCGGGCGCCTCTTTTTTCTCCTAAAGACCTGGCACCGTCGACGTGACGGTCAATTCCTCAGGCCCCGGGATCCGCCCCTCGAACCACAGCGCCGCCGCGGCGCGCGACATTGCCCCGCCGTCATGGCCGATGCCCGGCACGACGACCAGGCGCCAGTTGCAGGGCACGCCCAGCCGCTCGGCCTCGCGTTTGGCAAAATCCAGCATGAAATGCGCGCGGGCGAAGCGCATCGGGCCCTGGGCCAGCGCCTCGGCCTGGGCCGGCAGGCTGGGATCGTCGGTGACGATGTCCTGGTCGCCGGCGAAGATCACCATCGGCCAGGCGAGCCAGCGGGCCAGTTCGGCCTCGCCGAAGCCGAGGCCGCCGAGGCCTTCCGGGAATTGGCGTTCCAAGGTCGGCAGGGTGTACCAGCCGGAATTGGCGGCGAAGGCCACCGCGAACGGCACCTCGCCTTGTGTCGCCAGCAGGCGATGGACGAACTGGCCGCCGGCCGAATGGCCGAAGGCGCGGACCTTGTCCCGGGTCACCACGCCGGCCGCGCGCAATGCCGCCAGCACGCGGGCGGGCACGGCATAGAGCCAGTCCTCGGGCGCCGCGACCGTGCCGTCTTCGCCGACCACGAGGCCGTTGTTGTAGGACTCAGGCCTGGGGAAATGCTCGTCGCCGAAGGTCGGCGCGACGATCAGCAGGGTGTGCCGCTCGGCGGCCGGGATCCAGAAGTCGCGATAGTCGTCGCCGTTGCGCAGCATGCCGTGCTGGACGAAGACGACCTCGCCGCCCGGACGATAGCCCGACGGGCGGTAGAAATTGACGGCCAGCGGCCGCTCGGGATGGCGGGCATCGACGAAGGGCAAGGTGCTGCGCCCGACGGGCGGATCCAACAGAACTGTGGTCATGCGACTTTCGGTACGGTGTGCAGATGACAGGCGGCGCTGCGGCCGGGGGCAAGCTCGGCCAGTTCCGGCCGGACCGCGCGGCAGACCGGCATGGCGTGTTCGCAGCGCGGGTGGAACGGGCAGCCCGGCGGCGGCGCCAGCGGCGACGGCAGCTCGCCCTTCAGGGGCTGGAAACTGCCTTTGCGATGGCTGGCCGATGGGATCGCCTTGATCAGCGCCGCGCTGTAGGGATGGGCCGGATCGGCGAACACGCTGGCCGCAGGCCCGATCTCGACGATGCGGCCGAGATACATGATGGCGACGCGGTCGCTGATATGGCGGACCAGGCCGAGATCGTGGCTGACGAACAGATAGGTCAGGCCATGACGGGCGCGGACGTCCATGAACAGGTTGATCACCTGGGCCTGGATCGAGACGTCGAGGGCCGAGACCGGTTCGTCGCAGACCAGGAAATCCGGCTTGACCGCCAGCGCGCGGGCGATGCCGATGCGCTGGCGCTGGCCGCCCGAGAACTGGTGGGGATAGCGGTCGCGATAGGCGAGATCGAGGCCCACTTCCGCGAGCGCGCGATCGACCGCGCCGTCGATTTCGTGCCGCGGCGCCAGCTTGTGAACGCGGAGCGCTTCACCGACGATCCGGCTGACCCGCATGCGCGGATCGAGCGAGGCGTAGGGGTCCTGGAAGATCATCTGCACCTTCAGCAGATAATCGAGGCGCTCGCGCCCCTTCAGCCCGGCGACGCCGCGGCCCTGGTAGAACACTTCGCCCGCCGTGGGTGCCAGGATGCCGGTGGCGATGCGGGCGAGCGTCGACTTGCCGCAGCCGGATTCGCCGACCAGCCCCAGCACTTCGCCCTTGGCGACGGTCAGGTCGACGCCGTCGACGGCGCGCAACGTCGCCGGCGGCTTGTGCCGGCCGACCGCCGTCAGGATGCGTTCGGCGAGGTTGGCCTTGCCCTGGAAGTATTTGCGCACGCCGCGCAACTCGAACAGGGGCGTCGTCATGCCGGCACCGGGTCATGGCAGCGTAGCGTGCGCCCGTCGTGTTCCACGGGCGGCGGGTCCGTCTCGGCGCAGACCGCCTGCGCCCGGTCGCAACGCGGCCGGAACGGACAGCCCGAGGGCCGCGAATCGATGCGCGGGGCGACGCCGTCGATCTGGTGCAGCCGCGCGCCCGGCTCGACCATCGCCGCCGAGGAATTGAGCAGGCCAAGCGTGTAGGGATGGCGCGGGCGATCGAGCACGACATCGGCGGCGCCGATCTCGACAATCCGCCCGGCATACATCACCGCGACCCGGTCGGCGAGTTCGGCGACAACGGCAAGGTCGTGGGTGATCCAGATGACGGCCGCCCCGCTCTCGCGCACCAGGGTCTGCACCTCGTGGAGGATCTGGGCCTGGATGGTGACGTCGAGCGCCGTGGTCGGCTCGTCGGCGATAATCAGTTCGGGATCGTTCAGCAGCGCGGTGGCGATGGCGACGCGCTGGCGCATGCCGCCGGAGAATTCATGCGGATATTGCTTCAGCCGCGCCTGGGGCGAGGAGATGCCGACCCGGGCCAGCGCCGCGGCGGCCTGCGTCATCGCTTCGGTACGGCCGCAGCGCCGATGTTCGAGGATCGCCTCGGTCATCTGTTCGCCGATGCTGAGCACCGGGTTCAGCGTCATCAGCGGATCCTGGAAGATCATGGCGATGCGGTCGCCGCGCAACTGGCGCAACTGCTCTTCCGAAGCCACGCGCAGGTCGGTGCCGTCGAACAGCACCTCGCCCGCCACGACCTCGCCAGGGGCGTCGATCAGCTGCACGATCGAGAAGCCGGTGACCGACTTGCCGGAGCCGGATTCGCCGACCAGGCCGAGGATCTCGCCCTCGGCCACGGTGAAGTCGACGCCGTCGACCGCGGGCCAGGCGCCGTCGGCGGCGTGGAACACGGTTTTCAGGCCGCGGACGGACAGGACGGTCATGCGCGCACGTCGAGGCTGCGGCGCAGGCGGTCGCCGACGACGTTGAGCGACATGATCAGCGCGACCAGCGCCAGGCCCGGGAATACCGCGATCCAGTATTCGCCGGACAGGAGGAATTCGAAGCCGTTGGCGATCAGGAGGCCGAGCGAGGGCTGCGTTACCGGCACCCCGACCCCAAGGAAGGAAAGCGTTGCCTCCAGCGTGATCGCCGAGGCGATCGAGATGGTCGAGACGACGAGCACCGAGCCGATCGAGTTCGGCAGCAGATGGGCGAACATGATGTGGCGGGTGGGCAGGCCGAAATTGACCGCGGCCTCGACATATTCCTTGCGCCGTTCGACCAGTGCCGCCGCGCGCATCAGCCGGGCATATTGCGCCCATTGCACCAGCACGATCGCCAGGATGACCTTGTCGACGCCGCGGCCGATCGAGGCGAGCAGCACCAGCGCGATCAGGATCGAAGGGAAACCCAGCATGAAATCGACGATGCGCATCAGGATCGCATCGACGGCGCCGCCGAACTGCGCGGCGACGAGGCCGGCGGTGATGCCGATCGCCAGCGCGCCGATGGTCGAGATCAGCCCGACCAGCAGGCTGGTGCGCAGGCCGTAGAGGATCGCCGACAGCATGTCGCGGCCCTGCGAGTCCGAGCCGAGCCAGAACCTGAAGCCGGCCATGCCCTGCTCGCCGGGCGCCAGGCGATTGTCCATCACGCTGAGCGCGGCCAGGTCGTAGGGGTTCTGCGGCGCGATCAACGGCGCCAGCAGGGCCAGCAGCACCAGGAGGCCGAGCAGGATCGCGGCCCCGCGCGTCGTCGGGCGGTTGCGCAGGCGGCGCAGCACCTTTTCGCGCAGCGGGGTATCGGCCGTCATCGGGCCGGCGCGGCCGCCAGAGCGGCGATCATGGTCGCTCATGCCTGCTCTCCCGTCAGCTTCACCCGCGGGTCGAGCGCGGCGTAGAGCACGTCGACCAGGAAATTCACCGCGACGAACAGGAGGGTGGCCAGCAGCACGTAGGCGACGACGACGGGGCGGTCGAGCTGGTAGACCGAATCGATCAGCAGCTTGCCCATGCCGGGCCAGGCGAAGACGGTCTCGGTGATCGTCGAGAAGGCGACCAGGCTGCCGAACTCGATGCCGACGACGGTGACGATCGGGATCAGGATGTTGCGCAGGATATGGCGGTTGACGATCCGCTTGCGGCGCACGCCCTTGGCGCGGGCGTATTTCACGTAATCCTGCGTCATCGCCTCGGTGGTGCCGGCGGCGACCAGCCGGATGATCAACGCGAGATTGGGGATCGCGAGATTGAGGGCGGGCAGCGCGATATGCCGCCAACCGTCCAGCGTCAGGAGGCTGGTCTGCACGCCCAGCACCGAGACCGTATCCCCCCGTCCCGCCGTCGGCAGCCAGCCGAGCAGCACGGCGAACAAGAGGATCAGCATCATGCCCTTCCAGAAGCTCGGCAGCGAGAAGCCGAGCACGGTGCCCGCCATCAGGATGCGGGCGCCCCGGCTTTCCGGGTTGAGACCGGCCGTCAGCCCGAGCGGCACGCCGACGACGATGGCGAACGCCATGGCCAGCAGCACCAGCTCGAACGTCGCCGGCGCGCGGGCGAGGATCAGTTGCGCCGCCGGCACCGCATGGACGAAGGAACGGCCGAGGTCGCCTTGCAGCGCGCGACCCATGAAGGTCAGGTATTGCTGCCAGACCGGCAGGTCGAGGCCCAGCCGGTGGACCAGCGCCTGCCGCTCGGCGGCGCTGGCCTGCGGCGAGATCAAGAGCTCGACCGGGTCGCCGATGCCGTAGACGGCAAAGAAGACCACGACCGAGACGGCGAGCAGGACGAGGACGCTCTGGATCAGCCGCTGCAGAACATAAGCGCCCATCGTCCCCTCTCCCGGCTTACTTCGCCGGCTTCACCGACATCGCGTAGGTGTATTGGTCGGCGCGGCCGGTGACCTTGAGGTCAGCCTTGTGCGCCCAGATCGTGCTTTCGAAATGCAGCGGGACGAACGCGCCGTCGGCCAGCACGATGGTCATTGCCTGCTGCAGCTGGGCTTCGCGCTTGGCATCGTCGAAGGTCGCGACCGCCGCGCGGATCACCTTGTCGAACTCTTCGTTCCGATAGCCGCCGTAGTTGGAGCCGCCGAACGTCTTGGCCTCGTTCGGCGTCGCCGGCCACAGCCGCAGGAAGGACGCGGCCTCGCCGGTGCCCGACGACCAGCCGCCCATGGCCACGCTGAATTCCTTCTTGGCGCGGCGCGGGAAGTAGATCGCCCGGGTCATCGCATCGACCTCGGTCTTGATGCCGATCTGGGTCAGGTATTGGGCGACGGCCTGGGTGATCTGGCTGTCGTTGATGTAGCGGTCGTTGGTCGAAGACAGCGTCAGCTGGAAACCGTTGGGGTAGCCGGCCTCGGCCATCAGCTTCTTGGCCTGGGCCGGGTCGTAGGACAGCTTCGGCGGATTGGTCAGCGCGCCCGACATGCCGTTGGGCAGGAACTGGTAGGCCGGTGCCGCCGCGCCGTCCATGATGCGCTTGATGATCGCATCGCGGTCGATGGCCAGCGACATCGCCTTGCGCACCCGCGCATCCTTCAGCGGGTTCTTGCCGTCGGGCGCCTTGACGAACGGGCTGTCGTCGCGGGCGACGTCGAGCTGGAAGTAGATCACGCGGGTCGACGGCGTGATGACATGGCCGAAGCGCTTGTCGTTGGTGATGCGGCCGAGATCGCGGGCGGCAGGGTTCTCGATCACGTCGTAATCGCCGGCGAGCAGGCCGGCCAGCCGTGGGCCGGCATTGGTCACCGGCACGAAGCGGACGGCGGCCCAGGGTTCGGCCGCGCCCCAATAGGTCGGGCTGCGCTCCAGCTCGATGCCCGAGCCGCGGACATAGGACTTCAGCTTGTAGGGGCCGGTGCCGATGGCGGCGGTGCCGTCGTTGAAATTGCTGACCACCGGCCAGGGCCCGGTGACGCCGCAATTGTTGGCGACGTCGTGGGTGATCTTGTCATGCTTGACGATCGAGGCCGACAGGATCGGCAGGGCCGACAGCAGCGTCGGCATCAGCGGTTCCGGCGCCTTGGTCTCGATGACCACGGTGCTGTCGTCGGGCGTCTCGACCTTGGCGAAGTTCGCGGTGACGTCGGCAAACGAGTCCGAAACCTTGGTCTCGTTCTTCAGCGTGCGGCAGAAGGTGAAGACCACATCCTGCGCGCTGAAGCCCTCGCCGTTCGAGAACTTTACGCCGGGGCGCAGCTTCAGGGTCCAGCGGTTCTGCCCGTCGTTCTCCCAGGTAGTGGCCAGGCTCGGATGCAGCTTCTGCAGTTCGTCCTGCCGGATCAGGCTGTCGAAGATATGGGCGGCCAGCGCATTGTTGGGCGTGAGGTCGTGGTAGTGTGGGTCGACCGCGGTCGGCTCGGAGGCGAGCGCGATGCGCAGGGTCTGGGCCATGGCCGGCGTGCTCAGCATCGTCGCGCCGAGCAGGATGGTGAAGAGCGTGCGCTGACGCATCGGGTCGTCTCCCACTGTGCTGAACTGCCAATTTTGACAGTTTTATTTTCACGAAGTACCGTACATGAAAATTATCCGACGTCAATCAGCGGGAAGCCCATGTCACGTGCGTTGAAACCGACGACGGATCTCGCCAATCGCATCGCCCGGATCTACCCGACCTTGAGCGACGGCCATCGCAAGGCCGCCGACTTCGTGCTGCAAAGCCCGCTCGACACCGCGACGATGACGATCGAGGGCCTGGCCGAACGCAGCGGCACCTCGACCGCGACCGTCACCCGCTTCGTGCGCACCTTGGGCTATCGCAGCTACGCCGATTTCCGCGGCGCGCTCTCGACCGCGCTGAAGATCGCGCTGGCCCCGGTCGAGGCGCTGGCCGATGCGCGCGCCACCGCCGGCTCGGTCTTTGCCACGATGGCCGCAAGCCTCGGCCGCGAAGCCGCCAATCTCGAGGAAGCGATCGCCACGCTCGACGAAGCCATGGTCAACCGGGTCATCGCCACGCTGTTGAAGGCCCGCCGCATCTTCATCGTCGGCTATGGCGCCAGCCATCATGTCGGCGCCTTCCTGGAAGACGGCCTGTCGCTCTATCTCGAAGCCGACGTCGTGTTCGCCACCGCGCGCGGCGGGCCGGAGCGCGCCTCCAACCACATGCTGTCGGCCGGACCGGAAGACCTGGTCATCGCCATCTCGCTGCCGCGCTATTCCCGCGCGGCGCTCGAACTGGCCAAGTTCGCCAAGCAGCGCGACATCACGCTGCTCGCCATCACCGACAAGCCGTCATCGCCGCTGGTCGCGCTGGCCGACATGGTCCTGTTCGCCCCGGCCAGGAACAATTTCCTGCCAAACTCGCCCGCCGCCGCCTTCGCGGTCGCCGAAGCGCTGATCACCACGATCGCCCGCGAACGCCCCGACGCGGTCGAGGCGCTGAAGACGCTGAGCGAGAGCCAGCTGTGGATGTTTCATTACTAGCTGAACTTTATCCCATCGACGCCTACCGTCATTCCGGGCGAAGCGGAGCGGAGACCCGGAATCCAGAGCAAGGACGTCGCAAGCGGCGCCGCGCTTACCCTGGATTCCCGCTTTCGCGGTAATGACGACTGGCTATTCCAGACGTTCACGGCATGCATTATTTGACAGTATACTGATTATCAGCATAATGAACGAGCCAGATCGGGAGGACGGGCCATGGCAGCATCACCCTTCATCGTCGCCGGTGGCGGTATCGGCGGGCTGTCGGCCGCATTGGGCCTTGCGGCCAAGGGCGTGCCCGTCGTGGTATTGGAGAAGGCCGCGACCTTGGGCGAGATCGGCGCCGGCATCCAGCTCGGCCCCAATGCCTTTCACTGCTTCGACTATCTCGGCATCGGCGATACCGCGCGCGCGATGGCAGTCTATATCGAGCATCTCCGGCTGATGGATGCGGTCGGGGCCGAGGAAATCCAGCGCGTCACCCTGGGCGAGAAATTCCGCCGCCGTTTCGGCAATCCCTATGCCGTCATCCATCGCGGCGACCTGCACGGCGTCATCCTCAAGGCCTGCCGCGCGCATCCGCTGATCGCCTTGCGCACCGCCAGCGAGGTGGCGGACTACGAACAGGACGGCATGGGCGTTACCGCCCTGCTGGCCGACGGGTCCCGCGTCGCGGGCGCGGCGCTGATCGGTGCCGACGGATTGTGGTCCAACATCCGCCGCCGGGTGGTGGGCGACGGCGCGCCGCGCGTTTCCGGCCACACCACTTACCGTTCGGTCATCCCGACCGAGCAGATGCCCGAGGATCTGCGCTGGAACGCCGCGACCCTGTGGGCCGGGCCGAAATGCCACATCGTCCATTACCCGCTATCGGGCTGGAAGCTGTTCAACCTGGTCGTCACCTACCACAACGATGCGCCCGAGCCGGTGGCCGGCCGCCCGGTCGACGAGGACGAGGTGTTCAAGGGCTTCCACCACGTGCATCCGCGCGCCCAGGAGATCCTGCGCCGGGGCACCAACTGGAAGGCCTGGGTGCTGTGCGACCGCGAGCCGGTCGACAACTGGGTCGACGGCCGCGTCGCCCTGCTCGGCGATGCCGCCCATCCGATGCTGCAATATTTCGCGCAAGGCGCCTGCATGGCGATGGAGGATGCGGTCTGCCTGGCCGATACCATCGGGCGGATGGGCGACGACGTACCGGCGGCCCTCGACGCCTATCGCCGCCAGCGCCTGTTGCGCACCGCGCGGGTGCAGTTGCAGTCGCGCGCGATCGGCGAGCATATCTACCATCCGGCCGGGCCGCACGCCGCGCTGCGCAACGCGCTCCTGCGCGCCAGGTCCGAGGACGAGATGCACGACACCGTCGCCTGGCTCTACGGCGGCAATGGGCTGGGCAGCGGAGAGGCGGCGGATTTCGGCCGCTAGGCCGTCACGCCGTCAGGCGGCGCGACGCATCGTTGTTGCGGCTGGCCGAGAAGAATCCCTGTTCGTATTCGTCGCGCGGCAGCTCGATGACGGCCAGCACCGTCTCGACCGAGACCAGCGCCAGTTTCAGGTAACCGAACGAGATCCAGCGGCCGGCATCTTCGAGCTCGGCCCGCTCCCATGGGCCGACCTTCGCGCCGCGCCGCCTGACCATGGTCCAGCAATCCTCGACCAGCGCCGCGACCGCCTCCCGGCGGCCGGCGTAGTTCTCACCGATTTCCGTCTGCAACGCCGTCAAGCGCGCACGCAGATCCTGAACGCTGGGCATGGGTTCCTCGTGGCGAAACCGTCCCGGACACCTTATGGCATCGCGACGCTGCTTGGCGAGTCGTTTAACACGTTGAAATTAAAAGAAATTTTGAATGTTCATTCCGAATATATCGAAAATCGGTCGAGGCATTCCATGCGGCGGGAGCGTCAGGCCGCCACGCGGACGCTAACCTCCTGAAGCGGCAGCAAAATGCGCAGCGCCGCGCCGGCGGCGGCATCGACTTCGACCTGGCCACCCAGCCGCAAGAGTTCGGCCGACCGCATGACCGCCTCCCAGCCATGCATCGCCGCACCACTGTCGGTAATAGTCAGCTCGATCATGTCTCGCGTCAGGCGAGTGGCAATCCGAATCTGGCCGAGTTCCGGGGCGCCGCGCCGGTCGATGGTCCGGGCGGTGCCGGTGATGGCGGCCATCAGCATGTGGTGGAGATCGCCGAGGTCGCCGCGCAGCAGCGGCAGATCGTCATCCAGGTCAAGGTCGACCCGGGCGGCGTAGCGCCAATGCCGGCCGGTCGCGGTCAGGGCGGCGCGGATCGCGCGGTTGAGATCGAACGGCGCGCCGTCGAGGGCCGAGGGCGCGGCGACGTCGCCGATGGCCTGGGCGACCTGGGTGATCCGGTCGATGCCCTCGAGGCTCTGGTCGATCGCGGCCGGCATTTCGTCGGCCAGCGCCTCGACATCGTGATGGCCGGCCCGGCGGGCCAGGGCCAGCACGTCGTCGATGCAGGCCCGCAGGTAGCGCAGGTTCTCGATCACATACTGGCACGGCGCCTCGATTTCGTCGGCCAGGCCCTCGATGACCGCCGCCGGCGTGCGGGCGACCCGCCCCTCCTTCAGCGCGGTAACGTCGAACAGGTGGCAGATCGTCGCCTTCTGGCCGCTGTATATCAGGTTGCGCGCACTCATCGATACCCACAGCCGCCGGCCGTCGGGACGGCGCATCGGAATTTCGCGCTGGGCCATCACGCCGTGGTCGCGCAGGGACAGCAGCATGGCCTGCAGATCGGCCGGATCGATGAAGGCGGTGGCGCCGGCGTAGCTGCCGATCTCGGCCCGCGACAGGCCGAGCATCTCGCAATGCCGGTCGTTGGAGAACAAGGGGTGCCCCTCGCGGTCGAACACCGCGATGCCGATCGGGCTGACGTCCAGGATATCGCGCAGACGCTGTTCCGATGTCGCCAGGATGTCGCCGGCCCGCGCCACCTCGGTATCGTCGACCAGGCTCAGAACCGTCTGGCCGGCCGCTGTCCAGCACAGTTCGACGCGCACCACCTTGCCCGATCGCGCGTTGCGGCGGCCGAGCGAGAGCCGGGCGTCGTCGAGATGGTCTTGGCCGCGGGCCGCGAAGACGATGTCCTCGTCGCCGAGAATGCCGTCACGACCCTGCACGGCGACGAGGGCGGCAAGCCCGATGCCGCGCTCCAGGCAGACCGGGTCGATGTCGGCCAGCACGGCGAAGCGGGAATTCCACAAGGCCAGCAAGCCTTCGTCGTCGAACACGGCAACGCCGTCGTTGAGGCTTTCCAGCGTGGCGCGCAGCATGATCTGCTGGCCCTCGATCTCCAGGCTGCGCCGCTTCAGCTCGGTGATGTCGGTGCGGATGCCGACGACGCCGCCGTCGGGCGTGCGATGCTCGGCCACCATCACCCAGCGGCCGTCGGACAGGCGCATCTCGCTGCGGCCGCCGCCGGCTTCGCGATGGAAGGCGAGGCGGCGGGCGACGAATTCCTCCGGATCCGCCCCGGCATCCGGGTACTGGCCGTGCGCGACGCCGTGGCGGATCACGTCCTCGAATGGTACGCCGGGCCGGATGATTTCGGCCGAGGCGTCATACATCTGCCGATAGCGTTCGTTGCAGACGACAAGGCGATCGTCGCGGTCGTAGCAGGCGAAGCCCTCGGTGATGGTATCGAGCGCGGTGCGCAGCCGCGCCTGGGCGTCGCCGAGCTTGATCGACGCGACATCGACGCTGATCCGGGCATTGGTGATCGCCGCCCGCTGGCTGCCGCGGGCCCTGGCCTGGATGAAGACCAGCGCCAGGACCAGCAGCGCGCCGGTGCCGGCCGGGCCGGCAACGTGCAGCGCGGCTTCGCCCAGCCCGCGGGCCGGGGCCGGCACCACGCCGACCTCCCAGGCGCCGCCCGCGAAGCTCGCGATCCGCGTGACCTCGGGCGTCAGCGAGGCACCCGCGATGACATGGGGTTCGGCGACATCGCGCCCCACGCTGCGGATGGTGTAGCGCAACGCCGGATCGGCCGCGGGCAGGCCGATCTCGGCCAGCACCGCGTCCAGATCGATCAGGATCGTCGCCAGGCCCCAATAGCGCGTCGCGCCATCGCGATAGATGAAGATCGGGTCGTAGGCGGCAAGCATTCGCCGCCCGTCGACGGAGATCGGGTCGGACACGGCCATCCGGCGGGTCACCATCGCCTGGGTGATGACGTCGCGCTGCTCGCGGTTGCGCAGAAGGCTGCGACCGATCGCGGCCTGGGCAGGCGCCCCGGCCAGCAGGTCTTCCTCTCCACCGTCCGGCATCAGCAGCACCGCATTCACGCCCGGCCGCATCAGCGCGGCGACGAAGATCGAGAATTCGGCGGGGTCCAGCGTCGGCTGGGAATCGACGAAAGCGGCAAGCGCCTGCAGCGGCGACAGCTTCGACTGCAGCACGCGCTCGGCCCGGGTGCGCATCAGGTCGGCCGCCTGGATCGCCTCGGCCGTGCGAACCTCGGCGGCGTGATCGACATGCAGCCAGGCCTGGAACGCCCCGATGGCGGCCAGCAGGATCAGTATCAGGCCGGAGATCGTCGAGACGAAGAAGGTGGACCTTACGGCATTCATGAACCTTGTCTCCGCGCGCAAGCCTTCCGGGGCGCGGAGACAGCATGGCCGGTTTTCCTGTAACTGAGCTTCTGGGGCTGTCAGCGAATGTCAGCGTGCAATCGTATGGGCTGCACGATCGGCGGGTTCGACCTCGTTGGGGCGCATCGCCTCGCCCGCCCGGACCCGCGCCAGGGCCAGCACGTCGCCGAGTTCCCCGATATCCCAGGTATTGGCGCCCGCGTCCTTCAGCGCGGTGATGTCGAGCAGATGGCAGATCGTGGCCTTCTGGCCGTCGAAGGTCACGTTCTGCGCCGCCAGCGAGACCCAGAGCATGGCGCCGTCGGGGCGGCGGATGCGCATCTCGCGCGGGCCGACCGACCCGTTGTCGCGCAGCGCGATCAGCACGGTCTCCATCTCGGCCGGGTTCTCGAAGGCCGTGGCGCCGACATAGCCCGCCATCTCGCCATGCGACAGGCCGAACATCTCGCGCAGCCGTTCGTTGTAGAACAGCGGCCGGCCGCGACGGTCGAGCACGGCGATGGCGATCGGGCTGATCTCCAGCACGCGGCGCAGCAATTGTTCGGAAGCCGCCAGCACCTGGGCCGACCGCACGGTGTCGGTTTCGTTGGCCAAGGTCACCACGGTGCGATCGCCCGGCGCCCAGCAGACATCGACCCGCACGACGGTGCCCGACCGCGCGACCCGCCGGCCGAGCGTCGCACGCGTGCGGCCGAGTTGGCCCTGCCCGGTGGTCAGCGCGATATCCTCCGGCCGCAGGATGCCGCGTTCGCCCTGCACGGCCAGCAGCGCGCGCAGGCCGATGCCCTGCTCCAGGCAGATCGGATCGATATCGAGGAGTGCGGGAAAACGCGAATTCCACAGGATCAGCAGGCCCTGGTCGTCGAACACCGCCACCCCTTCGTCGAGGCTTTCCAGGGTCGAGCGCAGCAGGATGCGCTGATCCTCGAGCTCCAGGCTGCGGCGCTCCGCCCCGCCCTCCTCCGGTGGCGCGGACGGCGCCGGCGGTTCGTCGGCAACCGCGGGCAGCGCCCGCAGCGTGGAGCCGCCGCGCGACGCAAGGATGAAGAAGCCGATCAGCAGCAAGGCCATCATCCCGGCCGGCGCGCCCGCCAGCGCCGCATCGGCGAGCCCGCCCGGGCCTGAGGCGGCCGCCACGGAAATCTCCCAGGTGGCACCGGGAAACCGGGCGATGCGCGTGGCATCGCCGCGGCCGGCCAGGGCACGCTCGCCGGCCACCATGCCGGGTGCTGCATCGTCGCGATAAAGATTGCGGATGGCATAGCGCGGCGCCGGACGGGGCAGCACCGCCTCGATCTCGCTTTGCAGGCGATCGAGGTCGAACAGGCCGAGCGCCATGCCCCAGTAGTGCAGGACGCCATCCTCGCCGCCGAGGAAGATCGGGTCGTAGGCACCGATCAGGTTGCGACCGTCGATGCGCAGCGGGTCGGATATCACGGCCTGGCCGTCGCCGGCGGCCTGGCCGATCAGCCTCCATTCGACGGGGTCGAGCGCCAGCTTGCGGCCCAGCGCGGCCTGTTCCGGGGTTGCGGCCAGCAGGGCGTCGATGCCGTGGCCCGGCATCACCATCGCGGCGGCGATGCCGTCGCGCATCAGCGGCGCGACGAAGGACGAGAAGGCGCGGGCCTGCACCTCGGGCGTCGCCGCCACGAATGCCGCGAGACCTTCGGTCAACAGCATGCGGCGCTGCATCGCCCCTTCGACGCGCAGGCGCAAGAGGTCGGCCACCTCGCTCACCGCAAGGCGGCGATCCTCGGCTTCATGGCGCCGATGCTGCCAGACCTGCAGGATGCCGATGGCCAAGGCCAGGGCAGCGCCCGCGGCCAAGCCGATGCGCAATACCGCCCGTACCGCCGTCATGCCCGATCCCTTCCCGTCTTCCACCCGTATCGGTGGCCGAGCATGCGAAGTTTCGATGTAACGGGGTTTCTGGCTATGTCACCTGATGTCAGCGTTCGGCCGGCTCAGACACGCCGGCGATCGAAACCCGGCCGCCTGCCGGTCCCGTAGAGCTTCAGGGCGCCGTCGTCGCCGATCGCGTTCGGGCGCTGGAATATCCAGTTCTGCCAGGCAGTCAGCCGGGCGAAGATCTTGCTTTCCATCGTTTCCGGCCCGCCGAAGCGCAGCGAGGCTTCCAGGCCGGTCAGGGCATCGGGCGAGAAGGCCGCGCGCTCCTCGATGGCGAGGCGCACCTCCCCCTCCCAATCGATGTCGTCGGGCGCGAAGGTGACGAGGCCGGTCTCGACCGCCTCCTCGGCATCGAGTTCGCGGCCGATGCGGAACTTGAGATCCTCGACCTCCATCAGGTCGTCGAGCGAGCGGCTCTGCAGCCGCGTCAGGCCGTTCACCATCGGATAAGCACCGAAGTTCAGCGGCGACAGGGCCAGATGCGGCGGCGGCCGGTTGTCGCCCTCGAACGTGCCGTCCAGCATGTAGGAGCGATCGGCGGCCAGCACCAGTTCGAGCAGCGTGCCGACGAAGCACGATCCCGGTTCGACCAGCGCGAAGAGCGAGCGCGAGGAGACGTCGATGCGCTTGAAGACCCGCTTCAGGTACAGTCGGATCTCACGCACCAGCCAGTCGCGGCGATGCTGGTCCAGCGCGCCGTCATGGCGCAATACCATCGTCGGGTCGCCTTCCGAGCGGAAGACCCAGACCCCGATCTCGGCCTCGTTGGTGCGCAGATGCAGGATCAGATCGTCGAGCTGGCGGGCCAGCGCCAGCGGCCAGAACGCGGCCCCCAGCGCGTGGATGCCGGCGATATCGGCCGGCGGCATGTCGGCGGGGGCCCGCACCGTGATGGTGGCGACGCCGCGGGCGCGATCGATGGCGCAGTTCACATGGTCGTAGTCGACGGCGTCGCCGTCGACG
>JAEYTW010000390.1 GCA_023433835.1 Pseudomonadota bacterium | reverse complement strand
CCCTTGGCACCGGCCAGCAGCAGCCGGTCGCGGGCGCGGGTCAGCGCGACATAGAGCAGGCGGCGGTATTCCTGCATCTGCTCGTCCCGCGCGGCGGCGATCAGCTCGGCCACCAGCCGGGGCGATTCGGCCTTGGGGCCGCGCCAGATCAGGGCCTGCGGCTCGTTGCCGCCGGGCCACAGCAGGCGGGGATCATGGGTATGGTCCGGCGCCGACAGCGAATCGGGCAGGATGACGATCTTGGCTTCCAGCCCCTTGGCGCCGTGCACCGTCATGATGCGCACTTCGCCGCGGGCCTGGTCCAGGTCGCGCTTGACCTCGATCGCCTGATGCTCGAGCCAGTGCAGGAAGCTTTCCAGCGACGGGGCATGGGTCTGCTCGAAGACCAGCGCCTGTTCGAGCATTTCCTCGATCGGATCGAGCGCTTCGGCCCCCAGCCGGGCCAGCAGGCGGTCGCGGCCGCGCCGGGCCGACAGGAGATCGGCGTAGAATTCGTAAGGGGCGACGAAATCGGCCCGCGCCAGCAGTTCCGCCAGTTCGCCCACCGCCCGCGCCCATTTCGGATTCTCCTCGGCGCGCCGGCGCAGGGTCGGCCACAACCTCGCCCTGCCCCGGTCGTGGCACAGCGCGAACAGGTCGTCGTCGTCGAAACCGTAGAGCGGGCTTTTCAACAGCGTGGCCAGGGTCAGGTCGTCGTCGGCCAGCAGGCAGAAGCGGCCCAGCGCGATCAGGTCCATCACCGCCAGCTGTTCGGTCAGCACCAGGCGGTCGGCACCGGCGACGGGCACGCCGAGCAACTTCAGCTCGGTGACCATGGCGGCAGCCAGCTGGCCGCGGCGGCGCACCAGGATCAGCACGTCGCCGGGATCGGTGCCGGCCGCCACCCACATCGCCACCTGGCGGCCGATATCGCGGGCCAGCCGCACCTTGGGATTGTCTTCCGGCAGATATTCGGTGGGCGCCCGCCAGTCGGTCACCGCCTCGCGCACCACCGGTTCCAGCAGCGGCCAGATCTCGGCCTTGCCCGGCTGGTCGACGCGGAACGGGATGTGACGCACCGTCTCATGCTCGGCCACGCCGCCGCGCGCGGATCCCTGCGCGAAGACACGGTCGACCAGCTCCAGCACCGGCGGGGCCGAGCGGAACGAAATGGCCAGCGCCACATCCTCGAAGGCCAGCTCGGCATCGCGCGCCTTCAGTTCGAACACCTGGCGCATTTCCTCGAAGCGCGCCGGCACCGCGCCCTGGAACGAATAGATCGACTGCTTGCGGTCGCCGACGGCGAACACGGTCCGCACCTGCTCGCGCGCGCCCGAGCCGGCGAAGAATTCCTCGACCAGCGCGGCCACCACCTCCCACTGCTCGGGCGCCGTATCCTGCGCCTCGTCGACCAGCAGGTGGTCGATGCCGCCATCGAGCTTGTAGAGCACCCAGGGCGCGATGCCCGGCTTCTGCAGCAGGTCGCGGGTGCGCAGGATCAGATCGTCGTAGTCGAGCAGGCCGCGCGCCGCCTTGCCCGTCTCGTAGCGGGCGAGGAAGGCCAGGCCCAGCCGGATCAGCAGGCCCGAGCGCGCGAGCGTCCGGGCGGCGCGGATGCGCTCGAGCACCTCGGCCAGCCGCGCCTGCTCGGCCGCGACCAGCGCGTCGAGGCCCGGCTCGGCCTCGACCGCCTTCCGGGTGGCGATGCTCTTCAGCGCCTTCGGTTCGCCGTCGGCCCGCAGGAACAGCGACTGGTAATCGGCCCAGCAGGCCAGCCGGCCCGCCATATCCGCGTTGAGCCAGGTCCGCAGCACGGCACAGCGGCCGCGATCGTTGTCGTTGCCGCAATCGAGGGCCGCGGCGATGCGGCCGAGATCGGCGGCATCGCTCGCCGCGGCGAAGGCCTGGCGCGCCGCCGCCTCGGTCTCCGTGGGATCGATGCCCAGCACGCCGGCAGTGGCCGCGATCAGCCGGGCGGGATCGTCGCCATGACGCGCGGCCAACGCCTTCAGCTTCTTGCGGTCGCGGATCAGGCCGTCGAGCAGGTTGGCGAAGCCGGTTTCTTCCAGCAGCGCGACGATCTCGGCCCGTGCGCGCGCAAGATCGGGGTCGGGGTCGGACAGGACGCCGGCCCGCGCCGCCTCGGCCAGCTCGGCCGCCGCCTGGTCGTCGGCGATGGCGAAATCGGGGGCGATGCCGGCCTCGATCGGAAAACGCTGCAGCAGCGCGCCGCAGAACGAATGGATGGTCTGGATGGCCAGGCCGCCGGGCGCGTCGAGCAGCGTGGCGAACAATTGCCGCGCCTTCTGCATCAGCGCGCGGTCGGCGACGCTGCCGTTCAGCTGGGCCATTTCCCGGCCCAGCTGATCATCCGGCATCATCGCCCAATCGCTCAGCCGATGGGCCAGGCGCAGCTTCATCTCGGCCGCCGCCGCCTTGGTATAGGTCAGGCACAGGATGGCCGAGGGCCGCACCCCGGCCAGCAGCAGGCGCAGCACGCGGTCTGTAAGAACCTTGGTCTTGCCGGCCCCGGCATTGGCCGCGACCCAGGCCGACAGCGCCGGATCGGCGGCGATGCGCTGGGCGGCGAGGCCGCGGGTGACTTCCGCCGTACTCATGCGTCCTCGTCCCAGCCGGCGAAACCGCCCCATTCGGCGACACGGGCGAGATGGTCGTAATCGCCCACCGCCTTGACCAGTTCGGGGATCGGGCGGCTCAGATAGGCGGTCGCCTCGACGTCGTATTCGGCGATCAGCGCCTCGCACCGGGCGAAGGCTTCCTCGGCCAGCGCGGTGATGTCGATCGGTTCGCGCGCGCGCTGGACCGGCAATTCCTCGCCCGGCGGATCGCCGCCGGTCATGCGGACATAGAGCAGCTCGGCCACGTCGGCGGGCGCGATGCCGGGGAAGGCGCCGCGCCGGGCCATCGCCGCCTCCAGCGGCAATTGCGGCGCCAGGAAGCTTTCCACCTCCTTCACGCTCGGCACCCGGCCGGTCTTGTAGTCGACGATGCTGAGGCGCCCGTCGGCGAAGCGGTCGATGCGGTCGGCCGTGCCCTTCAGCACGAAGGGACCGGCCGGCGCGGCGATCGTCACGGTGCCCTTCAGTTCGGTCGCCAGCGTGCGCGCCTGCTGGCGCCGGCCGCGCTCGAAATCGAGGAACCAGGCCGCGATCCGGCGGAAGCGCGGCAGCCAGAAGGCACGCACCGTCGGCCGGTCGACGATGTCGGCCAGGGCCTCCTCGCCCGCCGCGATCAGCCGGGGCAAGGCATCGGCCGGCAGCGTGTCCTCGGGATGGGCGCGGGCCCAGTCGTCGAGCGCCTTGTGGATGCGCGTGCCGCGCTCGGCCGCGCCGGCATCCTCGTCAAGCGGGCGCAAGCGGTGCAGCTTCAGAATATATTCCGCAAAGATCGCATAGGGGTCGCGGCGCAGCGTCTCGATGCGCGTGACCGACAATTCACGCGGCCGCGCCG
>JAEYTW010000380.1 GCA_023433835.1 Pseudomonadota bacterium | reverse complement strand
GCGCTGGATCGTCGGCATCGCGGCGATGATCATGCTGGTCGCGATCGTCTCCGGCGTGATCACCCACAAGCGGATCTTCCGCGACTTCTTCACCTTCCGCCCAGGCAAGGCGGGCGGGCGCTCGTGGCTCGACGGCCACAACGCGCTGGCCGTGCTGGCACTGCCCTATCACCTGATGATCACCTATACCGGGCTGGTCACGCTGATGTTCCTCTATCTGCCGGCCGGGTTGCTGGCCGGCTATCGCGGCGACGCGGCCAAATTCTTCGCCGACATGGCCGATATCCCGGCGCGGCCGGCCGAGACCGCGCCGGCGGTGCTGGCGCCGATCGGGCCGATGCTGGCGGCCGTGCCGTGGGCCGTGCGCCGCATCGACGTGCATCGCCCCGGCAGGGCCGATGCCGTCGTCGTGCTGCACGCCGTGCAGACCGGGGCGCTGTCGGTCGATCCGGGCAGCGCGGTGTTCGACGGGCCGACCGGGGCCATGCTCCGGGCGCCGTCGCCACCCTCGGCCGCCCGTGCGGTCTGGGGCGTGGCCTATGGCCTGCATCTCGGGCGTTTCGCCGAAGGCCTGATGCGTGCCCTGTTCTTCATTGCCGGCATTGCCGGTTCGGCGATGGTCGCCACCGGCCTCGTGCTGTGGACGGCCAAGCGGGCGCCCGGACGGGGCCGGGCGCTGGTCCGCCGCCTTAACATCGCCGCCGTCGCCGGCCTGCCGCTGGCCATATCGGCCTATTTCTGGGCCAACCGCCTGCTGCCGACCGGCATGGCCGAGCGGGCCGCCTGGGAAGTGCGCGCCTTCTTCGCCGTCTGGGCATTGAGCCTCGCCTTCGGCCGCTGGCGCCCGCTGCTGGCGCTGGCCGCCGCGGCCTATGGCGGCCTCTGCATCGTCGACGGCGTGCCGGCGACGTTCAACCTGATGCTCGGGCTGGTCGGGGTCGGCTTCGCCGTCGCGGCCTGGAAGGTGCGCGCGTGATCTGGCTGGCGGCCGCGCTGGCCCTGGCCGGATGGATCGCGCTGATGCGATCTCGGCGCCTGGCCGGGGCGGCGGCGCTGGCCGGGGCGTTCGCGGCCAGCATCGCCGCCTGGGGCTGGGTCCTCGGGCCGGTCGGCTGGATAGGATTATTGTCGGCGACGGTGCTGCCGCTGGTGCTGCTGAAGCCTTACGTCATCCGCCCCAGCGGGCATCGCCGATCTTCGCCCCGATCCGGCTCGCGGTGAGCAAGAGCGTGTCGACGATCGCCTGGTCGCCGCCGTCCTGCACCGAGAACAGCGGGTAGGAAACCGAGAGGGCGACGGCCTTTTCCTTGTCGGTGTCCTGGAAGGCGACCGAGATGGCGCGGACGCCGTTGAACAATTCCTGGTTCGACACGGCATAGCGGCGCAGCCGGGTCAGGCCGAGCTCCGCGATCAGGTCGTCGACCGAGCCGAGCGCGGTGCCCGCGGTCGCCGGCAGGCCGGCGGGGAACAGGGCGCGGACGTCGCCGTCCGATTTCAGCGCCAGCAGCGCCTTGCCCATCGCCGCGGCATGGGCGGGCAGGCGGCGGCCGGGCTCGACCGTGAACTGGATCGGGTGAGTGCCGCGCACCGTCTTCAGCACCACGACCTCGGTGCCCGACAGGATGCCGGCCCAGGCGGTATGGCCGGTCTGGGCCGACAGCTCGGCCATTTCCTGGCCGACCTGGTCGACCAGATCGAAATGCCGGTGGAAGCCGGAGGCGAGTTGCACCGCCAGGATGCCCGGGCGATAGCGCTGGGTGCCTGGATTCTGTTCGATCAGCCCACCGCGGCCCATGGTGGCCAAGAGGCGCGAGGCGGTCGAGCGCGTCACGCCCAGATGCCGGCCGGTTTCGGCCACGCTGATTTCGCGGCCCGCGGTCGCCATCAGCCGCAGCGCCTCGACAGCCTTTTCAATCGATTTCATTGGGATCCCAACAGACGGCTTGACCGGCGCTGACACGCCTGTGTAACCTATTATGCATCACGTTGCGTATTATGCAACACGTAAAAATCGAGTTGATCGCGAAATAGAGGCGGGGAACCCCATGCGCGGCACGGCCGGCAAGATTGTCTACGAAACCCTGAAGTCCTACGGCGTCACCTGCCTGTTCGGCATGGAAGACCCGATCCACATCTTCCATGCCGTCGACCGCGCCTTCACCCGCATCATCACCGTCCGCGACGAAAAGCACGCCGCGATCATGGCCCATGGCTATGCCCAGGCGACAGGCCGGCCCGGCGTCTGCACCTCGACCTTCGGCCCCGGCGCGACCAACCTGATCACCGGCCTCTTGGAAGCCCAGCGGTCGTCGGTCCCTGTCATCGCGCTGGTCCAGGACCATGCGCTGAAGATGAAGGACCGGCATGCCTCGTCGGCGCTGGACCACGTCGCGGCGATGGCGCCCTACGTCAAGCAGGCGATCCGCATCGACCTGCCCGAACAGGCCGGTGATATCATCCGCAAGGCTTTCCGCCTGGCCACCACCGGCCGCCCCGGTCCCGTCGCCGTGATCTGCCCGAGCGACGTGCTGGCGACCGAGACCGAGGCCGCGACCCATGCCGAGGCGGCGTACCTGACGTTCCCGGCCAATCGCGACCGCGCCGGCGCCGACGCCACCGCCGCGGCCGCGGCGCTGCTGGCCCAGGCGG
>JAEYTW010000334.1 GCA_023433835.1 Pseudomonadota bacterium | reverse complement strand
TCCCACGGACTGCCCGCAGCGATTGCCGGGTCAAGCCCGGCAATGACGATGAAGTTTCCCCGTCATTCCGGGCGAAGCGAAGCGGAGACCCGGAATCCAGGGTAGGCGCCGGCATGACGATCGGCCTCGGAGCAACACCATGACCTTCACCGATTACGGCCTGACCCCGGCCCAGCGCCGCGAGGCGGTGCTGGGGCATTACTACGAATATCCCGGCATGGATGCGCCCCGGTCCGAGATCTGGGCCTATACCGACCGCTATGCCTACGCCGCCGGCGAGACCGTCGCGCTGCATGTCTCGGCCACCGCCTCGACCTACGACCTCGCCATCCTGCGCGACGGGGCCGAGCTCAGGCCGATGATGGAAGCCCGCGGCCTGCCCTGCCGCTGGCAGGAAACACCGGACCAATGCTCGGTCACCGGCTGCGGCTGGGACGTCAGCCACCGCTTCGCCATTCCGGCCGACTGGCCGTCGGGCGCCTATCGCGTCACGCTGACGGCCGGCGGCGCCACCTACGACCACCTGTTCATCGTGCGGCCGGCGGCGGGGCCGAAGCCCGGCCGCATCCTGCAGATCGCGGCGACGGGATCGTGGACCAGCTACAACACCTGGGGCGGGTCGAACCATTACCAGGGCATCACCGGCCCCAACCGCAACCAGTACGCCCCCACGGTCTCGACCCAGCGCCCGTTCTGCCGCGGTTTCGTACGCCTGCCCGCCGACGCGCCGCGCGTGCCGCTCGAGGTCACGCTGCCGCCGGCGACCGTGCCGCGCTATCCGCACATGGAATGGGCCTTCGCCACCGGCCATTCGAAGAAATACGCGTCATCGGGCTGGGCCAGCTACGACAGCCATTTCTTCCGCTGGGCCGAGGGCCAGGGCTACGCCGTCGACCTCTGCAGCCAGCATGAGCTGCAATACGCGCCCGGGATCCTCGACGGCTACGACGTCGTCGTCTGCGTCGGCCATGACGAATACTGGACCTGGGAGATGCGCGACGCGATCGACGCCTATGTCGAGCGCGGCGGCCATGTCGCCCGCTTCGCCGGCAACTTCATGTGGCAGACACGCCTGGAAGACGAAGGCAAGCGCCAGACCTGCTACAAATATCGCGCCCGTGCCGAGGATCCGGTCTACGGCCAAGAAGACAAGACCCGCACCACCACGTCGTGGGAAGCGCCCGAGGTCGGCCGGCCCGGCGCCGCCACCTTCGGGCTGAACGCCACCCGCGGCCTCTATGTCGGCTGGGGCGGCTGTGCCCCGCGCGGCACGCGCGGCTTTCCGGTCTATCGGCCCGAGCATTGGGCCTTCGCCGGCACCGGCCTCTATTACGGCGACATCCTGGGCGTCGAAAGCCATGTCTTCGGCTACGAAGTCGACGGCCTCGACTACATCATCCGCGGCGGCCTGCCCGAACCGACCGGCATCGAAGGCACGCCCGACGGCCTCGTCATCCTCGCGCTCGGCATGTCGTCCCTGAAGGAAGAGAGCGACGTGATCGCCGCCGACGACCAGTTCCTGTCGGACGACGACGCGCGCTTTGCCGCCACCACCCTGATCGGCGACGACGGCCCGGCCGCGGTCGACCGGGTCAAGCGCGGCTGCGGCATGATCGTCAACTTCCCGCGCGGCAAGGGCGAGGTGTTCCATGCCGGCAGCTGCGAATGGGTGGCGGGCCTGAAGCGCGCCGACGCCATGGTCGAACGCGTCACCCGCAATGTCCTGGATCGTTACCTCGGAGTGAAATCATGAGCGCAGAGCGCCGGCCTTCGCATCTGTTCTACCAGACCCGGCTTCGCCGCCCGCTGGTCGATCGCGCCGAGGGCATCTACCTGTTCGACCAGCAGGGCCGCAAGGTGATCGACGGTTCGTCCGGCGCCATGGTGGTCAATATCGGCCACTCGAACCCCAATGTGCTGGCGGCGATGCGCGCCCAGCTCGAGCGCGTCACCTTCGCCTATCGCCTGCATTTCGAGAACGACGCGGCCGAGGACCTCGCCGCCCGGCTGGTCGAGCACATGCCGCCTGGGCTGGACAAGGTGTTCTTCGTTTCCGGCGGTTCGGAAGCCGTCGAATCCTGCCTGAAGATGGCGCGGCAATATGCGGTGGCCAAAGGCCAGCACAGCCGGTTCAAGGTGATCTCGCGCTTCCCCAGCTATCACGGCAGCACACTGGGCGCGCTGGCGGTCACCGGTTATGACGCATTGACCCAGCCCTTCGCGCCGATGATGCGCGAGATGCCGAAGATTCCGGCACCGACGGCCTATCTCGACCGCGACGGGCTGACGATGGAGGAGCGCGGCCTGCGCTATGCCGACATGCTGGAGGCCGAGATCCGCGCGCAAGGGCCGGAGACGGTGCTGGCCTTCATCATGGAACCGGTCGGCGGCGCCTCGACCGGCGCCCTGGTGGCGCCCGACAGCTATTACGGCCGCATCCGGGAGATCTGCGACCGCTGGGGCATCATCCTGATCTATGACGAGGTGATGAGCGGGGCGGGCCGCACCGGCAAGTTCCTCGCCGCCGACCATTGGGGCCAGAAACCCGACCTGGTCGCGCTGTCGAAGGGTTTCGCTTCGGGCTACAGCCCGCTCGGCGCGATGGTCGCGCCCGACTGGATGGTGCAGCCGGTGCTGGATGCCGGCGGCTTCCAGCACGGCCACACCTATGCCGGCAACCCGCTGGCCTGCGCCGCCGGCCTCGCCGTGCTCGACGAGATCGATCGCCAGGACCTGATCGGCAATGCCGCGCGCATGGGCGACAAGCTCAAGGCCCGCCTGGAAGGCCTCAAGAACCGCTTCCCCTTCATCGGCGACGTGCGCGGCAAGGGCCTGCTGCTCGCCGCCGAGATGGTTGCCGATCCGCTGACCATGCAGCCGCTGCCCAAGGAGAAGAATGCCTATAACCGCATCGTCGACCTGGCCTATGAGCGTGGCCTGATCATCTATTCGCGCCGCACCCGCGGCGGGTTCGAGGGCGATCACTTCCTGGTCTGCCCGCCGATGATCATCGACGAGCCTCAGGTCGACGAGATCATGGCGATCCTGGAGGACAGCCTGACCGTGCTGGCCGCCGAACTCGACCTGCCCCGGGGTTGAAAACCATGGCACGCCGCAAAGCGATCATTACCTGCGCCGTCACCGGGTCGATCCATACCCCGACGATGAGCCCCTATCTGCCCTATACGCCGGACGACATCGCCGCGCAGTCGGTGGCGGCGGCCGAGGCCGGGGCCGCGATCCTGCATCTGCATGCCCGCGATCCCCATGACGGCCGGCCGACGCCGGACCCCGACGTATTCATGCAGTTCCTGCCGCGCATCCGCCAGGCGACCGATGCCGTGATCAACATCTCGACCGGCGGCAGCTCGGCCATGACGCTCGAACAGCGCCTGGCCGCGCCGACGCTGGCCCAGCCGGAGATGTGCTCGCTCAACATGGGGTCGATGAATTTCGGCCTGTTCCCGCTGGTCGACCGCTACCCCGACTGGAAGTTCGACTGGGAACCGCGGCTGCTCGAGAACACGCGGGACACCATCTTCAAGAACACGTTCAAGGATATCGAGCAGATCCTGTCGCAGCTGGGCGACGGCTTCGGCACGCGCTTCGAGTTCGAATGCTACGACGTCGGCCATCTCTACACGCTCGCCCATTTCCGCGACCGCGGCCTGGTCAAGCCGCCGTTCTTCATCCAGTTCGTGCTGGGCGTGCTGGGCGGCGTCGGCGGCGACCCCGAGAACCTCGGCCACATGAAGCTGATCGCCGACAAGCTGTTCGGCCGCGACTATGCCTTCTCGGTGCTGGGGGCGGGCCGCTACCAGATGCCGCTGATCACCATGGGAGCGACGATGGGTGGCAATGTGCGCGTGGGGCTCGAGGACAGCCTGATGCTGGGGCCGGGCGAGCTTGCCACCTCGAACGCCGATCAGGTGCGGCGCATCCGCACGATCCTCGAAGCCCTGTCGCTCGACATCGCCACGCCGGCCGAGGCACGCGAAATGCTGGGCCTGAAGGGCGGCGACCGGGTGGCGTTCTGACGTGATCGCGATCCGCACCGCCACGGCCGACGACGCGGAGGTCATCCATGCGATGATCCAGGCGATGTCGGCCGAGATGGCGGTGGGCAAGGCCGCCGCCTCGACGCCGGAGGATTTCCGCCGCCACGCCGATATCTGGGCGGCATTGATCGGCTGGCAAGCAACCGTACCCATCGGACTGTGCCTATATTTTCCTAGCTTTTCCAGCTGGCGGGGCCGCGCCGGAATCTATATCCAGGATCTCTACGTCGCGCCCGCCGCCCGCGGCACCGGCCTGGCCCGGGACCTGCTGGCCGAGGCGGCGCGGCGGACGAATGCCGCCTATCTCAGGCTGTCGGTCGATCGCTCGAACACGGCAGCGCTACGCTTCTACGCGCGCGAGGGCCTGACCCCGGCGGACGAGGAGCGGATCCATGTCATCGAAGGCGCGGCGCTGGCCCGCCTGAAGGGGGAGAACTGATGATCGATTCCGGCCTCGTCACCGATATCCGCGCCGCCGCCGATGCGCTGACCGACAAGGGTGTCGCCTTCCTCGGCAACCTCGTCGCCGAGGGCAGCCTCTTGGGCGAGGAGCAGGGCGCGCAGAACCTGATGGCCGACGAGTTCGCCCGGCTCGGCCTCGCGGTCGAGCGCTTCGACATCGACCTCGACAAGATCCGCCACCTGCCCGGTTTCTCGCCGCCGGTGATCGACAATTATACCGGCCGCGAGAACGTCATCGGCCTGCACCGCTCGTCCGGCTCGGGCAAGTCGCTGATCCTGAACGGCCATATCGACGTGGTGCCGACCGGTCCGGCCCATCTGTGGACCGATCCGCCGTTCAAGCCCGTCGTGCGCGACGGGCGCCTGTACGGCCGCGGTTCGGCCGACATGAAGGCCGGCATCATGGCCTATTGCCTCGCCTTCGAGGCGCTGAAGGAACTCGGCTTGCAGCCCGCCGCCCCCGTCATCATGCAGTCGGTGATCGAGGAGGAATGCACCGGCAACGGCGCGCTGGCCTGCCTCGCCGCCGGCTATCGTGCCGATGCCGCCGTGATCCCCGAACCGTTCAGCCAGTCGCTGATGATCGCCCAGCTCGGCGTCATGTGGCTGACCATCGACCTGACCGGCCATCCGGCCCACGTGCTCGACACCTCGAACGGCATCAACGCGATCGAGGCCGCCTACGAAGTGTTCGACGCCCTGCGCGAACTGGAAGGCGAGTGGAACAAGGCCGAGAACCGCCACGCCTGTTTCCACGGCCATAACCACCCGGTCTGCTTCAATCTGGGCAAGGTCACCGGCGGCGACTGGGCCTCGACCGTGCCCTGCGCGGCGACGATCGACGTGCGCGTCGGCTTCTACCCCGGCATGACCTTGGGCGAGGTGCGCGGCCAGATCGAGGCCAAGGTGGCCGAGGCGATCGCCACCCGGCCCGGGCTGCGCATGGCCAAGGCCAAGATCAGCTATCACGGCTTCCAGGCCGAGGGCTGCGCGATGGACCGCGAGGCGCCGCTGATGACGACGCTTGCCGCCGCCCATGCCCGCATCACCAACACGCCCATTCAGGAAGTCGCGTCGACCGCCACCACCGACGCCCGCTTCTTCCAGCTCTACGGCAAGATCCCCGCCACCTGCTACGGCCCCAAGGGCGGCGCCACCCATTCGCTCGACGAATGGGTCGACATCGCCTCGACCATCGAGGTCGCGCAAGTGCTTGCCGTGTTCATGGCGGAGTGGTGCGGGGTGGAGAAGCGCTGAACGCCATCCGTCACTCCGGGCGAAGCCAAGCGTCGACCCGAAACCCAGGGCAAGGGCGTCGCAAGCGGCACGGCGCTTACCCTGGGTTCCGGGTCAAGCCCGGAACGACGATTATGTTCTACGCCGCCAGCGCGCTGCCGAACGACAGGAGCCGGTCGATTTCCAGCACCACCAGGAGGCCGCCGTCCAGGCGGTAGATGCCGCCCGACACCTCGCGCCAGCGGGCATTCAGCGTCGGCGGGCTGGCTTCGAAGGCCGAATCGGGCAGCGACAGCACTTCCGACACCGAATCGATCATCAGGCTGTAGGGTTCGCCGCGATGCTCGACCACCACGCTCATCCCGCCGGCGGCCGCCGGCGG
>JAEYTW010000324.1 GCA_023433835.1 Pseudomonadota bacterium | reverse complement strand
GCTCGACCCCTGGTGCCGCCGTTTGATCGACCCGCCGCTGAACGCGGCGGGCGCCGTGCTGGCCCGGGCCGGGCTCGGAGCCAACACGGTCACGCTGGCCGGGCTGCTGATCGGGCTAGGCGCCGTGCCGGCCCTGGCCTGGGGGCAATACGGCCTGGCCCTGGCCCTGATCGCCGCCAACCGGCTGGCCGACGGGCTGGACGGCGCCGTGGCCCGCGCGCGGGGCGCCTCCGACCGCGGCGGCTATCTCGACATCGTCGCCGATTTCGCCTTCTACGGCCTGATCCCCTTCGGCTTCGCCCTGGCCGACCCCGAGCGCAACGCCCTGCCGGCCGCCTTCGTACTGGCCAGCTTCATGGGCACCGCCTCGTCGTTCCTGGCCTTCGCGGCGCTGGCGGCCAAGCGCGGCCTGACCACGACGCGGCGCGGGCACAAATCGTTCTATCACCTGGGCGGCCTGGCCGAAGGCGCCGAGACCATCCTGTTCCTCGTCGCCGCCTGCCTGTTTCCCCAATGGTTTCCCTGGCTCGCCTGGGCGTTCGGGGCGCTGTGCTGGCTCACCACGCTCGGCCGCGTCGCGGCGGGCTGGCGCGACCTCGCATGATCTGCCACTAATTTGGGCATGAAACGGATCGATCATCTTGTCGTCGCGGTCCACGACCTGGACGACGCGGGAGAATTCTGCCGCCGGCTCGGCTTCCAGGTCGGCGCGCGCAACCGCCATCCCTGGGGCACCGAGAACCGGCTGGTGCAGTTCGCCACGTCGTTCATCGAACTGATCACCGTCGCCGACCCCGCCGCGATACCGCCGCACGGCCCCGGCCGCTTTTCCTTCGGCGCCTTCGTGCGCGACTACCTGCAGCGCCAGGAAGGCCTGGGCATGCTGGTGCTGGACAGCGACGATGCCCGGGCCGACGCCGCCCGCTTCGCCGCCGCCGGCATCGGCGCCTTCGAGCCGTTCTCCTTCGAACGCCAGGGCCGCCGCCCCGACGGCACCGAAACCCATGTCGCCTTCACGCTCGCCTTCGCCAATGCCGCGCCCGACGCCGCCTTCTTCGTCTGCCAGCAGCATTACCCGGAGAATTTCTGGAATCCGGCCTTCCAGACGCATGAGAACGGCGCCACCAACATCACCGCGGTGACGCTGGCCCTGCCCAATCCGGCCGGCCACGGCGCCTTCTTCGCCGCCTTCACCGGCGATCCCCGGGCCGCGCTCGCAGGCGGCCGGATCGAACTGGCCGGCGGCGAGCGCACGACGTTTTCAGCCTTCACCGTGGCCGTGCCCGACCTGGCGGCCCAGGCCGCGCGGTTCGCCGCCGCCGGCATCGAGTTCGACCGCCATGGCGGGCGGCTTGCCCTGCCCGCCTTCGGCACCACCCTGATCTTCGAGGAGAGCTAGAGTTGTCCGTCCGTTTCGACTTCGACGAAATCATCGACCGCAAGCATTCGCATTCGATGAAGTGGGCGGTGCCTGAAAAGCTGCTGGAACCCGACGAGGCCGCGGCCGACCCGCTGCCGATGTGGGTCGCCGACATGGATTTCCGGGCGCCGCAGCAGGTTCTCGACGCGCTGTCCGACGCGGTGGGCCACGGCGTGTTCGGCTATCCCGGCGGGGCGACGAAATCCTACCTGAAGGCCGTCACCGACTGGCAGGGCAAGCGCTTCGGCTGGGAACCCGCGGCCGACTGGATCGTGCAGACGGCCGGGATCGTCGCGACGCTCAAGACCATCATCCAGGCCTTCTCCCAGCCCGGCGATTCGATCCTGGTGCAGCCGCCGGTCTACATCCATTTCCACCAGGACGCGGTGGTCAACGGCCGCCATCCGGCGATGGCGCCGCTGGTGCTGGATGGCGGGCGCTATCGCTTCGACGCCAAGATCTTCGAGGCCGCGATCCGGCCGGACACCAGGATCTTCATCCTGTGCAACCCGCATAACCCGACCGGCAATGTCTGGTCGGAGGCCGACCTGCGCACGATGGGCGAGATCTGCAACCGCCACGGCATCCTGGTCGTCGCCGACGAGATCCATCAGGATTTCATCCTGAACCGCGACCTGCGCCACATCCCCTACGCCTCGCTGGGCGAGGCCTTCGCGCAGAACTCGATCACCTGCACCGCGCCGTCCAAGACCTTCAACCTGGCCGGCCTGCAATCGGCCAACGTCTTCATCCCCAATCCGCGGATCCGCGACCAGTTCAAGCGTACGCTCGACCGCAATTCCGGCCTGCTGGTCAACACGCTCGGCATGGTGGCGGCCGAGGCCGCCTACCAGCACGGCGAACCCTGGCTGGAAGCCCTGCTCGACTACATCAGGGGCAACCAGGCCCATTTCGCCGCCGAGATCCACAAGGCCACCCAGCGCCTCAGCGTGCTCCCGGCCGACTCGCTCTACCTCGCCTGGATGGATTGCCGCGCGCTCGAGATGCCGGCGCCCGAGCTCAACAAGTTCATGCTGACCAAGGCGCGCGTCTGGCTCGACAAGGGCCAGAAATTCGGGGCCGAGGGCCACGGCTTCATGCGGGTCAATCTGGGCTGCCCGCGGGCGACCGTGGACGAGGGCATCAGGCGGATCGTCGCAGCGGTGTAAGCAACTGCTAAGAATGGTGGCATCGATCGCCAACGGCATCAAATTGGCCCAATGAAAGGCTAGCTGTCATGGCGCGGAAAAAGGAGCCAAAGGAAATCGAGCTGCCGCTCTCTGATAAACCGACGGCCTTCGGCGAGGAGTTGATCGAAGCGATGCAGCAGGCTGCTGATTTCATGGCCGGCAAGGACGTTCCGGGCATGGTGGTACACCGTGTCGACGTTGCCGACGTCAAAGCCGCACGAGAGGCAATCGGCGTCAGCCAGGCGAAGTTCGCGGAGCTTGTAGGAACGCCGCTCGCTACCGTTCGCTCATGGGAGCAGGGCAAGCGCCATCCGAGCGGTGCCGCCCGTACCTTGCTGAAGGTGATCGAACGCGAGCCGGCCGCCGTCAAGCGGGCCCTGCGCACCGGCTGAGAGGTGGCAAAAGAAAACGCCGCGCGAGGATTGCGGGTCGCGCGGCGTTGCGGAGTGAGGGCAAACGAGACGGAGCGGACCCCGAACCCAGGGCATGGGCCGGAACCCCGTCACACCTGGAGATTTAGTAGCGGCTCGCTAAGGTTCAAGAGGTGGCGCTGATCAGCCGGTCGGCCAGTTCGACGAAGCCGTGGCCGCCCTCGCCTTCGGTCACATAGGCCGGCGGCTGGGTCAGCTGGTCGAGATAGCGGCGGACATTGGCGACGCCGACCGCCAGCGGGAAGAAACCGAACATCGGCTGGTCGTTCGGGCTGTCGCCGGCATAGGCGACCAGGACCTGGTCGGCCGGGTTGTCGAGGTCGAGGCCGAATTGCGCGGCGAACAGGCGCCTGGACATGGCGAGCTTGTCCCACACCCCGAACCAGCCGTTGACGTGGATCGAGGAAACCTTGGCGACCGCGCCGGCCGCCTCGAACAGCCCGACGATGCGGCGCACGGCTTCGGGCGGCAGCGGCGCCACGTCCTCGCAGAAATCGATCGCCAGGTCGGCCTCGCGATAGGCCTGGTCGGAGGCGAGCGCGCAGCCTGGCACCTCGGCCAGGATTTGGGCCGCCAGCGCATCGAGCTTGCGGCGGTTTTCGGCCCGGGTCGCGGCGTCGAGCCAGTGGCGCACGGCCATCTTCCTGGCATCGCGGTCATAGGCCATGGTCAGCGCGCCGTTCTCGCCCACCACCGCGGCCACCGGCCAGAACCGCGCGATCATGTCGCACCAGCCGGCCGGGCGGCCGGTCACCGGCACCACCTTGATGCCGGCGGCGTCGAGCCGCCACAGCGCCTCATAGGCTTCCGGCCGCAACTGGCCGTCGTCGGTCAGCGTGTCGTCGATATCGGTCAGGACGAAACGGACGGCGGCGAGATCGGCCACCGGGCATTCGGAGAGGGGACGCATCATCAGGTCACGGCCGCGCGGTTCTTGAATTCGGGGGCATCCCAGGCCCTGGTCGCCAGGATGTTGCGCAGGATCGCGGCCGCATCGACCACGTCGACATGGCGGATATAGAGCGGGGCAAAGCCGAAGCGCAGCACGTCGGGCGCCCGGAAATCGCCGATTACGCCACGGGCGATCAGCGCCTGCATGATCGCGTAGCCTTCGGCGTGCCGGAACGACACCTGGCTGCCGCGCCGCGCCGCCTCGCGCGGGCTGGCGAGCGTCAGGCCGAACTCGGCGCAATCACGCTCGACCAGGCTGATGAAGGTTTCGCACAGCGCGACGCTCTTGGCCCGCACGGCCGCCATGTCGATGCCGTCCCACAGGTCGAGCGCGGCATCGAGGGCGCAGAACGACAGGATCGGCTGGGTACCGCACAAATTGCGCTGGATGCCCTCGGCCGCCCGGTATTCGGTGACGAAGTCGAACGGCCGGTCATGGCCCCACCAGCCCGACAGCGGCGGGCGGATATCGTTCTGCAGCCGGCGCGCGACGAACAGGAAGGCCGGCGCGCCCGGCCCGCCGTTCAGGTATTTGTAGCCGCAGCCGACGGCGAGGTCGGCGCCGACGCCGTTGAGGTCGACCGGCAGCGCCCCGGCGGAATGGCAGAGATCCCACAGCATCAGCGCGCCGGCGTCATGCGCCGCCCGGGTGATCGCCGGCACGTCATGGCGGCGGCCGTCGCGGAAATCGACCTCGGTCAGCACGACCAGGGCGACGGTCTCGTCGATCGCCGCGGCCACGTCCTCGCGGCCGACGATGCGCATTTCGAACCCCTGGCCCAGCAGTTCGGCCACGCCCTGGCCGATATAGAGGTCGGTCGGGAAATTGCCGCTGTCCGACAGGATGACCCGGCGGCCCGGGCGCAGCCGGGCGGCCGCCACCATCAGCTTGAACAGGTTGATCGAGGTCGAGTCGGCGGCGACCACCTCGTCGGCCTCCGCGCCGATCAGCCGGGCGATCTTGGCGCCGACGGTGCCGGGCAGGTTGAACCAGCCGGCGCTGTTCCAGCTGCGGATCAGGTCCTGGCCCCATTCCTGGTCGACGGCGCGGGCCACCCGCTCCCGCGACCTGGCCGGCAGCGGGCCCAGCGAATTGCCGTCGAGATAGATCACGCCGTCGGGCAGCAGGAACTCGCCGCGCATATGGCGCAGCGGATCGGTTTCATCCTGCCTGAGGGCTGCCTGCCGGTCTGCCGTCATCGAACGCCTCGCTTACCTGAACCCCGGGGTCGCGCACCATAAGACCTGCCGGCCGGGCTTGGCCAGCCCCGTGAAACATGCGATGAGTTACGCCATCGAACGAGTTTTTGGCGGGTATTTGGCGTTGCGTCTGCGCAGGAAAACCATGGCCGGGTTGGTGCGGCTGATCCTTCTTGTCCTGTGTGTGCTCAGCCCCCTGCCGGCGCGCGCCGCCGACGAGGCGGCGGACGAGGCGGCCGCGCGCCCGAACCTGATCGAGGAACTCTACGGCCGGTCGACCGACGATCTCGGCGCGCTGTGGGAACGCGGCACGCTGCGCGTGCTGGTGCCCTACAGCCGCACCAATTATTTCGTCGACGACGGCGAGGCCGACGGCTTCGAATACCGCCTGCTGAAGAAATACGAAGCCTATCTCAACAAGACCAGGCCGAAGGATGCGCAAGGGCGCCGCGTGCCGCCGATGCGGCTGATCTTCGTGCCGACGATGTTCGAAACCGTGTTCGACGACCTGGAAGGCGGGCTCGGCTCGATCGCCGCGGCCTTCCTGACCCAGACCGAAGCGCGCGAGCATCGTGTCGCCTTCACCCGGCCCTATGTCTCCGGCGTGTCCGAGATCCTGGTGACCGGCCGCGGCGTCGAGGCGGCGGCCGGCATCCACGGCCTGTCCGGCCGCACCGTCACGGTCGCCCGCGGCACCACCTATGCCGAGGCGCTGGAACAGGCCAACCGGCAGTTGCAGGCCGAGGGGCGGGCGCCGGTCACCGTCAAGCTGGTCGGCGACGGCATCGCCGACGAAGACCTGCTGGCCCTGGTCGACCAGGGGCTGATCGAGGCGACGATCTGCGACCAGCCGATCGCCACGGTGTGGCAGCGCGTGCTGCCGCGGCTGAAGCTGCATCCCCAGGTCGCGCTGGGCACCAAGGGCCGCATCGGGTTTGCCGTGCGCCCGGGCAACCCGCAACTGCGCGCAAGCCTCGATGCCTTCCTGCAGACGATGCCGCCGAAAGAGATCGAGAAGATCGCCGTCGACATCGCCCGGCGCCTGCGCACCGAGGAACAGGCCCAGCGCGAGACGATGCGCCGCTATGGCTATCTGCTCGACATGGTCAAGACCGAGGCGGCGGCGGCCGGCATCGACTGGCGGCTGGTCGCCGCCCAGATCCGCAAGGAAAGCGGCTTCGATCCCAACGCGGTCAGCCCGGTCGGCGCCGTCGGGCTGATGCAACTGATGCCGGAGACGGCCGAGGAACTGGGCGTCACCGACCGGCGCGATCCGCTGCAATCGATCCGCGGCGGCATCCGCTACCTGCTCAAGCTGCGCGACGGCTATTTCCCGGAGGAGGCGCTGACGCCGGTCGAACGCTGGCGCTTCGTCTTCGCCGGCTACAATGCCGGGCCCAACCGGATCAACCGCATCCGCCGCAACGCGCCCCCCGCCGGCATCGACCCCGACCGCTATTTCAACAGCGTCGAATTGCTGGTGATCCGCCAGCGCCTGGCCGAGACCTATTTCTACGTCCGCCAGATCGAGGGCTATTACCTCGCCTACGCGATCAAGGACCCGCCGCAGGGATCGGAATAGCCCGATCCGGCAGACTCCCAGCGGTGCGCATCAGCCAGCGCCACAGCGCTTCGGCATGGGTCGCCTCGACCAGCACCGAAAACCCGGCGCCCTCGCGCCACAGGGTCACCGGCAGGCGGGCGAGCAGGCTGCGGGCCGACCGTTCCGGCCCGAAGGCGCGCAGATCGAGCGGGCAGCCATGGGCGAGCAGATCGGCCGGCTGCGCCCCGCCGATATCGAGGCGGACGAAACCGTCGCCGACGCCGCAGGCCCAGATGCCGGCGGCCTGGTAGCGGGCGACCAGCGCGGCCTCGTCGTCGCCCAGCACCAGCCATTGCCCGGGCGCCCACCACAGCGCCAGCGTCGCGCCCTCGCGCCGCAGCGTGTTGGGGTCGGCCGGCAGGTCGGGCGCGCCCCCGCCCTGCACCCAGGCGATGGCCGGCAACGGGCGTTCGACGATATCGTGGCCTTCGGCCCGGGGCTGGCCCGGCGCGAAATGAGCGAGCGCCGAACGGCGCATCAACTGCTCAGCCATGCAGGCGTTCCCCCCTGGCATCGAAGAACGGCAGCGCGGTCACCCGCGCGGTCAGGCGGCGGCCGAGATGGTAGAGCTCGACCGTTTCGCCGATCCGGCCGCGCCCACCGCGCAGGCGGCCCAGCGCGATGCCGTGGCCCAGCGCCTCGGAATAGCAGGCAGACGTGACGCGGCCGATCGCCGGCACCGGCAGGGCCACGCCCTGCCCCGGCAGGATCTGGGCGCCGACCGGCAACACCAGCGACGGATCGCCGGCGATCAGGCCGATCAGCTGTTCACGGTCGGGCCGCACCGCATCGGGGCGCAAAAGCGACCGCTTGCCGACGAAATCGCCGGTCTTCCTGGCGACCAGCGGGCCGAAGCCGACATCGTCGGGCAGGCTGGTGCCGTCGGAATCGCTGCCGACATGGATGTAGCCCTTGTCGAGGCGCAGGCGCAGCCAGGCTTCGATGCCGATCGGGGTGACATCGTCGAAGCCGTGCAACAGCCGCCACAAGGCGGCGCCGTAGCTGGCCGGCACCGTGACTTCGTACTGCAGTTCGCCGGTGAAGGAGACGCGGGCGATGCGCGCCGGAACCCCGGCGACGACGCCGTCAACGACGCTCATATGCGGCAGCGACAGATCGACCTGCGGCGCGACACGCGCCAGCACGTCGCGCGCCCCGGGGCCGGCGATCGCCATGCAGGCGAAGGCATGGGTGAGGTTGGCCAGCCGGACGTCGAGATCGGGCCATTCGCCCTGCCGCCATTCCTCGAGCCAGCGATGGACCCGCAGGGCGCTGCCGCTCGACGGCGACAGCAGGAAGCGATCGGGCCCGAGCCGCGCCAGCACGCCGTCGTCGAGCACCACGCCATGCTCGGTCAGCATCGCGCCATAGCGGATGCGACCGGGCTTCAGCCCCGCGACCGGCGTGCAGTAGATACGCTCCAGGAAGGTTTCGGCATCGCGGCCGAACACCTCGATCTTGCCGAGCGGCGTGGCATCGAACAGCACCGCCCCCTCGCGTGCCGTCCGGGCCTCGCGCCGGGCGGCGGCATCCAGGCCTTCGCCCGCGCGCAGATAGGCGGCAGGCCGCGGCCAGGGACCGAAATCCTCGAACAGGGCGCCGGCCGCGACATGCTCGTCATGCGCGGGCAGGCGGCGGCGCGGCTGGTAATCCTCGCCCACCGCATCGGCGGCGACCGCGCCGAGCGAGACCGCGACATAAGGCGGGCGGAAGGTCGTCGTTCCTACCTCCGGGATCGGCCGGGCCGTGGTCTCGGCCAGGATGGCGAGGCCCGGCAGGTTCGAGGTCTTGCCCTGGTCGGTGGCCATGCCGAGCGTGGTGTAGCGCTTGAGATGCTCGACCGAGACATAGTTCTCGCGCGCCGCCAGCGCGATGTCGCCGGCGGTGACGTCGTTCTGGAAATCGACGAACTGCTTGCCGGCCGATGGCGGCAGCGCCACCTGCCACAGGGCGCGCGGGGCCGAGACATGGGCGCCCTCGGCCGCCGGCAT
>JAEYTW010000320.1 GCA_023433835.1 Pseudomonadota bacterium | reverse complement strand
GGCGCGGCGGGCCCGGGCCTCGCGGGCGAGATGGCCGAGGAACCTGGTCCTCACCGCCTGGGCTTCCTCCGGCGTCCAGGCGCGGAAGCCGTGGCCGGCAGCCATGCCGGTCTCGCCGGCGGCGACCTTGGCTTCGAGCAGCGGATGGGGTCCCGGCGTGCGGTCGAGATCGGCGATCAGCACGCGATGGGCATCGAGCGTCAGGTTCAGCCCGACCATGTCGGACTGTTCGAGCGGGCCGAGCACGCCGAGGCGCGACCCGAACCCCTCGGTGACGACACGGTCGAGGGTGGCGGCGTCGCAGACGCCCGCGGCCACCAGGGCGATCGCCTCGCGCTTCAGCGCATGCTGCAGCCGGTTGCCGATGAAGCCGGGGATGTCGCGCCGGACATGAACCGGCGACAGCCCGGCGGCGGCGAGCAAGGCCATCGTGCGGTCGACGAAGCGCCGCTCGGTCAGGTCGGACTGCACCACCTCGACCAGCGGCACGTAATGCGGCGGGTTCCAGAAATGCGCGCCCAGCACCCGGCCGCGATCGGCGACCTTGGCCGCGATGTCGCGGATCGGAATGGCCGAGGTGTTGCTGGCCAGGATCACCTCGGGGCCGGTCAGCGCCTCGAGGGCGGCAAAGATCTCCTGCTTGATCCCCACCCGCTCCGGCCCCGCCTCGATGACGAAGCCGGCATCGGATACCGCCGTTTCCAGCCGGTCGTGCAGCGATATCCGGGCGACCGGGCCGGGATCGGCATCCAGGCTGCGGAAGATTTCGGTCACCCGCTCCGGTACGCGTGCCAGGGCGGCGGGATCGGGATCGTGGACGGCGACGGCATGGCCCGCCTCGGCGAAGACCTGGGCGATGCCGTGGCCCATCAGCCCGGCACCGACGACGGCGATGTTCATCGGGTTTTCCTTGCTCATGATGTCATCCCGCCGTGTAGCCGCCATCGACGTAGATCACCTGGCCGGTGCAGAAATCGGAGGCCGGCGCCAGCAGGTAGACCAGGATGCCCATGAGGTCGCCGGGTTCGCCCAGCCGGCCCAGCGGGATGCGCGGCAGCGAGTGGACACGGCTGGCCGAGCCGCGATCGTCGTCGTCGAACATCCAGGCCGTCAGGTTCGAGCGGAAGACGGTCGGACCGATCGCGTTGACGGTGGTCCGCTGGGGGCCCCATTCGGTGGCGAGCGTCCTGGTCAGCCCGTCCAGCGCGGCCTTCGAGGTGCAGTAGGCGGTATAGCCGCGCGGCGTGCCGTGGCGGCCGCGCACCGAGGAGACGAAGACGACCTTGCCGCCGCCGCCCTGCGCCGTGAAGCGGGCGCCGATCGCCTTGCACAAGAGCCAGGGGCCACGCACGTTCGCATCCATCACCGCCTGCCAGGCATCCGGCGCCATGTCGCCGATGGCGGCGGGGTGATTGGTGCCCGAGGCGACGACCAGTCCGTCGATGCGGCCGTGGGCGGCCACCGCCGCCTCGGCGATCGCCTCGGCGTCATCGAGCGTGTCGGGGCGCCGCTGCAGGGTCGCACACGAACCGCCAAGCTCGGCCGCCAGCCGTGCCAGTCCCTCGGCGTCGCCGGAAACCAGGGTCAGCCGGGCGCCGCGCCGTGCCAGCGTCGCGGCGGCGGCGCGGCCGAACGCGCCGGAGGCGCCGGTGACGATGATCGAGCGGCCGGCGATGTCGAACAGCGGATCGGCCGCGTTCACGATGCCGCCCTCGCGCTCTCGCCGATCACCAGCATCGTTGCCGCCACCGCGCCGCGATTGATCAGCGACCGCATCTCGCCCGGCGCGATGCGGCAGGAATCGAGCGGCTGCAGCTCATGCTCGCCATCGTCCGTGATCACGGTGATGCAGCCGTCGATCAGGACGTAGACCCGCTCCAGCGCGCTGGCCGAACGCTCGGCGCCGCCGCCCGGGGCGAATCGCGACAGGCCGCACCAGAAGCTGTGGTTTGGCGTGGCATCCTGCCCCTGCAGGCGGAACGCGGTCATGCCGAAATGCCCGGGCGCCTCGTAGGGCGCGAGGCCCGCGAGTGTGGTGAGGTGCATGAGAATGATCTCCTGATTCAAGTGTGTTCGATCGCCACGACCCGGACGCCCGAGCCGTCGCCTTTTGTCCAGCGCCAGGGAAAGGCCATGAAGGTGCAGCGCTTGCCGGTCACCGCGTCGAGCGCGCCGCCGACGTTCTCGATGCCGGGAATGCCGTTCGACAGCAGCGTCTTGTGCGCGGGTTCCCACAGCGGGAAATCCTCGATGATGCCGCGGCCGGTGGCGGCGCGGTACTCATCCTCCAGATGCGGCTGCAGCGGCCCGGGCCCGTGGGGGCCGAGATAGGTGCCCAGCGGATGGTCGAGGGCCTGGACGTCGATGCCGACCATCTTCACCCTGCGTGCCACCAGCCATTCCGCCGCTTCGCGATAGAGGCCGGGCGAATAGGCGTAGTATTCGGGATCGTCGCCGTAGCGATGGTGCGAGCCGGTGTTGATCATCACGATGTCGCCGGGTTCGATGCGCGGCCGTGCCGCCTCGAGGTCGGCGGCGGTGATCACTTCCCAGCGGCGCTTGGGAATCGAGACGGCGATGCCGGTGCCGAAGAATCGCCACAGCTCGAAGTCGGTGACGTCGGGCGTGTTCTCCAGCACGTGGATCGGGGCATCCATATGCGTGCCGCGATGCATCACCGTGGTGAACTGCTGGACCAGCATGCCGTCGCGGGCGTGGTAATAGAGCCGGCGGAAATCGTGGATCGGGTTCTTGCCCGGCCAGAACGAGACGTCGTGGCCCCAGGGATGCGAGAGATCGTGCAGCCGCCCGGCAGGCAGGTCCGGCGCGTCGATCGCCACCAGCCGCACGATGCTGGCATCGCCCCCCGGCCAGCGCCAGGGCATGGCGGTCAGGATCAGGTCGCGGCCGAGGATCGCGTCGACCTCGCCGCCGACCTCCTCGATCGTCGGGATGCCGGCGGCGAGCAGGCGGCGATGGGCCGCATGCCATTCGGGGAAATCGGCCCGCGGGTCGCGTCCGGTGGCGCGCCGGTAGCCGTCCGGCACGCGCCGGTCGAGCGGCCCGCCGCGATGCAGGCCGAGCGAGGTGGCCAGCGGATGGTCGATCGTCGGGGTATCGATGCCGACCAGCCGGGCGCGATGCGCGATCAGCCAGTCGGCGGCCGTGGCGTCGAGGCCCGGGGCCTCGCCGAAATAGGCGAAGGCGTCGGCCCAGCGCCGGTGCCAGCCGGTGACGATGACGACGATGCTGTCGGGCGGCAGGTCGGGCGCGGCGCCTTCGAGATCGTCGGCCGTCACCAGTTCCCAGCGGTCCTTGGGGATCGCGAGCACGCGGCCGCGGCCGAAGAAGCGATCGAGGGGCAGGTCGCCGATGCCGGGCGCATGCGGCACCAGATGGATCGGCGCGTTCACATGGGTCGAGGCGTGCATGACCGTGGTGAAACGCTGGGTCAGCGTGCCGTGCCGGGCATGGTAGGCGCCCTGCTCGAAGCGGGTGCCTTCGTAGCCCGGCCAGACCGGCGTGCCGAACCCCCAGGGGTGGCTCAGATCGTAGAACCTGCGGCTCGTCGCCGGCTCGGTGATGCCTGGCATCGTCTTCCTCCCTCGCGCGTTGTTGCCATCAGGCTAGGGGCGGGGCGGCCGGCCGGGCCAATGCCGTTGGCACATTTCGTCATGCGCCGCAGTTATGGGCTGGCGCGTGGACGGCGGCGCGGCTTTGCGCTTCTAATGGAGGCGCCATGCAGATCGAACTTCGCCAGCTGCGCCAATTTCTCGCCGTCGCCGAGCTCAAGAGCTTCACGGCCGCGGCAACCCGGCTGAACATGACCCAGCCCGCCCTGACCCGGGCGGTGCAGCAGCTGGAAGACCGCTACGGCGTGCGCCTGATCGAACGCGGCGCCAAGACGTTCGAGCTGACCCGCTTCGGCCGGGTGCTGGCCGAGCGCGCGCGCCTCGTCGAGAAGGAGATCGCGCATATCGATTCGGAAATGGTCGCGCTGAAGTCCGGCGTCTCCGGCGTGCTCGACATCGGCACGGGGCCGAGCTCGATCGGCTACCTGCCCGACGCGCTGGTCGCCTTCCAGCGTCTCCATCCCCATGTCCGCGTGCGGGTGCGCGTCGACAGCATGGACGAAAGCCTGTCGGCGCTGCTGGCCGGCGACCTCGACGTCATCTGCACGGCCCTGGAGTTCCCGCGCCACCGGTCGCTGGTCTGCGAGCGGCTGTTCGACATCCGCAACGTCGTCGTCGCCCGGCGCGATCATCCGCTGGCCGATCGCGCCGGGCTCGAGGCGCGCGATCTCTTATCCTGCGCCTGGGCGGGCTTCACCAACGACGAGATGGCCCAGGCCCGCCTCGGCGCCTATTTCGCCGCCAGCGACCTGGAACTGCCGCGCTTCGCGGTCGAGACCAACAATCTGGAAACGGTGTTCGCGGTGCTGGCGCAATCGGACTACGTGGCCAGCATTCCGTCGCTGGTGCTGCCCCAGGCGCAGGCGCGCGGCCTGGTGGCGCTGCGGATGAAGGGCGCGTTCTGGAGCGTCTCGATCGGCTTTGCCCATCTGCGCACCTCGCAGCTGCCGCCGGCGACGGCGGCCTTCGTCCAGGCGCTGCGGACCCATGTCGTGGCGATGCGCGAGGCGTTGCCCGCCTCGCTTGACGCCTGAAGGTCAGGCGATCAGGCTGACCACGCTGCCGGCCTCGGGCGTGTCGCCGCCGCCGGCATCGACCTTCTCGAGGGTGGCAAGCGCCTCGGTGGTCTGCTTGCGCTCCTCTTCCAGGCTGTCGGGCTTGCCGTCGCGGCGGGCCTGCTGCGCCATCTCTTCCATCGCCGCCTTGGCCTGGCGGATCAGCGCCTTGGCCATGGTGAGCAGGCGCTTGAGGTCCGGATCTTCCGGTTCCTTCTTCGACTGTTCGCCCTGAATCTTCTCAAAGATCGCCTGGCCCTTGGCCGCGGCGGCCTCGGCCGTGGTCGGCATGGTCGTGGCTTCGTCGCCGGCCTCGGCATCCGCCTCGGCCGTGGCGGCTTCCTGGCTATCCTCGCCTTCGGCCGCATCGTCGCCGGCCTGGCCTTGCGCCTGCTTCTGCTGCTGGACAGCGGCGGGTGCCGTCTGCTGGCCGCCGGCCTGCGCGGCGGCATCTTCGGTGCCTGCCGCCGCCGCCGCGGCGGCATCGGCGCCCTCGGCCGCGGGTTGTGCCG
>JAEYTW010000665.1 GCA_023433835.1 Pseudomonadota bacterium | reverse complement strand
GCGTCGCCCTGGTCGATCCGCGCCATGCCGGCCTCGGCGTCCGCCTGATCCTGCCCGCCGCGGAAATCCGCCCGGCCCTGGCCGAACTGGGCATTCCCGCGGCGTCCGAAGGCGACTACGAGCGCCTGCGGCTGGCCTGCGGCGTGCCCGACGGCAGCCGCGACATCGAGGTCGAGCGCGGCGTGTTGCTCGAACACGATTTCGAGGCGCTGAACGGCGTCGACTTCAACAAGGGTTGCTATATCGGCCAGGAATTGACCGCGCGCACCAAATACCGCGGCCTGGTCAAGCGCCGCCTGGCCCGGGTCAGCCTGAACGGACCGGCCCCCGGCCCCGGCACGCCGATCATGCTGGGCGACCGCGAAGCCGGCGAACTGCGGACCAGCCTGGATGGCGCGGGCCTCGCCCTGCTCCGCCTGGACAAGCTCGAGGAAGCGGCGGCGAATGGCGCCGCGCTGTTCGCGGGTGACGTCAGGGTCACACCGGTCGATTGAGTTGATTTTAATCCACACCCGACGAAATAAAACGAAGCTGTGATTTGGCGGGCGGCCGGCGGCGGTCCACTCTAGCGGCCGACCCGAAACCGGAGGCCCCCGCCGATGCGCGCCCGCACAGCCATAGCCGTCGTCCTGTCACTGACCCTCGCCGTCCCCGCCCTCGCCCAACAGCAGGTCAGCCGCGTCCGCGGCAGCATCGCCGCCATCGACGCGACGTCGATGACGGTCGCCGCGCGCGACGGCAATCAGGTCAAGCTGGGCCTGACACCCGAGACCGGCGTCGCCGCGGTCAAGGCCCTCGACCTGCAATCGATCCAGCCGGGCAGCTATATCGGCACCGCGGCCAAGCCCGGCGCCGACGGCGGGCTGGAAGCGATCGAGGTGGTGGTCTTCCCGGAAGCCGCCCGTGGCACCGGCGAGGGGCAGTTTCCATGGGATCTCGTGCCCGGCTCGTCGATGACCAACGGCACCGTCAATGGCGTCGTCGAAGGGGCCAAGGGCCGCAATCTCGACGTGATGTTCAAGGGCCAGAAGGCCTCGATCACCGTGCCGCCCTCGGCCCCGGTGGTCACCTTCGGTCCGGCCGAGCGCGCCGACCTCAAGCCCGGCCTGCCGGTCTTCGTCACCGCCCGGCCCGGGGCCGACGGCGCGATGACCGCGGCGCGGATCGTCGTGGGAAAAGACGGCGTCGCGCCGCCGATGTAACCTAGAGACAGCAATTTCAGGATCTGACGCATGCTTATCGGCAAGCCTTCCGACATCAAGCCGTCCGAGATCACCCCGCGCGACCTCTATCTCGGCCGCCGCAGCTTCCTGGCCGGCGCGGGCGCGCTGGGCCTCGGCGCCGCCTTTCCCGCCGCCGCGGCGTCGCTGACCTATGCCAAGAGTCCGCTGTCGACGACCGGCGAGACGCTGACGCCGCTGAAGGACATCACGACCTACAACAACTACTACGAATTCGGCACCGACAAGGCCGACCCGGCCAAGCATGCCGCCAAGCTCAAGACCGATCCCTGGACGGTGAAGATCGATGGCGAAGTCGCCAAGCCGGCCGATTACGCGCTGGAAGACCTGCTGAAGGGCATCGCCCTGGAGGAGCGGATCTACCGCCTGCGCTGCGTCGAAGGCTGGTCGATGGTCGTCCCCTGGGTGGGTTTCCCGCTGGCGGAGGTGATCAAGCGGGCCGAGCCGACCTCGAAGGCCAAGTTCGTCGAGTTCACGACCGTCGCCGAGAAAAGCCAGATGTGGGGCCTGAGCCTGCCCTATCTCGAATGGCCCTATCGCGAGGGCCTGAGGATGGACGAGGCCATGCACCCGCTGACCATCCTGGCGGTCGGCCTCTACGGCGAGACCCTGCCCAACCAGAACGGCGCGCCGCTGCGCCTGGTCGTGCCCTGGAAATACGGCTTCAAATACGCCAAGTCGATCGTGCGCATCCGTTTCACCGAAACCCAGCCCGCCACCGCCTGGAACCTGGCGAACCCGGAGGAATACGGCTTCTATTCCAACGTCAACCCGGCGGTCGACCATCCGCGCTGGAGCCAGGCGCGCGAGCGGCGGATCGGCGAATTCTCGCGCCGCCCGACCCTGATGTTCAACGGCTATGCCGACCAGGTTTCCAGCCTCTATTTCGGCATGGACCTGAAGAAAAACTATTGATGACCCAACCGGCCAAGGGTTGGCCCTCGCGGCGGCGGGCCGTCTGGCTCGCCGTCTTCCTCGCCTGCCTCATCCCGTTCGCGAGCCTGGTCTGGCGGTTCTTCACCGACGACCTGGGCGCCGATCCGGTCGAGACGCTGATCCGCTCGACCGGCGACTGGGGCATCCGCTTCATCATCGGCGGGCTGATGATCACGCCGCTGCGCCAGATGGGGTGGAACGCCCCGGCGCGCTTCCGCCGCATGATCGGCCTCTATGCCTTCTTCTATGTCTGCCTGCATCTGACGACCTATCTGGTCGTCGACCAGGGCCTCGACATGCCTTCGATCGTCGGCGACATCCTGAAACGGCCCTATATCACCATCGGCATGCTGGCCTTCGTGCTGCTGATCCCGCTGGCCGCCACCTCGACGGCGGCCATGGTGCGCCGGCTGGGCGGGAAACGCTGGATCATGCTGCATCGGCTGGTCTATGCGATCGGTGTATTGGCGGTAATTCACTACTACCTGCTGGTCAAATCCGACGTGACCTGGCCGATCATCTACGGGGCGATCCTGGCGCTGGGCCTGGCGTGGCGGCTCAAGGAAAAGCTTCGCCGGCAGCGGCAGATCTTCAGGACAGGCACGGCGCGGCCGTGATAGAGCTGCCCCTCGTTTATTCCTTAGATAGGTCAGTCCGAATGCGTGTCCTGCTGGCGTTGTGCCTGATTGCCGCGGCCGCTCTGCCCGCGCGCGCCCATGCGTTCACCGCGGTCAACGGAACCAGGCTGCTGGGCTGGTGCGAGAGCGACAAGGCCGCCGACCAGTCGGCCTGCATGGGTTATCTGACCGGGGTCGGCGACATCCTGAACGACCAGACGATCTTCCAAGGCCGGGCCTGCCTGCCGCCCACGACCACCAGCGCGGACCTGCGCAACCTGATCGTCCTGTTCATCCGCGCCAATCGCAACCTGGCCGAAAGCGCCAGCGGGGCCAATCTCGCGGCCTTGGCGATGATCGAAGCCTATCCGTGCAAGGACACCTGAAGCCCCACAACCTGCGGCCGTATTGCAGGCGACCTGCCATCCAATAGTTCGCCGGACTTGCCGCGGGGCTCCAAACCGGGCAGAAGAAGCGCCGTCAGTGGCCCCCACCAGCGCGGGACAATCATGAGTCGCAAGATCCTCATCCTCGGCGTCAACGGCTTCATCGGCTCGAACCTGTCCGAGTTCATCCTGAAGCACCGCGACTGGTCGATCTACGGCATGGACATCGCCTCCGACAAGCTGGGCGACTGCCTGGGCTCGGACCGGTTCCATTTCGTCGAGGGCGACATCACCATCAACCGCGAGTGGATCCAGTACCACGTCAAGAAATGCGACGTGGTCCTGCCGCTGGTCGCCATCGCCACGCCCGCGACCTATGTGCGCGACCCGCTGGCGGTGTTCGAGCTGGATTTCGAGGCCAATCTCGGCATCGTCCGCGACTGCGTGCGCCACAACAAGCGCGTCATCTTCCCCTCGACGTCGGAAGTCTACGGCATGTCGACCGACGTGCCGTTCGACGAGGAGACGTCGAATCTGGTGCTGGGCCCGATCAACAAGCCGCGCTGGATCTATTCCTGCTCCAAGCAGCTGATGGACCGGGTGATCGCCGCCTACGGCCAGCAGAAGGGCCTGCGCTATACCCTGTTCCGGCCGTTCAACTGGATCGGCCCGAAACTCGACGACATCTGGGCGCCCAAGGAAGGGTCGAGCCGCGTGCTGACCCAGTTCATCGCCAACATCCTGCACGGCAAGGATCTGCAGCTGGTCGACGGCGGGCACCAGCGCCGCTGCTTCGTCCATATCGATGACGCCATCGACGCGCTGGTCCGCATCATCGAGAACCGCGACGGCTGTGCCGACGGGCGGATCTTCAACATCGGCCATCCCGACAACGACATGTCGATCAAGGACCTGGCCGAGACGCTGCGCGAGATGATGATGGACTACCCTCAGGTCGCGGCGGCGGCCAAGGCGACCCGCATCGTCGACGTGCCGTCCGGCGACTATTACGGCGCCGGCTACCAGGACATCACCGTCCGCGTACCCTCGATTGCCGCCGCCAAGACCCATCTGGGCTGGGAACCGACGATCGACCTGCGCGCCGCCATCCGCAAGACGCTCGACTACTACTTCAAGGACATGGGCGCCGGCGCCCGCGTGGGCGCGCCAGACCCCGAACGGTAAGGGGCCCCGGACGGCAATGGGCGCCCCCCGCCTCGCCTTCAAGGTCGACGTCGATACCGACCGCGGCACCCGCATCGGCGTGCCGGCGCTGCTGGATCTGTTCGCCGCCAAGGCCGTGCCGGCGAACTTCCTGTTTTCGCTAGGCCCCGACAATACCGGCCGGGCGATCCGCCGGGTGTTCCGCAAGGGCTTCCTGGGCAAGGTCGGGCGCACCAATGTCGTCGGCACCTACGGCCTGCGCACGCTGATGAACGGCGTGCTGCTGCCTGGTCCCGACATCGCCCGGCGCAATGCCGGCGTCATGCGGCGCACCGCCGGGATGGGCTTCTCGGTCGGCATCCACACCTACGACCATATCCGCTGGCAGGACGGCCTGGGCCGCATGTCGCTCGACCAGACCCGGGCCGAATTCGGCCGGGCGCGCGCCGCGTTCGAGCGTGTGTTCGGCCACCCTGCCCCGTCGGCCGGCGCCGCCGGCTGGCAGGCGAACGAGAACAGCCTCGCGGTTTATGACGAGGCCGGGCTGGTCTGGGCCTCCGACGCCCGCGGCCCCCACCCGTTCCGGCCGCGCGCCGGCGGCCGCGTGTTCCGCACGCCGCAGCTGCCAACCACTCTGCCGACCCTCGACGAGCTGATCGGCCGGCCCGAATATCCCAACGAAAAGCTTGCCGGCCATCTGCTGTCGCTGCTGCGCCCCGACCATCTCGAAGTCTTCACCCTGCATGCCGAGATCGAGGGGATGAGCCGGCTCGGCTGGTTCGGCCAGTTCATCGAGGCGGTGAAGGCGCAAGGGGTCGAGGTCGTCGATATCGACGCGGCCGGCCGCGCCATCCCGGGCCGGGTGGGCGACCTGCCGGTCTGCGACCTGGTGCAGGGCAGCGTCGACGGCCGTTCCGGCACCCTGGCCGTGCAGGCCGCCTGATCTATTTCAGGATCCCCGTCGCCAGCGCATGCTCGACGCCGCCGGCAACATGGCGACGCAGGATGGCGCAGGCGGTTTCGGCATCGCGCCGCATCGCGCAGTCGAGCATGCCGGCTTGCTCGTCCTCGGCAATGCCGCCGCGGAAGCCCAGCACGATCATCTGATAGCGCAGGTATTTGTCGAACACCGCGGCATGGGTGGCGATCAGCAGGCGCGAGCCGCAGGCCGAGATCAGCGCCTGGTGGAACTGCCAGTCGTAGCGCTTCCAGGTTTCGGTCGCCTCGTTCTCGCCGGCGGCCATGCGCTGTTCCATGCGATGCAGGCGGTGATGGGCGGCGACCACCCGCGCCTCCCATTCCATGTCGCCGGCGCGGAACGAGCGCTCCAGCGCGTTGCATTCGAGCAATTGGCGCAGATCGGCGATTTCCTTGAGACCGGCGGCCGAGACCGGCGCCACCGCAAATCCCTTCTGGCCCTCGGCGACCACCAGCCGCTCGGACACCAGCCGGCCGAGGATCTCGCGCAGGGTCGAGATGCTGACGCCGTAATCGCCTTTCAGCGGATCGAGCTTCAGCTTGAGGCCGGGCGCCAGCCGCCCGAACAGGATATCGGCGCGGATGCGGCGATAGACACCTTCGCCGACGGTCTCGGCCTCGGCGACTTCCCGGTCGACCACGCTCACGCCAGCGCCCCCGCCGCCAGGGCATGGGCGACGCAATCCTCGACATGGTGGCGCAGGATGGCGCAGGCCCGGCCGGCATCGCGCGCCAGCGCGCAGTCGAGCAGGTCGCGATGCTCGTCGGCCGCGGGCTTGCCGCGGAAGATCACCGCGACCATCTGATAGCGCAGATACTGGTCGTAGACGCCGCCGAAGGTGTCGAGCAGTTCCTGCGAGCCGCAGGCCGCGATCAGGGCCTGGTGGAATTCGCGGTCGTAATGCTTCCACAGCTCCGCGCCCTCGCGGTCGCCGGCGAGCATCCGCCGTTCCATCACCGCAAGCTTGTGATGGGCCGAGACCACCGCCCCCTCCCACTCCAGGTCGCCCCGGGCGAAGGCCAATTCCAGCGCATGCGATTCGAGCAGCAGGCGCAGGGCGGCGACATCGCGGAAATCTTCCGGCGAGACCGGCGCCACCTCGAAACCGCGCTGGCCTTGCGCCCGCACCAGCCCCTCGGAGGCCAGCTGGCTGAGAATTTCGCGCAAGGTGGAGACGCTCGCGTCGTAGTCGCGCGTCAAGCGATCCAGCCGCAGGCGCCGCGCCGGCGCCAGCCGCCCGAAGATGATGTCGGACCGGATCCGGTCATAGGCCCGGTCGGCGACCGATGCCAGAACCTCGCTGCTCATCGTCGTTCCATAGCATGTCGGCCGACCGGCTGCAAAAACCGCCCCTCAGTAGGCGATGCGGGCGAGGCCGCGCAGCACCTCGGCCGTGGTGGTCGGAAAGCCGAAGAATTCGAGATAGGCGGGAATCTGCTCGAACAGCATGTCGACCCCCGGCTGGATGGCGCAGCCCTTCGCCCGGGCCGCCGCCAGGAACGGCGTCACTTCCCGGCTCATCACGACCTCGCCGACGAAGGCCGCGGCATCGATGCGGTCGACGTCGACCGGCAGCGGGTCGCCGTCCCGCATGCCGATCGGGGTGGCGTTGACGACGATGTCGTAGCCCCGCGGATCGGCCATGCCGACGGCGAGGTCGAGCTGGTGATAATGCGCCCGGAGGCGGCCGGCCAGCGCCGCAACCGCGGCCCCGTCGATGTCGTGGAGACCGAGCCCGGCGATACCGGCACCGGCGAGCGAGGCGGCGATGGCCGAGCCG
>JAEYTW010000274.1 GCA_023433835.1 Pseudomonadota bacterium | reverse complement strand
AAAACGCCGATCGTCATCCCGGCGAAAGCCGGGATCCAGGGTAAGCGTTGCGCAGCTTGCGATACCTTGCCCTGGGCCCCGGCTTTCGCCGGGCGACGATTGGCCCGGTTGGCGAGGCGCGGGCCTGCCGGTGACCAGCCGATTGGATTCTCCTTATGGATCGCATCCCCCTGGTCCTGCTGCCCGGCGTGCTGCTGCGCGACGATCTCTGGACCGAACAGAAGCGGCTGCTCGCCGGCCAGGCCGACCCGATCGTCTACAACGACCATTCCAGCCATGACGACATGGGCGCGATCGCACGGGCGATCCTGGCCAAGGCGCCGCGGCAGTTCGCGCTGGCCGGCCTGTCGATGGGCGGCTATGTCGCGATGGAGATCATGGCCCAGGCGCCGGAGCGGGTGCTGAAGCTGGCGCTGCTCGACACCCATGCCCGGCCGGATACCGATACGGTCAAGGTGCTGCGCCAGCAGCGCATCGACCTGTCGCGGCGCGGCAAGTTCGTCGGGCTGTCGCGCAAGCTGTTCAAGGAATGGGTCCACCCCGACCGCGCCGAGGACGAGCCGCTGCGCAACCGCGTTGCCGCGATGGCACAGGCGACGGGGCGCGACGGGTTCGTCAACCAGTACACCGCGCTGATGAACCGCCCGGACCGGCGCGAGGATATCACCGGCTATCGCGTGCCGACGCTGGTCCTGTGCGGGCGGGAGGATGCGGTGACGCCGCTCGACCTGTCGCGGGAAATGGCCGCGCTGATCCCCGGCGCCGAGCTGGCGGTGATCGAGCATTGCGGCCACCTCTCCACGATGGAAGAACCGGAGGCGGTGGCCGCGGCGCTCAATCGCTGGCTGGAGACCTGATCAGGCCAGGCGGGTCATCGCCTTCGCCCCTGCCGCGACCTGGAATACCGCATCCGTGGTCGCGGTGTAGCTGCGGGTGAAGACGTTGTTGACCGCGACGTATTCGGCCCGGGTCGCCGACGGCGTCAGCTCGACCACGACATAGCCGCGCCGGACGGTATCGCAATAGACCAGCTTGTCGAGGACCGAGCGGTTGGTCGAGGTCTCGACCAGTAGCCGGGCGAGCTTCGCCGGATCGACGCCGATCAGCGTCTGCTCGTAGCCGGGCGAGGTGACGCTCGACGTGCCGAACTCGACGCCCATCGGCCGGATGCCCTGGGTGGTCGCGATCGACAGGTTGGCCGCCCAGGCATTATGGCTGTCACCGGCCAGCACCACCGGGTTCTTCGCCGCCGCGAGCATGCGGCCGAAGCGCAGCTTGGCGGCGGGATAGCCGGTCCAGGCATCCTGGGCCGACGGGCTCGGCGCGCCGGCGGCGCCCAGGGCCGCGAACTGCGCGCCGGTACCCTTGCCGAACAACTGGTCCAGCAGGCCCGACAGCTGGGCCTTCTCGCCCGCGGTCAGGATCGCCGACGACATGAAGTCGGGCGTCGGCTGGTACTGGTAGAGCATCTGGTTGCCGATGACCTGCCAGGTCTGGGACGAGGTGGCGATCTGGTCGGCGAGCCAGGCTTCCTGGGCCTGGCCCAGGATCTGGCGCGAGACGCCCTGGGCATTGACGTCGAGCGGGAATTCCCCGGCGGCGGTCATGCCGGCATAGACGGCATAGAGCTGCGGGCTGGCGATCTCGTCCGCGGTCTCGAACTGCGCGTCGCGGCCGATCAGCCGGGTATCGAGCATGGCCAGGCGGGCGAGGCTGCCGAAATCGAAGCGGCGATAGATCGGCGTCGGATTGCCGGCCGCGTCGATGCGGGTGCCGGAGGCCGGCTCGCGGATCGGCAGCCAGTTGTAGAAGGCGTTGACCGCCGCGATCTTGCGCGCGGTCCACGCGCCCTCGGTCGCCGGCTGGTGGTTGTGGGCGCCATCCTTCCAGGCATTGTCGGCGGTCTCATGATCGTCCCAGATCACGATCCACGGCGCCGTGGCGTGCAGCGCCTGCAGGTCGGGATCGCTTTTGTAGGTGATGTAGCGCTGGCGGTAGTCGGCCGCCTCGACGATCTCCTTGCGCGGCAGCACGAGGTCTGCGCGCGGCTCGGTCACGGCACCCGCCGCCATCGCCGCGGTGACGTAGCCGCCCGGCGCGTATTCGTAGATGTAGTCGCCGAGGGCCAGCACGAAATCGATGTCGCCGCGCTGGGCGGCATGGCCGTAGACGTTGAAGAAGCCCTTCTCGTAATTGGCGCAGGAGAACATCGCCAGGCGGAGCTTGGCGACGTCGCCGGTCGGCAGGGTGCGCGTCGTGCCGATGGGCGAGCGCTGATCCTGGCGGTAGAAGCGGTAGTAGTAGGTCGTGCCGGGCTCCAGGCCCTGGACGTCGACCTTGACGATCCAGTCGTTGGCCGCGGTGGCATTGACGACGCCGCCGGTGAGATGGACCGACATGTCGGGCTGGCGCGAAACCTGCCAGACCAGCTGAAAATCGCTTTTCAGGTCATCGGGCACGGCGCGGGTCCAGATGATCACGCCGTTGGCCAGCGGGTCGCCCGAGGCGATGCCCTGGGGGAAGGTCAGGTTCGGCGCGGCCTGCGCGAAATCGGGGTTGAAGGCGGCGGCCGCGATGCCGGCGGCCGCGGCGGCCTTCAGCGCGTCGCGGCGCGAGATGGCGGCGGCGTGGCGGGGGTGGCTCATGACTGGCTGGTCTCCGCTGACGGGGTGGCGATGCACCCCCGTCTAGCGATTTTCGACGACGGTTCTGTTTGGGTTCTGTGAAGGTTTTAACAGTACGGGCCGCACATCGGGCTCATGCCCAGGGTCGGGTCGTAGGGCGGCAGCATCGAGACCATCATGTCGGCCATCAGGCTTTGATAGGCCGGATCGGCCAGCGATTGCACCGGGCCGGTCTTGCCCTCGGTGTAGGCGATGGCGCGGTTGACCGAACAGAACGCGGCCATGATGACGGTCTGCTGGCCGTTCGGCGGCATCACCGCGATGCCGTTGATATCGCCGCACAAATTATCGAACGACTGGTTCGGGTTGACCGGGTTGAAGGCGAAGGCCAGCCGGAAGTTCATGTTGGCGTTTTCGTTCGGCCGGGTGGTCGGCTTGCTCGGCGGCAGGTAGCCCGGCAGCGGCACCGCATTGGCGATCGCTTCCGGATCGGTCGGCTGCGGGAACGGGTTGCCGACCAGTTGGACGGGCAGGGTGCCGGAATTGCCGGCATAACCGACCAGCCCCGGCGAATAGGGCGGCAGCTGGTCGGTGAAATAGATCGTGTTCAGACCGCTGCAGCCGGCGAGGCCGAGGGCGGTGATGGCGAGAATGGCGAACCAACGCATCCGACTGCTCCCAATACGACTTAGAGCGCAGCCTATGATATGGCGCGGCCGGCGCAAGAGGCGAGAGGCGCCGGCAGCCATTCAGGCGGATGTGCAGAAGCCAGCCTCAGATATCGACTTCGCCGACGAAGCTGGCGTTTTCCTGGATGAATTTGAAGCGCAACTCGGGCTTGCGGCCCATCAGGCTTTCGATCAGGTCGGCGGTGGTGTCGGCGTTCTCCTCGGGCACCACGACGCGCAGGAGCGTGCGGTTCTTGCGCGACATCGTGGTCTCCTTCAGCTGGGCGACGGGCATTTCGCCCAGGCCCTTGAACCGGCTGATCTCGACCTTGCCCGAGCCCTTGAACTCCTTCTTCAGGATCTCGTCCTTGTGCTTGTCGTCGCGGGCATAGATGGTCTTGCCGCCCTGGGTCAGGCGGTAGAGCGGCGGCAGCGCCAGGTAGAGATGGCCCGAATCGATCAGCTTGGGCATCTCGCGGCGGAAGAAGGTCATCAGGAGCGAGGCGATATGGGCGCCGTCGACATCGGCGTCCGTCATGATCACGACCTTCTCGTAGCGCAGGTCCTCGCCGCGATACCGATTGCCGGTTCCGCAGCCGAGCGCCAGGACGAGGTCGGCCAGTTCCTGGTTCTGGGCGAGCTTGCCGGCCGCGGCCGAGGCGACGTTGAGGATCTTGCCGCGCAAGGGCAGCACCGCCTGGCTTTCGCGGTCGCGCGCCTGCTTGGCCGAGCCGCCGGCCGAATCGCCCTCGACCAGGAACAGCTCGGTGCCGTCGGCGGCATCCTTGGAACAGTCGGCGAGCTTGCCGGGCAGGCGCAGCTTGCGGGTCGGGGTCTTGCGCCCGACCTCCTTCTCCTGCTTCTTGCGCAGCCGCTCCTCGGCCTTCTCGATCAGGCGGCCGATCAGCTCGTTGGCCATCTGCGGGTTGCCGGCCAGCCAATGGTCGAAATTGTCCTTCACCGCCTGCTCGACCAGCTTGGTCGCCTCGGCGGTGGACAGCTTCTCCTTGGTCTGGCCCTGGAACTGCGGGTCGCGGATGAAGACCGAGAGCAGGGCGACGCCGCCGCCCAGCACGTCGTCGGCGGTCAGCAACTGGGCGCGCTTGTTCGAGGTCAGCTCGCCATAACCCTTCAGCGAGCGGACGAGGGCCGAGCGCAGGCCGGATTCGTGGGTACCGCCCTCGGGCGTCGGCACCGTGTTGCAATAGGAGGACATCATGCCCTCGCCGTCGTCGGGCCAGGCGACCGCCCATTCGACCCGGCCGCGCTCGTCGCCGAACTTGACGCGGCCGACGAACGGCGTCGGGGTGGCGCAGGGCCGGCCGGCGATCAGGCTGTCGAGGAAGTCGCCCAGCCCGCCCGGGAAATGCAGCACGCCCTCGACCGGCGTCTGATCGTCGCCATGCAGCCTTTCGGGCGCGCAGCGCCAGCGGATCTCGACGCCGGGATAGAGATAGGCCTTCGAGCGCGCCATGCGGTAGAGGCGCGCCGGCTTGAAGGCCGCGCCCTCGCCGAAGATCGTGGCATCGGGGTGGAAACGCACGGTGGTGCCGCGGCGATTCGGCGCGGCACCGACCTTGGTCAGTTTCGAGGTGGGCGTGCCGCGGACATAGGTCTGGCGCCACAGTTCGCGGTCGCGCGCGACCTCGATCTCCAGCCGGTCGGACAGCGCGTTGACGACCGAGGCACCGACGCCGTGCAGGCCGCCCGAAGTCTGGTAGACCTTGTCGGAGAACTTGCCGCCTGAATGCAGCGTGGTGAGGATCACCTCCAGCGCCGACTTGCCGGGGAATTTCTTGTGTTCGTCGATCGGCATGCCACGGCCGTTATCGGCGACCAGCAGCGTGCCGTCGGCCTGCAACTCGACCTCGATGCGGTCGGCATGGCCGGCCACGGCCTCGTCCATCGCATTGTCCAGCACCTCGGCGAACAGATGATGCAGGGCGCGTTCGTCGGTGCCGCCGATATACATGCCGGGCCGGCGGCGCACGGGCTCCAGGCCCTCGAGCACCTCGATATGGTCGGCGGTATAATCGGACGCGCCCTTGCGTCCGGCTTGGAACAGATCATTCATGCGACTGGACTTTGCAACAGGTTGCTTGGACAAGACTGACGTTCCACAATATGTCGTGGCGGCGCCCGGGCGAACCGCATGAACGTATGGAGGACAGTGTGAGCGACGTCAAGCCGAGTGCGCATGAGCGCGGGGAACCGGTCATCCGTACAGTGCCGCTGCCGGCCGATCTCAACGGCAACGGCGACGTCTTCGGCGGCTGGGTCCTGTCGCAGATGGATATCGCCGGTGGCATCATTGCCGCACGGCGGGCACAAGGCCGCGTGGTCACGGTTGCGGTGGCCGCGATGCGGTTCAACCAGCCGATCAAGGTCGGCGACGTGGTGACGATCTACGGGCGGGTATCCAAGGTCGGCCGCACCTCGATCTCGGTCGAGATGGAAACCATCGTCCAGCGCAGGCTGGATCCCGACGAAATCCTGGTCACCGACGGTACCTACGTCTATGTCGCCATCGATGGCGAAGGGCGCCCGCGGCCGCTGGAGCCGTAGCCGCCCGATCCTGCCGCGCCGGCCCGGGCTCTGCCTGGGCGCGAGCGAATTCCGCCACGCCTTTATTCACCGGAAGGCCTGGTCCCCGCGCCGCGCATCCCGTGCAGGAGCAGCGGCAGGATCAGCCGCATCGTCCCGTCCACATCCTCCGGGTCGCAAGCGCCGCCGCTCAGGTGCCTGGTGCGGCCGCCATCGGCCATGATGTAGAGCATGGTGCCGATCATCATCTGAAAGGCCCAGACTATCTCCGCGTCGCTGCGGCCGGGCAGGGCGCCCTTCAGCGCCTTGATCGTCGCGGCGGCGGCAGGATCGAACATCTCCTGGATGATGCCATGTTCGGCCGACCGCGGGTCGGTGGCTTCCCGCGCGAGCAACACGCCGAAATTCGCGCTGCCTTCGATCTTGCGCAGCGACAGCATCGGCATCAGCGCAGCCTTTACGATCATCTCCAGCCGGCGTTCGGGATCGTCCTCCATCTCGGCCAGCGCGAGGCCCGCCAGGCGCTGGGCGTTGGTGTTGGGATCGCGCGCCCGGAACACTTCGCGGTAGAGGCCGAGCTTGTTCTTGAAGTGATAGCTGACGAGCGCGACGGGCACGTCCGCATTGATGGCGACCTGCCGCAGCGACGTCCCCTCGAATCCCATCTCGGCGAACATCTGCTCGGCGGTCTTGAGGATGCGTTCGCGGGCGCTGCTGTCGCCGGTGGCCTCGGCATGGCGTTGGGTTTTGGGCTTCATGGAACTCCTGCTGCCTTTCATCGAGCCGTCTGACGCATATCGCACGACAAACAAATGTGATCAAGTGTTCAAAATTTTGATTTACGTATTCAAAATTCCTGTCATGCTCGGGGCTGTTGACCGGGTTGCCGATCATTCAGGAGTGCCAAGCCATGAGGAAGTTCGGTTCGCTTGCCCTGGCCTCGATCGGCGCGCTGCTGCTCGCCACGGCTGCCTCGGCCCACGTCCAGCCCTATCCGGCCGCCTTCAGGACCGAGACGGTTGCCACCAATGGCACGGAGATCTTCGTTCGCCTTGGTGGCCACGGGCCCGCGGTCGTGCTGCTCCACGGCTTCGGCG
>JAEYTW010000150.1 GCA_023433835.1 Pseudomonadota bacterium | reverse complement strand
CCCTTGGCCCGCGCCGCCTCGGCCACCGCGGCGAGCCGCGCGCCGTCGCGGCCGGTCAGGGCCAGCGTGACGCCCGGGGCGGCGTAGAGGCGTGCCAACGCCTCGCCGATGCCGGAGGAGGCGCCGGTGATCAGGATCGAGCGGGGCGGGGCTAAGGCCATCTTCTGGTAACCGGACGGTGGTTGAGGGGGCGGGCAGGGACCACTATAGTCGCGGGCCAGCATCCGGGAGGGGACGAGTTTGAGTTTGCTCAGCATGACGGGTTTTGCGCGCGCCGACGGTGCCCGCGCGGGCCAAAGCTGGACCTGGGAGGTCAAGAGCGTCAACGGGCGCGGCCTGGAGCTGCGCTTCCGCCTGCCGCCGGGTCTTGACGCGATCGAACTGCCGGCCCGCGTCCTGGTGGGCGAACGGCTGAAGCGCGGATCGGTCACTGTCGCGCTGCGCCTCGATACCGGCCCCAGCGTTACCGGCTATCGCCTGAACCAGACGCTGCTGAAGCAGCTCGGCGATATCGTGCGCGAGGCGGAAGGCGCCGTCGAGTCGGCGCCGCCGCGGCTCGACGGCCTCCTGGCCCTGCGCGGCGTGCTGGAGCCCGAGGAAGTCCGCTTCGACGAGGCCGAGCGCGCCCAGCAGGAAGCGGCGATGCTGGTCGACCTCGCCAATGCGCTGGACCGGCTGCGCGAAGGCCGCGGGGCCGAGGGCGCGCGGATCGGCGCGATGCTCAACACCTTGCTCGACGACATCACCGGGCTTATCGCGGCGGCCGAGGAAACGGCGGCCGTGCGCCTCGACAGCCGCCAGGCGCGGCTGAGCCAGGGGCTGGCCGAACTGCTGGAACAGCGCCCGCCGCTGTCGGAAGACCGTCTGGCGCAGGAACTGGCGCTGCTGGCGGTGAAGGCCGACGTGCGCGAGGAGATCGACCGGCTGAAGGCCCACGTGGCCCAGGCGCGCGAGCTGATCGCCAAGGGTGATGCCAACGGCGCCGGTCGGCGCCTCGACTTCCTGGCCCAGGAGTTCAACCGCGAAGCCAACACCCTGTGCTCGAAGTCGGGCGACGTCGCGCTGACGCGCATCGGCCTCGACCTCAAGCTCGCCATCGATCGCCTGCGCGAGCAGGTGCAGAACGTCGAGTGATGCGATGACCAATGCCGTCGGCCGTCGCGGCCTGATGCTGGTGCTGTCCTCGCCGTCCGGCGCGGGCAAGACCACGATCTCCCGCCGCCTGATGGCGCTGGACGACAATCTGCGCCTGTCGATTTCGGTGACCACCCGCGCCAGCCGCCCGGGCGAGGTCGACGGCGTCGACTACCGCTTCATCTCGGACGCCGAATTCCAGCGCATGGCTGCGGCCGAGGAATTGCTCGAGCATGCGCGCGTGTTCGACCACCATTACGGCACCCCGCGCACCGAGGTGGCCAACCGCCTGGCGCGCGGCCACGACGTGCTGTTCGACATCGACTGGCAGGGCACCCAGCAATTGCGCCAGAAGATGCGCGACGATCTGGTCTCCGTCTTCATCCTGCCGCCCTCGACGGCCGAGCTGGAGCGGCGGCTGAAGACCCGTGCCCAGGATTCGGCCGAGGTAGTGGCCAAGCGCATGGCCAAGGCGGCCGACGAGATCAGCCATTGGGCCGAATACGACTACATCGTCGTCAACGACGATTTCGACCGCTGCCTCGCCAATGTCGGCGCGATCCTGCGGGCCGAGCGGCTGAAGCGCGAGCGCCAGACCGGGCTGATCGAATTCGTGCGCGAGCTGCGCGAAGGGGCCTGACGCCTCAATCCTGCAGTTTGGCGAGCAGGCGGCCGAGCGCCGCCCGGTCGTCCGTATCCAGCCGCCTCAGCAGGTCGGCGGCGGCCTCGTGCCGCCGGCGGCGCACCTCGGCCACCCGGGCGTGGCCGGCCTCGGTCATCCGAATGCGTACCGCGCGACGATCGTCGGGGTCGGCCAGCCGCGCGATCAGCCCGCGATCTTCCAGCGCATCGACGACGGCGGTGGCCGAGCGCGGCACCACCCCCAGTGCCTCGGCCAGTTCGACCACCTTCAGGTCGCCCTTGGCATGGGCGATCACCTTCAGCGCGCGGGCCTGGGCCGGGGTGACGCCGGATGGCGCCAGGCTCTGCGAGGCTTCGTGGCGCAGGCGGCGGGCGGTGCGGATGAAAAGATCGGCCAGTTCGCCTAAGCCATCGTCGTCCCGGGGAGTCACTGGTGCCTCGCTGCCTGCCCAAACCATACTTTCCTATCACGACAAAATACGGAGTTTGACTCTCTAAGAGATTTACTCCATATATCGAGTGCCGGGGGAGTTCGCTCAAGGAGACCAGTCATGTCCCGTTCTCACGCCGATGTGCCCACCCCGCTCGCCGCCCGCTACATGGTGCAGCTGTGCAAGCACTTCTCGCACAAGTTGAAGACCGAACTGGCCGAGTCGGCCGGGTCGATCGTGTTTCCCGAACGTGGCGTCTGCACGATGACCGCCGACGGCGAGGCGCTGCATATCGTGGTCGAAGCCGTCAGCGACGAAGCATTGCCGCAGCTGGAGCATGTCGTGGCCTCGCATCTCAAGCGTTTCGCCTGGAAGGAGCCGCCAGAGATCACCTGGGTCCAGTAAGGTCGGCGAAAGGAGGTGGGCGGCAGTTACATTTTCTTACGACCGGGTGAACCTTCGGTTGAATGAAAGCATTTGTCGCCTGGCGTCCATTTTGGTATTTATTTCGGCGAATTTTATGCGTTCTTTCCCAATCGTAAGAGACGCCGAGGCCGCCATGTCGCTGACCAGTGCCACCGCCTTCCTGCGCCGCCTGTCCGAAGACGACGATTTCCTGCTGACCTGTGCCGGCCTGGCCGAGCTCAGCGCGGTCGAGGCGGGCCACCAGCAAGGCTACAGCTTCACGTCGGCCGAGTTCGAGACGGCGCACCGCGACGCCGTCGCCTTGCAGGCCGCGCTCGACGGTCGTGACGAGGCGGCCCTGTCGGCGGTCAGCGCCGGCCAGTTCCGTCGCGATTTCGGTACGTTGAACTAAGCAGTCGCGCCGGGTGCCGGGGCCGCCCTGATCAGGCG
>JAEYTW010000149.1 GCA_023433835.1 Pseudomonadota bacterium | reverse complement strand
CCCTTGCCGGCCGCATCGCGGCCCTCGAACAGGATCACCACCTTCTGCCCGGTTTCCTTGACCCAGGCCTGCAGCTTCAGCAGTTCGACCTGCAGCCGGTATTTCTGCCGCTCGTAATTGCGCCGCTGCATCAGGTTCTTGTACGGGTAGCCGCCGTCGCGCCAGTCCTTGGCCAGCTCCTCGTCGGGATTGACGGCGGCGGCATCGGCCACCATGCGCTGCTGCTTGAGCAGGCTCTTCAGCAGGCTGACCGATTCCTCGATGGGCACGCCGGCGATGACATCCTGCAGGGCGCTCATCTTCGCTTCCTGCGCCGTGTCGGCCGCCGTCTGCACGGCGAAGCGCTCGATGCCGGGCGCGTCGAGCGCCGGGGCGATGTCGCCGCTGCGCACCTGGCGGCGACGCGGGGCGCGCGGTTTGCGGGGAGCGGCAGCTTGCGTCGTGGGTGTTGCGGCGGGGCTGGCCGGCGGGGGGGCAGCGGGCTTCTTGCGGGTGGCCATGGTGGTCTCCGGTTGCGGATGCAAAAGAGACCATTTCACGGCAAAGGTCGGGCGTTGTCTACCCTCGCCTAGTCGAGCAGTTCCACCGGGATCATCGCGCGCAACACGGTTTGCGACTCGCCGCGGCGGACGCGCCCGGACAGCCACCACAGGGCGCCTTTCTTGATGCTCCAGTCGGCCTCGTGACCGGCCAGCACCAGCGCGGCAAGGCGGCCGAGCGAGGGCTGGTGGCCGACGATGAGCGCGGCGCCGCCCGCCTGCGGCCAGCCGGAGGCGGCGATCAGTTCGGAAACGCAGGCCTCGGGGCCGATCTTGCGATGGGTTTCGAAGGGCAGCTTCAGCGCCTGGGCCGTCTGCTGGCAGCGGATCGCCGGACTGACGATGATGCGCAGGTCCTTCGGCTGGTGCGCGCGGATCCAGGCCGCCATCATCTTCGCCTGCCGCTCGCCGCGTTCGGTCAGGCGGCGTTTCAGATCGTCATCGCCGTCTTCGGCCTCGGCGTGACGCCACAACAACAGATCCATGCTCTGCGCTCCGGGAAATTCGGGCATTCTGCGGCTCCCATGTTACGGCGTGATGGCAGCAGTATAGGCCGTCGACGGGATCGCCGCAGTTGCCGCAAACGCTTGATTTTGCGCCGCTCCGGCGGCATTAGGGTTTTCCCGCGAAGGCTTGCCAAGCGCAGCGAATCGCCGAATACTCGGCGAACGGACGACCCGCCCCGGCGGGCCGCGCCGGCCACACTGCAGGACCGAAGACAACGACAAAAGCTAGAGGAGATAGACATGAGCCTTCCCGCCAAAGTGCAGACGCACAAGCTGTCCACCCAAGCCGCCCTGTGTGCTTCCGGTTTCAATCAGGTCAGCGGCGATTCGCCGGCCATCGAGGCGATGACCGATTTTTCCCGCGTGCCGGCCGTCACCATCGGCACCGATGCCTCGATCGGCGAGGCCAATGCCCGGATGATCTCGCGCGGCGTCCGCTTGCTGATGGTCACCGGCCACGACGAACGGGTGCTCGGCCTGGTCACCGCCCGCGACATCCACGGCGAAAAGCCGCTGCAACTGCTGCAGTCGCGCGGCGGCAGCCGGGAGGATCTGACCGTCGGCGACCTGATGGTGAAGATCGGCAGCATCGACACGCTGTACCTGAGCGAGGTCATGAACGCCCGCGTCAGCGATATCTTCAATGCCCTGAAGCAGCTCGGCCGGCAGCACATCCTGGTCGAGGACATCGACCAGGGCAGCGGCCAGCCGCGCGTGCGCGGCATCTTCTCGGCCACCCAGATCGGCCGCCAGCTCGGCCTGCCCGTCCTCGGCTTCGAATTGCCGCAAACCTTCGCCGAAATCGAAGCGGCGATCGCCCACTGACCCGTTTTTTCCGGAACCCGCGATGTCCATGCACCAGCACTCCGACGCCGGCAAGGTCGTCTCCGCCCGCGATGCCGTCAACCTGATCAAGGACGGTGACACCGTCGCCACCGGCGGCTTCGTCGGCATCGGCTTTGCCGAGAACATTGCCGTCGCGCTCGAACAGCGCTTTCTCGAGGCCGCCGCCGGCGACGTGCACGGTCTGGGCAGCCCGCGCAACCTGACGCTGGTCTATGCCGCCGGCCAGGGCGACGGCAAGGAGCGCGGCCTCAACCATCTCGGCCACGACGGCCTGGTCGGCCGCGTGCTCGGCGGCCACTGGGGCCTGGTGCCGAAGCTGCAGCAGCTGGCGGTGGCCAACCGCATCGAGGCCTACAACCTGCCGCAGGGGGTGATCGCCCACCTGTTCCGCGACATCGCCGCCGGCAAGCCGGGCACCATCACCCGCGTCGGGCTGGGCACCTTCGTCGATCCGCGCTTCGGCGGCGGCAAGCTGAACGCCATGACCACCCGCGACGTCGTCCGGCTGATGGACATCGACGGCGAGGAATACCTGTTCTACAAGGCCTTCCCGATCCACGTCGGGATCATCCGCGGCACCACCGCCGATCCCGACGGCAACATCACCATGGAGAAGGAGGCGCTGACGCTGGAGGCGCAGGCCATCGCGATGGCTGCCCGCAACTCCGGCGGCGTCGTCATCGCCCAGGTCGAGCGCATCGCCGAGCGCGGCACGCTCAACCCCCGGCAGGTCAAGATTCCCGGCATCCTGGTCGACTGCGTGGTGGTCGCCGAGAAGCCGGAATACCACATGCAGACCTTCATCGAGCAGTACAGCCCGGCCTTCGCCGGCGAGATCAAGGTGCCGATGTCGGCCATCGCCCCGATGCCGATGAGCGAGCGCAAGATCATCGCCCGCCGGGCGGCGCTCGAACTGCGCGCCAACGCCGTCGTCAATCTCGGCATCGGCATGCCCGAGGGGGTGGCCAATGTCGCCGCCGAGGAGCACATCATCGACCTGCTGACGCTCACCGCCGAACCCGGCGTGATCGGCGGCATTCCGGCCGGCGGCCTGAACTTCGGCGCCGCCACCAACACCCAGGCGATCATCGACCAGCCCAGCCAGTTCGACTTCTACGACGGCGGCGGCCTCGACATCGCCTTCCTCGGCCTGGCCCAGGCCGACCGCCAGGGCAATCTCAACGTCTCCAAGTTCGGCCCGCGCCTGGCCGGCGCTGGCGGCTTCATCAACATTTCCCAGAATGCCAAGAAGGTGGTCTTCGTCGGCACCTTCTCCGCCGGCAACCTGGAGGTCGCCATCGCCGACGGCCAGCTGCGCATTCTCGAGGACGGCGGTGCCGCCAAGTTCGTCGACGAAGTCGAACACCGCACCTTCAGCGGCCCGCAGGCCGCCAAGTGGGGCAAGGACGTGGTCTACATCACCGAGCGCTGCGTCTTCCAGCTGACCGCCGACGGCCTGGAGCTGACCGAGATCGCGCCCGGCGTCGACCTGCAGCGCGACATCCTCGACAAGATGGCCTTCCGCCCGCTGCTGCGTGGCGAGCCGAAGCTGATGGACGCCCGCATCTTCGCCGCGGGGCCGATGAACATCCGCCCGGAAATGCTCGAACGGCCGTTGAGCGAGCGGCTCTCCTACGACGCCGCGCAGAATCGCTTCTTCGTCGATTTCGCCGGCCTCTCGGTGCGCAGCTCGGACGACATCGCGCGCATCCGCGCCGCCGTCGACGAGCGCCTGGCGCCGCTCGGCCACAAGGTCTACGCCATCGTCAATTACGACCGCTTCGACATCCTGCCGGAGCTGGCCGATGCCTACGCCGCCATGGTGCGCGCCGTCGTCGACCGCTATTACCACGACGTCACCCGCTACACCGCCAGCGCCTTCCTGCGCGTCAAGCTCGGCCAGGTGCTCGCCGGGCGCCAGCTGCCGCCGCAGATCTACGCCAGCGCCGCCGAAGCGCAGGACGGCCTGGGCGGCGGTTGAGCGCCGGCGGCGGGATGCCGCCGGGATCGCGCTATCATCACGCCTCCGCCGCTCCTGTTCCCGGTGTCTCCGCATGCCCCACTCGTCCTTCCTCACCTTTCTCCGGCGCCTGTCCGGCGCCAGCCTGCCTTGCCTGTTGGCGCTCGGCCTGGCCGCCTGCGGTGACGATCCGGCCGCCGGTACGCCGACCCCGGCCAAGCCGGCGCTGACCGTCAAGCTGGTGGCGCCGGAAAGCGCCGAATGGCCGGCCGTGCTGGCGGCCAATGGCAACGTCGTCGCCTGGCAGGAGGCGGTGATCGGCGCCGAGGGGGCCAATTACCGCATCGCCGAGGTGCGCGTCCAGGTCGGCGACCGGGTCCGCCG
>JAEYTW010000124.1 GCA_023433835.1 Pseudomonadota bacterium | reverse complement strand
GGCGGGGCCCGGGCGCCCCCCCGCGGCGAATTGTGCCATCCGTCAAGTCCACAGCCTTACTTTCGATTCTGCAAACAAAAGTTCGCATTTCCTAATTTCTGGTCACTTAGGGCCTTCACAGGGAAGGCACAGCGTGTTTGTCTTGAAGGCAACAGAGGGGGACATAGCCATGTTGACGCGCAGGACTTTGCTCACATTGACCGCCGCCAGCCCCATTCTCGGCAGCGCGGCATTCCGATCATCCCCGGCCCGCGCGGCGACGCCGAAGGGCGTGATCGTCATGGCCAAGCAGATCGACGATCTCGTCAGCGGCTTCGACCCGGCCGAGGCTTACGACATCACCAATCTCGAGGTGGTGCCCAATCTCTACCGCGGTCTGGTCATGCCGGATGCATCGGACAACACCAAGGTGGTCGGCGATCTCGCGAAGTCCTGGACGATAAGCCCGGACGGAACCACGTTCACCTTCAAGCTTAAGACCGACATCAAGTTCGCTTCCGGCACGGCGGTGACGGCCGAGGACGCCGCGTTCTCGTTCCGGCGGGCCGTCAAGCTCAACAAGCTGCCGGCGTTCATCCTGACGCAATTCGGCTTCACCAAGGACAATGTCGACACGCTGATCAGCGTACCGGACAACGAAACACTGGTGATGAAGCTGCCGGCGCCGGTGGCGCCGACCTTCCTGCTGTTCTGCCTGACCGCGCCGGTCGGCGGCGTCATCGAAAAGGCCGCCGCCCTCGCCCATGAGGTCGACGGCGACATGGGCAATGGCTGGCTCAAGCTCCATTCCGCCGGTGCCGGTGGTTACCAGATGGTGGAATGGGTCGCGAGCGATCATCTGACGCTCGACGCCAATCCGCATCACGGCACGCCCAATCAGCCGCGCCGCATCTTCATGCGCCATGTGCCCGACCCGTCGGCTCAGCTGCTGATGCTGCAAAAGGGCGACGCAGATATCGCCCGCAACCTGACGCCGGATCTGCTGAAGAAGGTGCGTGCAGACAAGTCGATGACGGTCGTGTCGGCGGGTCAGGCGGTCTCGGTCTACATCACGATGAACCAGGCCGTGCCGGCACTGCAGAAGGTCGAGGTGCGCCAGGCGTTGAAATGGGCGATCGACTATGACGGCATCGCCGCCAACATAACCCCGAACATGTTTTCCGTCGCGCAGGGCTTCCTGCCGCCGGGGCTGCCGGGCGGGCTGACCGACCGGCTGTTCAAGAAGGATGTCGCCAAGGCCAAGCAGCTGCTGGCGGCGGCCGGTTATCCGGATGGCTTCGACATCACCCTGGAAGTCCCCTCCTCGGCGCCTTACGCCGACATCGGTCAGGCGGTGCAGGCCGACCTCGCCGCTATCGGCGTCAGGGTGAAGCTGGTTACCGGGGAAATGCGCCAGGTGATGACGAAGACGCGCCAGCGCAGCCATGAACTTGCGCTGATGCCCTGGGGAACCGACTATTTCGACCCCTATTCGAACAGCCAGACGTTCTGCGAAAACCCCAATGACGGCGACGATACCAAGCTGAAGTCGATGGCGTGGCGCAGCCACTATGTCGACAAGGAACTGAACGACATGTCGCTGGCGGCGAGCAAGGAGCTCGATACCGACAAGCGCATGGCGATGTACCGCGACATGCAGCTGAAGTTCGCCGACCGCGCGCCGTTCGTGATGATGCTGCAGAAGATCGCCTCCGCCGTCATGGCGAAGGGCGTTTCCGGCTTCACCATCGGGCCGCAGACCGGCTTCACCCAGTACGCCGACATCCGCAAAGCGTGACGATGTCGCGCCAGCGGCCCGATCGGACGATACGAGCGATGATCAAGCTGGGGGCAACCGCCTCCAGCCTGGCCATCACGCTGTTCGGCCTCGTGGTGGTGACGTTCTTCATCGGCCGCGTCATTCCGATCGATCCGGTGATCGCCATTCTCGGCGATCACGCCCGCCCGGAGCTGGTCGAACGCCTGCGCGCCGAGCTGGCGCTCGACCAGCCGCTGACGACGCAGTTCTGGCTGTATCTGGGCAAGCTGGCACACGGCGATCTCGGCCGCTCGGTGATGACCTCCAATCCCGTGCTCGACGACATCCGGCTCTATTTTCCGGCGACCGTCGAGCTGGGCACCACGGCGATGATCCTGTCCACCCTGGTCGGCGTGCCCCTCGGCGTGATCTCGGCGGTAAGGCGCAACAGCCGCATCGATCAGGTGGCGCGCGTCGTGTCGCTGTTCGGCCATTCGCTGCCGATCCCGGTGCTCGGATTGGTGTCGCTGCTGCTGTTCTACGCCTGGCTCGGCTGGTCGCCGGGTACCGGCCGGGTCGGGGTCGCCTATGTCGGCCTCATCCCGGCCGTCACGGGCTTCCTGACGGTCGATGCCCTGATCGCCGGCGACCTCGAGGTGTTCTGGGATGCCTTGGCGCATCTGATCCTGCCCGCCGCCGTCCTGGCCTATTTCTCGATGGCCTATATCTCGCGCATGACACGGGCCTTCATGATCGAGGCGCTCAGCGGCGAATACGTGATCACCGCGCGCGCCAAGGGCCTGTCGGCCGCACGCGTCATCTGGCGGCACGCTTTCGGCAACATCGCCGTCCGCCTCGTCACCGTGCTCGCGCTCACCTATGCCGGCCTGCTCGAAGGCGCGGTCGTCACCGAGATGATCTTCAGCTGGCCGGGCATCGGGCAATATCTGACGGTCTCGCTGATGAACGCGGACATGAACGCGGTGATCGGTGCGACGCTCGTCGTGGGATCTGTCTACATGGTCATGAACATGCTGGCCGATATCGTCTACCGCGTCCTGGATCCCCGCGTATGATCTCTCGCCTCGTCGACCGCGCCTGGCTCCTGAGCGACAGCCCGCAATCGCGCGCCCAGGCGGCGCTGGGCAGTGCCTATCGGCTGTGGCGCGACTTCCGTGCCAACGGCCCGGCGTTCCTCGGCCTCGTGGTCGTCGTCATCCTGTTGCTGGCAGCCGCATTCGCGCCGCTGCTGGCCACGCATGATCCGCTGATCCAGAACCTCGGCCAGCGCCTGCAGCCGCCCTCGACCCAACATTGGCTGGGCACCGACGAACTCGGCCGCGATGTCTATTCGCGGCTGCTCTTCGGCGCCCGCGTCACCCTCGGCATCGTCTTCGCCGTCGTCGTGCTGGTCGCGCCGATCGGGCTGGCGATCGGCTGCATCGCCGGCTACTACCGCGGCGCCACGGATGCGATCCTGATGCGGGTGACCGACATCTTCCTGGCCTTCCCCCGCCTGATCCTGGCGCTGGCCTTCGTCGCCGCGATCAAGCCAGGCATCGGCAGCGCCGTCATCGCCATCGCCCTGACAACCTGGCCGCCCTATGCCCGGCTGGCGCGCGCCGAGACGCTGGTGCTGCGCGACGCCGACTACATCGCCGCCGTCCGCATGGCCGGCGCGTCGCATCGCCGGATCATCCTGCGCCATATCATGCCGCTGTGCCTGGGCTCGCTGGTCGTGCGCGTCACCCTCGACATGAGTTCGATCATCATCTTCACCGCCAGTCTCGGCTTTCTCGGCATGGGCGCGCAGCCGCCCTCGCCGGAATGGGGTGCGATGATCGCCACGGCGCGCCGCTTCCTGCTCGAGCAATGGTGGGTGCCGCTGATCCCGGGTGTCGCTATCCTCGTCGCCTCCCTGGCCTTCAACCTGCTGGGCGACGGCTTGCGCGACGTGCTCGACCCCAAGCAGGACTGAGGGACGCGATGCTGGTCGAGATCGCCGGTCTCAATATCGTCTTTGCCGGTCGCAACGGCCCGCACACGGCGGTGCGCGACGTATCGTTGACGCTCGGTACCGAAAAGCTCGGCATCGTCGGCGAGAGCGGCAGCGGCAAGTCGCTGACGGCCCGCGCCCTGCTCCGCCTGCTGCCGCCGGCGGCGACGGCGACGGCCGACGTGCTGCGCGTCGACGGTACCGACGTGCTGCAGGCGAGCGAGCGCCAGATGCAGACGATCCGCGGCCACCGCGCCGGACTTGTGCTGCAGGACCCGAAATACGCGCTGAACCCGGTGATGACCGCAGGCGCGCAGATCGCCGAGGCATGGCGCAACCGCAAGAAGGGTTCGCGGCGCGAGGCCCGGGAAGCCGCGATCGACCTGCTGGCGCAGGTGCAGATCCGCGACCCCAGGCGTGTTGCCGATTGCTACCCGCACGAACTGTCCGGCGGCATGGGGCAGCGGGTGATGATCGCCATGATGCTCGCCCCGGATCCGACGCTGCTCATCGCCGACGAGCCGACCTCCGCGCTCGACGCGCCGGTCCAGATGGAGATCCTGAAGCTGATGGAAGACCTGGTCTCGCGGCGGAACATGGGGCTGATGCTGATCAGCCACGATCTGCCGCTGGTCGGCCATTTCTGCGACCGCGTCGCGGTCATGTATGCCGGCCGCATCGTCGAGCACCTTTCTGCCGAAAAGCTGGCGCAGGCCAATCACCCCTATACCCGCGCCCTGCTGGAGTGCCTGCCGAGCCTGGCGCATCCGCGGCCGCGCCTGCCGGTGATGACCCGCGATCCGGCGTGGCTGGCCTGAGGCGGGAGGGGCACGCATGATCGTCGTCGATGACCTCAGGATCCGCTTCGGCGACCACGACGTGGTGCGCGGCGTCCGCTTCCGCGTCGAGGCGGGCGGCAGTTTCGGTATCGTCGGCGAGAGCGGATCGGGCAAGACCACGGTGATGCGGGCGCTCGCCGGCCTCAACAATGCCTGGGACGGTTATCTGCAGGTGGCCGGCGTGCCGCTCGGCCGCGGCCGCAACGCCGACCTCCACCGCCGAGTCCAGATGGTGTTCCAGGATCCCTATGGCTCGCTGCATCCGCGCCAGACGGTGGACCGCGCATTGAGCGAGCCGCTGCTGGTGCAGGGTTTGGGCGACGTCGACCGGCGCGTCCGCAAGATGCTGTCCGACGTCGCGCTGCCGGCGGCGGCGCGCTTCCGCTATCCGCATCAGCTGTCGGGCGGCCAGCGCCAGCGCGTGGCGATCGCGCGGGCGCTGATCTCGGAACCGGCGGTTCTGCTCCTCGACGAGCCGACCAGCGCGCTCGAC
>JAEYTW010000119.1 GCA_023433835.1 Pseudomonadota bacterium | reverse complement strand
GATCGGGGGCGGCGGGTGCCGCGGGCGCGGCGGCGGGCGGCGTGGTCGCTGTCGGTGCCTTGGTGGCCTGCTGCGCCTGGGCGGGCAATGCCAGGGCGGCGGCCAGGATCAGTACGGTCGCTCGGGTGAACATGATCAGAACATCGCGCCGCAGGCGGGGCGGGGCAAGGGGAAACCCGCGGCATACCAACCCCGAATTGTGCTGTAGCGTGCGAGGCGCCAGCATGTCATTCTACCAGCCGTCGGTATGGGAACCGGCCGTGTAGCGATTCGTTCACGAATCCCATCGGCGCGTCGCATATTGTTAGTGGCGACCGGGGCTGGGCGTGCAACGTTCGGCGAAACGCGATGTATCAGCAGGGCGTGATCCGACCATGACGGAGACGATGCAACTCAGCAAGGCCGACGTCGAACGCTTGATGCGCGATCCCTCGCCGGATTCGCGTGCGGACGCAGCCACCAAGGTCGCGCATGCTTTCTCTGATGCCCAGCTGACTGACAGCGAGCGTCAGCTTGCCCGCGACATCATCGCCGCCTTCGCCCACGATGCCGTCGTCCGCGTCCGTCAGGCGCTGTCCGAGAACCTGAAGGACAGCCCCGACATTCCGCATGAACTGGCGCTGAAGCTGGCCAAGGATGTGGCCGAGGTGGCGGCGCCGATGCTGGCTTCCTCGACCGTGCTGTCGGAATCCGACCTGATCGAGATCGTCTCGGCCGGTTCATCGGCCCATCAGACCGCGATCGCTTCGCGTCGCGAGGTACCGGCAACGGTGGCCGGCGTGCTGGTCGAAAAGGGGTCCGAGGATGCCGTCTCGACCCTGATGAAGAACGATGGCGCCCAGGTCGACGAGGGCCAGATGGAAAAGGCCCTCAGCCGGTTCGAGGGCAGCCAGAAGGTCGCCGACAACCTTGCCCTGCGCGCCAAGCTGCCGATCACCATCACCGAGCGACTGGTCGCAGTCGTCTCCGACAAGATCCGCGAGCATCTCGTTACCCACCACGAGATGCCGGCCGATCTCGCGGCAGACCTGCTGCTGCAGAGCCGCGAGAAGGCGCTCGTCGGCCTGATGGCCGAGAACGAATCCGTCGACCTTGCCGCCCTGGTCCGCGACCTGAAGGCCAACGGCCGCCTGACGCCGACACTGATCCTGCGGGCCCTCTGCACCGGCGACATCGATTTCTTTGAACATGCGATGGCGGTGTTGGCGGGCATCCCCGTGCAGAACGCCCATCGCCTGATCAATGACCCAGGCCGCATCGGCCTGAAGACCCTCTACGATCGCTGCAGCCTGCCGAACGAATTGTTCGACATGGTCCGCATCGCCATCGATGTGGTGCGCGAGACCCAGTACAACGGCCTGCCCGGCGACCGGCAGCGCTTCGTCGAGAGCGTGATCGAACGCACGCTGACCGCCTTCGACACGATCATGGAAGGCGATGACATCGATTGGCTGATCCGCAAGCTTTCCGGATCCGCTTCGGCCCGTTCGCAAGCGGCCTGAACTAAAAAGGCCTGAACTAAAAAGGGGGGCGTTCAGCCCCCCTCTCGGTGCCGCTCAGATGCAGCGGCCGCCATCGACTTCCATGATGACGCCGGTGATGAACGACGCTTCGTCCGATGCCAGGTAGAGCGCGGCGTTGGCGATGTCACGCGGCGTCGACAGCCGGCCGATCGGGATCGACGAGACGAAGCGCTGGTGCTGCTCGGGCGTTTCCTCGCCGCCCATGAAGACCTTCAGCATCGGCGTGGTGCCTGCAACCGGCGCCAGCGCATTGACGCGGATCTGCTCCGGCGCCAGTTCGACAGCCATCGCCTTGGTCAGGGTGATCGCCGCGCCCTTCGAGCCGTTGTACCAGACCAGGCCCGGCCGCGGCCGCAGGCCGGCGGTCGAGGCATTGTTGATGATGGCGCCGCCCCCGCGCTTGCGCATCTCCGGAATGGCGTGTCTGGCGCCGAGATAGATGCTCTTGACGTTGACGGCGAACAGCTTGTCGAAGGTCGCTTCGTCCGTGTCGAGGAGCGAGCCGTTCAACTGCGGCATGCCGGCATTGTTGACCAGGATGTCGAGCCCGCCATAAGCCTTGACCGCGGCGGCGACCATGCCGGCCACCTCGGCGTCGACCGTCACGTCGGCCTTGACCCCGATCGCCTTGCCGCCGGCCTTGGCGATATCGCCCGCCACCCGCTCGGCCGCCGCGAGGTTGAGGTCGGCGATGACGACTGCCGCGCCTTCCTCGGCGAAGCGCAAGGCGATGCCCTCGCCGAAACCCGACCCGCCGCCGGTGACGATGGCGACCTTGTTGCTCAGACGCATATCCGTATTCCTCATTCCGACTCTATCCCAGAGGAGGGGGAGTATACCGGCGGTCTACCGGCCCGCCATGCGAAAGCGGTTTGCCTTACACCGGCTTGCCGATAGAGTGCCCGCCAACGGGAGGGCACCCGATGTTCGAGGGCTTCAGCGACCTCTCGGTCGACACAGGCGAGACCGAGATCTTCATCCGGCGAGGCGGCGAGGGGCCGCCGTTGCTGTTGTTGCATGGTTTTCCGCAGACCCACGCGATCTGGCATCTGGTCGCGCCCGAACTGGCCCGGCAGTTCACCGTGATCGCCGCGGATCTGCGAGGCTACGGCCGCTCGGGCAAGCCGGCTTCGACGCCCGATCATTCCGCGCATTCCAAACGGGCCATGGCGCGCGACATGGCCGCGGTGATGGGCAAGCTTGGCTTCGATCGTTTCGCCGTGGCCGGTCACGACCGCGGCGGCCGGGTGACCCATCGCCTGTGCCTCGACCACCCCGACCGGGTAACCGGGGCCGCGTTGCTCGACATCATTCCGACCCTCACCTGGTTCGAACAGGTGACGGCGAAACGGGCGCTCGACTACTACCATTGGCTGTTTCTGGCCCAGCCCTTCGATCTGCCCGAGCGGCTGATCGGCGGCAATCCCGACTATTACATGCACCAGAAGCTCGGCTCCTGGGGTTCGGGTTTCGATCGGTTCGCGCCGGAAGCGATGGCGAGCTATCTGGATGCCTGGCGCAGGCCCGAGGTCGTCCACGCCGCCTGCGAGGACTACCGGGCGGCGGCCAGCATCGATCTCGATCACGACCGGGCGGATCGCGACGCGCGGGTGCGCTGTCCGCTGCTGGTGCTGTGGGGCGAGAAGGGGCGGATGCACGGCGAGTTCGACGTGCTGGCCACCTGGCGCGAAAAGGCCGTCGACGTTGCGGGTCGGGCACTGCCTTGCGGGCATTATCTGCCGGAAGAGCAGCCGCGGATGGTGTTGGACGAATTCATGCGTTTCTTTGCGGGCGGCTGACCGACGATGACCGAGAAGACACTGCAGCGCGGGCCGCTTGCCCGGCTGCGCAACTGGTTCCTGGCCGGCATCGTCGTGACGGCGCCGCTGGCCATCACCGTGTATCTGACGATCTATTTCGTCGAGGCGGTCGATCGCAACGTCGATTCGCTCCTTCCCCCGGAATTGAAGCCGTCGACCTACCTGCCGTTCCAGATCCCGGGTCTCGGGCTCATCATCGCGCTGGTCTCGCTGACCCTGATCGGTTTCCTGGCGACCAACTTTCTCGGGCGGAGCGTGATCGGCATCGGCGAACGGCTCGTCGCCCGCATGCCGCTTGTCCGCGGTATATACGGCGCGCTGAAGCAGCTGTTCGAGACGCTCCTGTCCCAAACGGGGTCGAGCTATCGCCAGGTCGTGCTGGTGCCGTTCCCGCGCGAGGGATCCTGGGCGATCGCGTTCGTGACCACCGAGCAGACGGGCGAGGTCGGCCGCGCCGTCGGCGGAGACGATCTGATCGGCGTCTACGTGCCGACGACGCCGAACCCGACCGGCGGGTACCTGATCTATGTGCGACGGGCCGACGTCATTCCGCTGAAGATGACGGTCGAGGAGGGCATGAAGGTCGTGATCTCGACCGGCGTGGTCCAGGCCCCGGACGAGGTGGCCGCGGTGGGCCAGATCGACCGTAAGACGCCCAGCGAGGCGGCTTGATGCTCGAGGCGATCGAGCATGTGATCGACTGGCTGCACAAGCTTGACCTGATCACGATGGCCATCGTGGTCTACGTCTTCTGGTTTACGGTCATGGCGCTGATCGGCGTCGTCGTCGCGTTGCGTGCGCGAGGGCCCCGGCTTGATGCCTATCGCCGCATTTCGCAGAATCTGCTGGGCACGCTGATGGCGTCGTTCGCGCTCTACACCGCGTTGTTGATCAACTCGATCTGGCGCGACCGCAGCGACGCCCAGCATATCGTCATGCAGGAGGCGCGGGCCATCGAGCAGTCGATTATGCTGTCCCGCCATCTGTCGGTGCCCGACCGCAACGAACTCGAAGTCCTGCTGCGCGACTATGTCCAGGTCGTGGTGACCCGCGAATGGCCCAATCTCGACGAGGCGGGAGAGCTGCCCTTCGCGGTACCCGAATTGCGCGAGGCGATGGAATGGGTGCTGTCGCTGAAGCCGGCGGAGGGCAACGACGCCTTCCTGCGCGGCCAGCTGGTGTCCGAGATCGGCAAGATCGAGCAGTCGCGGACCCGCCGGCTCGCCATCGCCGACCAGGAAATCTCCATCGTCGTCTGGATCACGCTGATCCTGTCGGCGATCATCGTCGCCAGCGCGGTGGCGATGGTGCATGTCGAGAACAAGCGGACCGAGGCGCTCACCCTCAGCCTGCTGGCGATCCTGATCGGCAGCGCCTTCTGGGTGCTGCTGGCTCATGACCAGCCGTTCGTCGGCACGCTGATCGTCTCGCCGCAACCGCTGATCTCGGCGGTCAATGCCCTCTGACCGGGGCCGATGACGCCCGCGCGTCGTATCCTGCGCCTGGCCGGACTGACGGTCGCCGGCCTGATCGGCCTGGTGGCCGTGCTGCTGGTCGTCTATCGCTGGGTCGGGCCGCCGGTTACGCCGCTGATGCTGCTGCGCCTGCCCGAAGCCGGCACGATCCGGCGCGACGCCGTGCCGCTCGATGCCGTCGCCGCGGCCCTGCCGCGTTCGGTGATCGCGTCGGAGGACAACCGCTTCTGCCGGCATCACGGCATCGATTGGGGCGCGGTGGCCGATGCGATCGACGATTACGAGGAGGATGGCCGCCTGCGCGGCGCCTCGACGATCACGATGCAGGTCGCCCGCAACCTGTTCCTGTGGCCGGGCGGCGGTTTCGCGCGCAAGGCCATCGAGGCGCCGCTGGCGCTGGCCATCGATTTCCTGTGGCCCAAGCGGCGAATCATCGAGGTCTATCTCAACATCGCCGAATGGGGCGACGGGATCTATGGTGCGGAGGCTGCGGCCCAGGCCTATTTCAGGAAACCGGCCAAGGCGCTTACCGGCCGGGAGGCCGCGCTGCTCGCCGCCGTGCTGCCCAACCCGCGGCGCTGGTCGCCGGCCACTCCCACCCGCTATATCGCCGGGCGGGCCGGCACCATCCAGGGCCGCATCGGTCAGCTCGGGCCGTTGCTGGACTGCATCGGTGATTGAGTAGCCATCTGGCCTCCACCTCCTGGTCGGTTGACGAATCACGGGCCGGCATTGCCCAATGTCGGCAGAGGTAAGCGAGGGAGAATGCTGCAGGAAACCGCATTGATTGCCACGCTGGTGATCGGGTTGGTCATGGCTTTCGGGCTGGGCCTGGCCGCGCTGCGCCTGCGGCTGTCGCCGCTGGTGGGCTATCTGCTGGCGGGCATGGCGGTCGGGCCGTTCACGGCCGAACTTGTCGGTGACGACAGCCTGGCGGTGCAACTCGGCGATATCGGCCTGGTTCTGCTGATGTTCGGGGTGGGCCTGACCTTTTCCTTGCGCGACCTGATCGCGGTCAGGACCATCGCCCTGCCCGGCGCGGTTGTGCAGATGGCGATCACGACGCTGCTCGGCGCGCTGCTGGCTACCGCCTGGGACTGGCGCTGGGGCGAGGCGATCGTGTTCGGCCTGGCGCTGTCGGTCGCCTCGACCGTGGTGATGCGCCGGGCGCTGGAGGAGCGGCGCGAGCTCGACGGCAGCGGCGGGCGTATCGCGGTCGGCTGGCTGGTGGCCGAGGACGTCTTCATCGTCCTGGTCCTGCTGCTGCTGCCCGCGGTAACGGACGCGACCGCGACCGGCAGCGAGATCGGCGTCAGCCTGGGCATGGCCATCGTCAAGGGCGTGGCCTTCTTCGCGGTGGCCTTGCTGATCGGCCGCAAGCTGGCGCCCTGGGCGCTGGCCCAGGCGGCGCGCACCGGCTCGCGCGAGCTCTATACGCTGGCGATCCTGGTGCTGGGGCTGGGGCTGGCTTTCGGTGCCGCCTATGTCTTCGGCGTGACCGTCGCTCTCGGCGCCTTCCTGGCCGGCGTGGCGCTCGGCGAATCCGATCTCAGCCGGCGTGCCGCCAACGATACGCTGCCGCTGAAACAGGCGATCGCGGTGCCGTTCTTCATCTCGCTCGGACTGATGTTCGATATCGAGGCGGTGACGGCCCATCCGCTGGCCGTGCTTGGCGTGCTGGTCGTGGTCGTGGTGGCCAAGGCAGCGGTCGCCGCCTGCATCATGCTGGCCTTCCGCCGGCCGTTGCGCACCGCGCTCACCGTGTCGGCGAGCCTGGCCCAGATCGGCGAATTCTCGTTCATCCTGGCCGGGTTGGGCGGGATGCTCGGGCTGTTGTCGGACGAGGCGCGTGACCTGATCATCGCCGGTGCCGTGCTCTCGATCGTCATCAACCCGCTGATGTTCGCCGCTGTGCGACCCTTGTCACGCTGGCTCGGTCGCAAGGCCTGGGTGGCCCGGCTTGCCCCGGCCGAAGCGGAGACGGCCGAGGTGGAAGGGGGCGACCTAACCGCCCCGCAAGGCCATGTCGTGCTGATAGGCTACGGCCGGGTCGGGCGGCTGATCGCCGGTGGCCTCAAGGATCGTGGCCGCGAGGTGGTGGTGATCGAGCAGGACCCGACCATCGTCGAGCGGCTGACGGCCGAGGGTGAGCGCGTGATCTATGGCAACGCCGCGGCCGCCGCGGTGATCGAGGCGGCCTGGCTGAACCAGGCGAGGCTGGTGGTGGTGACCTTGGCCGACCCGCTGCAGGCCGGCGAGATCGCAGCACTGGCCCACGCCGCCAATCCCGATCTCCATGTGATCGCCCGTGCCGCGGGCGAAGTCGAACGCAGCCATCTCGTTGCCCGCGGCGCCGATCGCGTGGTGGTCAACGATCGTGAACTCGGCCTGGCCATGATGCTCGAAAGCCTGCTGGCCGACGGCCTCGACGAGCCGGCGGCGACGGAGGCCGTCAAGGATATCCGTCGTGGCCTGGTCGCCTGACCGTTACCTCGGAAGTCATTGAGCCGCGCGCGAAAACTGTCAGGATGACTGGCAACCAGGGAGGTTGCCAGCATGCCGGCCAGCGAGACCACCGTCCATCGCATCTGCCCGCTCTGCGAGGCCTGCTGTGGCCTGGAACTGAAGGTCGGCGATGGTCGGGTGACGGCGATCCGCGGCCATGACGCCGATGTCCTCAGCGCCGGCTACATGTGCCCCAAGGGCGTCGCCCTGCGCGACCTGCACGATGACCCGGACCGTCTGCGCCGCCCGCTGATCAAGCGCGACGGCCAGTTCGTCGAGGCGAGCTGGGCCGAGGCGTTCGCCGAGATCGACCGGCGCCTGCCGCCCATCCTGCGCGATCACGGGCGCGATGCCGTCGCGACCGTTCTGGGCAACCCGACCGCGCACAAGGCCGGTCTGCTGCTTTACGGACCGCGGCTTGGGCGGGCGATCGGCAGCCAGAACGTCTATTCGGCCTCCACCCTCGACCAGATGCCGCGCCAGCTGGCCGCCGGGTTGATGTATGGCCACTGGCTGTCGATCCCGGTACCCGATATCGATCGTTGCGACTACCTCCTCGTGCTCGGTGCCAATCCGATCGCCTCGAACGGCTCGATGTGGACCGTGCCGGATTTCCGTGGACGGGCGCGGGCGATGCAGGCGCGCGGCGGGCGGCTTGTCGTGGTCGATCCGCGGCGCAGCGAAACCGCGCAGGCCGCCGACCGGCATCTGTTCATCCGTCCCGGCGGCGACGTCTTCTTCCTGATGGGGCTGATCCACACGCTGTTCGACGAGGACCTGCTGCGGCTGGGCCGTGCCGGCGCGCACGTGGCCGGGCTCGAAGACCTCCGACCCGCCGTCGCTGGTTTTGCGCCGGAGGTGGTGGCGGCGCGCTGTGGCATTGCCGCCGGCGATATCCGCGCGCTGGCCCGTGAATTGGCAGGCGCGGGCCGCGCGGCGGTCTATGGCCGCATCGGGACCTGCACCCAGGAATACGGCACGCTCGCCAACTGGGCGATCGATGTGCTGAACGTGCTGACCGGCCGGCTCGACGAGGAGGGCGGTATCATGTTTCCGAAGGCGCCGGCCTTCGCCGCCAATACGGCAGGCAAACCGGGCATCGGCCGCGGCGTGGCGACGGGACGGCGTCGTTCCCGCGTTTCCGGTGCGCCGGAAGTATTCGGCGAATTTCCGCTGACCTGCCTGGCCGAGGAAATCGAGACGCCGGGCGAAGGGCAGGTCAGGGCGCTGATCGCCATTGCCGCCAACCCGGTGCTGTCGGCACCGAACGGCGCGCGCCTGGCCGCCGCCCTGGATGGCCTCGACTTCATGGTCAGCCTGGATATCTATCTGAATGAAACGTCGCGTCATGCCGACGTGATCCTGCCAGGCCTGTCGCCGCTCGAGGATATCCACTACGATGTTCCATTCCCCCAGCTCTCCTGCCGCAACTACGCCCGCTTCAGCGAGGCGGTGCTGCCGCGCGAGCCGGACCAGCCGGCCGAGTGGGAGACGTTGCTGCGCCTGGCCGCGATCGCCGCGGGGCGGGGGCCCGACATCGATGTCCACGCCTATGACGACGAACTGGCCGCCGAAGATGTCGGCCGCCTGGCCGGCGACCATGCGCCCGCGATCCTTGCCGCCGTCTCGCCGCTTCGCGGGCCGGAACGGCTGATCGACCTGGCGCTGCGCCAGGGCCCGTACGCCCTGACCCTCGATGAGGTGCGCAAGGCACCCGGCGGCATCGATCTCGGCCCGCTCCAGCCTCGGCTGCCGGAAGTGCTGCGCACCCCGTCCGGCAAGATCGAACTCGCGCCGCCGCTACTTCTCTCGGATCTGGCACGCGCCGCGGCCGATCTCGGCCGGCCGGCGCCCGACCTCGTCATCATCGGCCGCCGCCAGGTGCGTTCGAACAATTCCTGGATGCATAACCTGCCGGTACTGGCCAAGGGGCCGTTCCGTTGCACGGCGATGGTACACCCGGACGATGCGCGCCGCCTGGGGCTTGCCAGCGGCGCCCGCGCGCGAATCGTCAGAGCCAACCGGGCGATCGAGGTTCAGGTCGAGGTCTCGGACGAGATGATGCCGGGCGTGGTAAGCCTGCCGCATGGCTGGGGCCATGACATGCCGGGGACGCGGCTCGGCCTGGCTGCCCAGCGCCCGGGCGCGAACCTGAACGCGCTGTTCGACGAGGATCTGCGCGATCCCCTCTCGGGCAACGCGGTGCTTGGCGGCGTCGCTGTCGAAATGCGGCCGATCGCATAAGGGAAGATCTGGCAAGGAGAGAAGTTGGAGGCCCGACCCGGAATCGAACCGGGGTAAACGGATTTGCAGTCCGGTGCGTAACCACTCCGCCATCGGGCCACCGGGCCTCCGTGGGCGCTGGTTTTATGTGCCCTCATCGACGGTGTCAAACAGATAACGCAAGGATCTTGTGAAGTGGGGAAATTGGGCTTTATCAAAAACACCGATCCGCACTTGATATGGCGGATCGATGCGCGTTTCGCTGGTCACAGCCCGGCAATTTCGGCTAAGGTGCCATCAATCGTCCTTTTATCAGGGCAAGAATTACATGCGTGCGTCGCTAGTTGAGCGCTGTTCTTGTAACATACAAGCTGACGATCAGTCCTTTTGCGCCCGTACCGCTCGCATCAATATCAATCGTGATTTCTCCGTCATTTGCAACATTTGCTGATCCAATAATCGCTTGGGTTGCTGATGTCACAGACGTGGTCGCGCCTTGATCAATAGTTAATTTTGCTGTTGGCAGAATTGTGGTGTTAGCGACGTTGACGTCAATTGTAACTGGCCCGCTAGATGAAGCATTCAGTAGAGAGGCACGAATTTCATTTATTGTGCAAGAATAGGGCGCTCGCAGATAACTTTTTTTGACGCCGGTTGTTAGGCTGGAACTTAAGTCGAAGCATGATAATTGAATTACTTCCTTTCGTCTTTCAATTTCGCCGTGAACAAAGGAGGTTGTGGCAAATTTTTTGGTGTTGTCTCCAGGCGCGGCGGTGATTCCTTCGACGTTTGATTGAAAATAAACTAGTCCGGCGGGATCGATCCTAAGAACTTCTTGATCGTTCCAGTTCCAAAACCACAGCGCCCCTTTTAAGGCGATAAACCCATTGCGGGAGGTATTACTTCCCCGCCCGGGCAGTATGATAACGTTGCCACCATCGCTATTTGGGGAGCTTCCTCCGACGAGTGTAATCACACCGGCAATGCCGTTACTGGTGGCAGTCCCCGCCGTGATTGATACATCTCCGCCATTTCTGTCGGCGCCAGTTGTCGAAGCACCGGATGCACCGGTAATGGATACATTGCCGCCGTTGCCGTCTGCGACAGTCCCGCCCGCGATCAGGCAAGTGCCGCCGGCACCGGAAGTTGCCCCCCCTCTGCCGCCAAGGACTTGCACGGACGAGCCATCTGCCGTTGTTGAAGCGGTGTGGCCCTGAAGAGTGAGACGTCCGGTGGTCGGATTCGATATCGTCAGGCCTGCGGACGGGAATTGAGTGAAGGCAACTGAGGGGGCGGTACTGCTACCGTTTGGCAGCAGCAGTGCGCCAGTGAGGGATGCACCTGTAATAGGGAGAAAGTCACGCGATACGAATTTCGTCGTGGCAATCTGATCGCTGTTAGTAGATGGCGGTGCAGTCGGTGCAGTTGGAGCGCCAGTAAGTGCAGGTGAAACGGCAGGAACATATCCCTGTGACTTAACGAAACTCGTCGTGGCAACCTTGGTCGAGTTGTCGCTGTTTTCGGGTGACGGAACCGTGACCGGAATGGAGAATTCCGCGGAGGCGCCATCGCCGACCGTGAACTGATCCGTGCCGGCGCTGGAGGCGACGACTAACAGTCCTTTCACCCTGGTTTGTCCTGGTATGCCCGAAGCAGAGATGCCAGATTTTAGGGTAATGATGCCGCCATGGCCTGATCCACTGCTGTCACCTGCAGTAATGAAAATGTTGCCACCATCTTGATCAGTACCAACCCCATTCGCTGCGGTCACGCTGCAGTCACCGCCCTTGCCGTCCACTGGCGTGCCGCCGATGAGCCGCGCGCTGCCTGCCTGGCCGCCTGAATTCGGGCCGTTGCCGCCGATCAGCGTGACGCCGCCGGATGCACCGGTAGGGCCGCCTTGACCGCCTCGCAGCGTGATCGATCCACCATCGCCGGACACGACACCGGTACCGGCGGTAAGGGTGACGTTGCCGCCGTTGTGACTGGTGGCCATTGCCGTTTGCGCGGCCGACGCCTGGATCGATATGCTGCCGCCATCGCCTTCCGTGCTGGCGCCGGCGAACAGCTGGACGCTGCCGCCAACGCCTGAGCTAGCACTACCGCCCGCCACTAGAGCCGTGCCGCCGTTGCCGGACGTGGCGCCGGCGTTGCCGCCTAGGAGGCCGGCGATGCCGCCGTTCGAGGTGGCCGAAGGGGTACCCCCCTTGAGCCTGACATGGCGGGCTGTCGCATTCTGCAGGAAGAGCCCGGCATCGGGCGCACCGGTGAACGCAAGCGCCGGTGCTGCAATGCTGCCGTTCGGCAGCAGGATCGAACCGGTGAAGGTCGCGCCGGCCGTTGCCGCCAGGCCCGTCAGGTCGACCGAAAGATCGAGATGTTCGTTGCCACCCGGATTGACCACGGTCTTGGTGAGCGCGCCCGACACGGTGATTGCGGCATCGAGCAGTTCGGGCGTGGTGTCGGCCGCCGTGACCTTGACGCCACCACCCGAGGCCGCCTCGGCCGCTGCCGCGGCGTCGATGGCGCTTTGCGCTGCTGCTGAGGCGGCCGTGGTGGCCTGGCCGGCCTTGGTCGCGGCGGTAGCCGCGGCATCCTGCAGGCTGGCTGCCGATGCTGCCGCGTCGCTGGCCTTCGTCGTCGCCGTGCCGGCGGCGGCTGTAGCGGTCGCCGCA
>JAEYTW010000054.1 GCA_023433835.1 Pseudomonadota bacterium | reverse complement strand
GGGGCGACGATTGGATTTTAGGTCACTATCTGGGCCTAAAGTCAGCGCCCATGGGCGACGGTTGGCCTTCGAGGCGTCAACCGCGGGCGCCGAACAGCTTGCCGAGATCGACCTCTTTCCGGCTTTCGCGGTCGAGGTCGAGGCGGTCCTCGATATTGGCCAGATGCTCGTCCATCAGGGCCGCGGCCTTGTCGCCGTCGCCGGCGGCCAGCGCGTCGAGCACGCGGCTATGCTCCTGATGCGAACAACTCGGCTTGCCCGGTTTCTCGTAGACCAGGATGACCAGCGCCTCGCGGGTGATCAGCTCGCGCAGGAAGCGCAGCAGGATGGTATTCCCGGCGATCTCGGCCAGGCGGACGTGGAATTCGCCTGACAGCCGGACCATCTCGGTCCAGTCGCGCCGGTCCTCGGCGGCGGCCTCGGCGGCGATGTGCCGGGCCAGCAGGTCGCGCTGGGCCTTTTCCAGCCGGCCGGCGACGAGCCGCACGATGGTGCCCTCGATGCCGCGGCGGGCGGCGAAGATCTCGCGCGCCTCGCGCGGTGTCGGCTGGAACACCGAGGCGCCCTTGTTCGGCTCGATGGTGACGAGGCCGGCATAGGCCAGCCGGGCGAACACCTTGCGGATCCGGGCGCGGCTGACCCCGAAGATCTGCCGCATCTCGTCCTCGCGCAACCGCATGCCCGGGGGCAGGTCCTGGCCGGCGATCGCCGCGTGGATCTTCTCGTAGATCAGGTCGTCGGTGCTGGGATCGTCAGCGCCATCCTCGGTCTTCCGCTTCATCGCCATCCTTCCCGGCTCGCTGGCGCCGGCAATGTAGACAAGGGATTTGCCCCTTGTCGATACAGAATGCCTAGTTTCGTAGCATGTTTCGGCGATATTTTGTGCATAAAATTTCTTTGCATTGTCGACAATCAAGGTTCACATTATCGATATGAACCGACGGACAACGATCCGCGGGCCAAGGCAGGGGGTGTGGCGTGTCGTCCAGTCCGGTCACCCGAATTCCAGCGAGCGACGCGGTGCGTGATCTCGCAACAAGCGTGCCGGGCGCGTGGACGGCGCGGCTGCGCGTCCACCGGGCCGGCGCGCTGCTGCTGCTCGGCCCGGCCGTCCTGTTCTTCCTTGCGGTGTTCGTGCTGCCGGTCGGGCTGATGGTGCGCTACTCGTTCCTGCAGCAATTGCCCAACGGCGCGCTGGGGGCCGACTTCACGCTTGCCAACTACATCCGCCTCGGCGCCGTCGACCTCTATCGCACGGTGCTGTTCACGACGCTGCGCATCAGCCTGGTGACCACGCTCGCCGCCGCCATCCTGGCCTATCCGCTGGCGCTGGTGATCGCCCGCGGGCCGGCGCTGGCCGGGCGGCTCCTGACCGTGCTCGTGATCGCGCCGCTGCTGGTCAACGTCGTCGTTCGCGCCTATGGCTGGCGCATCATCCTGGGCAACGGCAATGGCGGGGTCCTGAACTGGTCGCTGGCGCAGATCGGCCTCGGCCCGGTCGAACTGCTCTATACCGAATGGGCCGTGGTCATCGGGTCGGTCCAGGTCTTCCTGCCGATGATGACCCTGCCGCTCGCCGCCGCGATCGGCCGCATCGACCGGGCGGTCGAGGATGCGGCGCGCACGCTGGGGGCCACCGGCTTCGCGGTGTTCCGCCGCGTCACCCTGCCGCTCAGCCTGCCGGGACTCGGCGTCGGCTGCACGCTGGTGTTCTCGCTGACCGCGGCCTCGTTCATCCTGCCGGCGCTGCTCGGCGGCAGCTTCACCAAGATGCTCGGCACGCTGGTCGAGGAACAGATCCTGTCGGTGTTCGACTGGCCGTTCGGCGCGGCGATCGCCAGCGTCATGGTGGTGATCGTCATGGCGATCAACCTGGCCTACATGGCGCTGGTCGAACGCCGGTTCCGCAGCCGCGCGACGGAGGTGGCGTGATGTCCGAAACCGGCCTGGGGCGCGGCGCCCCGCTGATCTACGGCCTCACCGCGGTCATCGTCGCCTTCCTGATGCTGCCGCTGATCTTCCCCGTCGTGCTGTCGGTGTCGGATACGCCGTTCGTCACCTTCCCGCCCAAGGGCTTCACGCTCGACTGGTACGGCCGGGTGCTTGACGATCCCGACTTCACCGGCTCGTTCGGGTTCAGCGTCGCGCTGTCGACGCTTGCCGCCCTCGGCGCCGTACTGCTCGGCACGCCGACGGCGATCGGGCTGGTGCGGCTGAACTTTCGCGGCAAGGGCTTCGTCCAGGCGCTGGTGCTGTCGCCGCTGATCTTCCCGACGCTCGTCACCGGCATCGCCTTGTTGCGGCTGGCCTCGTCGCTCGGTTCGACCGACGCTTTCGTCAACCTGCTGATCGGCCATGTGCTGGTGACGACGCCCTACGTGGTGCGCACCGTGTCGGCCAGCCTCGTCACCGTCGATCCCGGGCTGGAGGAAGCCGCGCGGACGCTGGGGGCCGGCCGCGTCATCGCCTTCTGGCGCATCACCCGGCCGCAGATCATGCCGGGGTTGGTCGCCGGCGCCCTGTTTGCCTTCGTCACCTCCTTCGACAATTACGCGATTTCGATGTGGCTGTTCGATGCCAGCCACGTGCCGCTGCCGATGATGATGATCTCGCTGATCAGCCGGATGTTCGATCCCGGGATCGCCGCCATCGCCTCGCTGATGATCTTCTTCTCGCTGTTCATGGTGCTGGTGCTCGAACGCCTGGCCGGCTTGCGACGCGCCATGAGTTTCTAGGCTTCCCCTTCCCGCCGCTTTTTCCCGTCAACGGCGCCCGGCCGGGCCGGCGCGCAAACCCCGGAGCTTTGCCCATGACCAAGGTTTCCTTGAGCCGCCGCAGCCTGCTGAAGGCCGGTACCGCCGCCATCGCCGCCCCGACCTTCTTCGTCCGCAATGCCTGGGCCGCCGGCAAGACCATGCAGATCGGCATCTGGGGCGGGGCGCAGGGTGAATTCATCCGCAAATCGGTGCTGCCCGCCTTCCAGCGCGATTTCGACTGCAAGGTCGATGCCCAGCAGGGCTCGACCCTGGGCCAGATCGGCCTGTTGCGCGCCGCCAGGGAGGCGCCGAAGTTCACCGTGATGTTCGTCGACGACCTAGGGGTCGAGATCGCCAAGCGCGAAGGGCTGATCGACCCGCTGCCCCGGGACAAAATGCCCAACCTGGCCAAGGTCTATCCGCGCTTCATCTACCAGGACGGCTATGGCGTGGCGCTCGCCGTTTCCTCGGCCGGGCTGTTCTACAATCCCGCCGCGACCAAGCCGCTGGAAAGCTACGCCCAGCTGTGGGAGCCGCGCTTCGCCCGCAAGATCTCGCTGGTCGGTACCAAGACCACGCCCAGCGTGTTCACCGTGATCGCCGCCGCGGCGGTCGCCACCGGCAAGCCCTACAAGGAGGCGCAGTACCTGGCCGACCAGGCCTGGCCCAAGCTCGCCGAACTGAAGGCCAATGTCCTGAACCTTTACGGCACCGACGATGCGGCCCTGCTGGTGGCGCAGGGGCAGGGCGCGATCGGCGGGCCGGAATATTCCAAGTACGTCTATCCCTACAAGCTCAAGGGCGCCTCGATCGACATGTGCTTTCCCAAGGAAGGCGCGTTCGCCGGCGTCAACTGCCAGGTGCTGGTCAGGAATGCACCGAACGCCGATCTCGGCGCCGAGTTCATGAACCGCATGCTCGACCCTGCGATCCAGCAGGGCCTGGCCGAGACGGCGCTGGCCGCGCCGGCGATCGGCGGGCTGTCGTTCAAGCCGGAAATCGCCGGGCTGCTCGCCTATCCCGAAAGCAGGATGGACGAACTGGGGCTGTTCTCGCCGGACTGGGCGCATATCAATGCCGTCCGCTCCGACTGGATCGAGAAGATGAACCAGATCTTCGTCGCGTGACCGGGATGAGCGCCGACATCGAGGTCATCGACGTTCACAAGAGCTACGGCGGCACGCAGGCCGTGCGTGGCGTGTCCTTCGGGGTCGAGCGGGGGCATGTCCTGTCCCTGCTGGGCCCGTCGGGCTGCGGCAAGACCACGATCATGCGCATGATCGCCGGGCTGATCGAACCGACCACGGGCGACATCGTCGTGGCCGGGCGCGAGATCACCGGCGTGCCGGTGCATCGCCGCAACATCGGCATGCTGTTCCAGAACTACGCGCTGTTCCCGCATCTGACGGTCGCCGGCAACCTGGCCTTCGGGCTGGAGATGCGCAAGCTGCCGAAGGCCGAGATCGCGGCCAAGGTCGCGGCGGCGCTGGCCATGGTGCGGCTGGACCGGTTCGGCGACCGGCTGCCGCATCAGCTTTCCGGCGGCCAGCAGCAGCGCGTGGGGCTGGCCCGCGCGCTGGTGATCGAACCCTCGGTGCTGCTGCTGGACGAACCATTCGGCGCGCTGGACAAGAAATTGCGCGAAAGCATGCAGGTCGAGATGCGCCAGCTGCAGCAGCGGCTGGGCATCACCACGCTGATGGTGACCCACGACCAGGATGAGGCGATGACCCTGTCCGACCGCATCGCCATCATGAACAACGGCCGCATCGAACAGATCGGCAGCCCGCGCGAGATCTACGAGCACCCGGCGACCCGGTTCGTGGCGAGTTTCATCGGCACCTCGAACTTCTTTGAAGGAACCGTGGCCGGGCGCCAGGCGGGCGGCTATCTCGTCACCGCCGACGATGGCGTCACGCTGGCGCTGGACGGCGTGCCGCCGGCCGACGGC
>JAEYTW010000627.1 GCA_023433835.1 Pseudomonadota bacterium | reverse complement strand
CGGCCATGCGCGGGGGACCGCCCACCCCCCCCACGAACCGGTCGGCGATCGGCTGCAGGCTGTTGGCCATGCCCAGCAGCATCAGCACATGCGGCGGCGGGGGTAGCAGCAAGGCGTTGGTCCAGCGCGCGACATGGCGGGCATAGGCCCAGTAACGGTCGAAGGTCGCCTGCATGAAGGCAGCATCGAACGGCCGGTCGCCGTGCGCCGATATCGCGTCGAGATAGGCGGCCGCACATTTCGCCGCGTTGTTGGAACCCTGGCCGGTGATCGGGTCGTTCAGCACGACCACATCGGCCATGCCCAATACCGAACGCCCCGACGGCAGCGTCGCGACCGGATGGCGCACGGTCGGCGGGAAGCGGCCGGCCAGGATGCCATTCCCATCGGTCAGCTCGACGCGGGCGCAGCGCTCGGCCTCCCAGGGAAAGAACTGGCGCAGGATGGCGGTCGAACGCTCGAGATGCTCCGCCGGTGTCTTCACGTCGCCCCAGCAATCCATCGGCCCGCCGGGAATGCCTTCGAACACCATGATCTCGCAGGGGCCGGTCGTGGTCAGGGCGGGAAACACGAAATATTCGCCGACCCCCGGGCACAGGTTGAAGCAGACCGCGCTGTGGCCGGGCCGCGGCGTCATGCCGGTCACGTAGGTCAGGGCCAGGGCCCGCATCGGCTGGGCGAAGGTCGAATCCGCGGTATTGCGCTCGAACATGCCGGCAATCTCGCCCTTGCCGGCGGCGACGATGACGAGGTCGGCGCGCGCCGCATGGCGCTCGAGGTCGGGAATGCCGGCCTCGACCAGTTCGACCTTGCCGCCGCGCCGCTCGAATTCGGCGAGCCAGCGCGGGATCTTGACCCGCTGGTCGACCGCCTGGGCCGGGCGGTCCAGCCGCGCCGCCCAGTCGATCGCCTTGCCTGAGCCGTCGGGCGCCGGGACGGTGAACGAGATGCCCTCGACGTCGGGGCAGTCGGCCGCCCAGAAATCGAGGCCGAGGTCGCGTTCGTGGCTCAGCGCCGTGCCGAACATGCACTGGCTCGACATCACCTTGCCGCGGGCGATGTCCTCGCCCGTGCGGTTGGTCAGGACGGTGACGCCGTAGCCGCGGGCCTGCAGGCCCAGGGCGAGTTGCAGGCCGGACTGCCCGGCCCCGACGATGACGATCTCACGCATGGCGTTCTCCCTCAGGCCATCAGTTGCGGAATTGCGGCGACGGCCTGCTCCGGGCCCATCGCGCTGTAGCCGCCGTCGACCGCCCAGTCGGCGCCGGTGACGAAACCGGCACGGTCCGAGCAGAGGAAGACGACGACATCGGCGACCTCGGCCGGATTGCCGACACGGCCGAGCAGGTGGAAAGGGGCGGCGACCCGGTCGGTCTTCGCGCGATCGCCATGGGTCAGCTGGTTCATGATCGCCGACCAGGTCCAGCCCGGCGAGACCGCATTGACACGGATGCCGCGCGGCGCCAGGTCCATCGCCATGTTGCGCGTCAGCTGCAGCATAGCGGCCTTGGAGACCGGGTAGAGCCAGCGCCCGGGCTGGGCGACCTTGGCCGAGATCGAGCCGAAATTGACGATCGCGCCCCCGCCGCGCCGCTCCATCGCCGGTACGGCGGCCTTGGCCATCATAACGGCGCCCACCAGGTTGACGTCGAGCGCCTTGTGCCAGTCCTCGCGGCCCGAGGCGAAGCCGTCATCGAGATAGCTGCAGGCGAGGTTGACGAGGCAGTCGACCCCGCCGAACGCCGCCTCGGCCGCCGCCACGCAGGCGGCGATCGAGGCATCGTCGGTGACGTCGGTATGCTGATAGCGGACTTGGGCCCCCAGCCGCCCGGCCAGGTCGGCGCCGCCGGCCCGGTCGATATCGGCGATGACGACCGAGGCGCCCGCCGCCTGGAATGCCTCGACCACCCCCGCGCCGATCAGGGTCGCCCCACCGGTCACGATCACGCATTTCCCGTCCATTTCAGCCCTCCCGGCCTTGTTGGGTCAGAGGGTCGGGCAAGGCGGGCGCAGGGGAAATCCGGGCGGGACGGCAACTATCCGAAAAACGCGGCGGAGGTCGGCTTACGCGAAATGGAAAGCTGCCCCGCCGATCGTTTGCCGATAGAATGTTGCGCAATAAAGGGGGCAGGACGAAGGAGGCGCGTATGCAGGCCGCGCTGCCATTGGCGCGTTACACCGTGTTTGCGACCGAGGACCTCGACGAGGCGCGCGACCGCGTCGCCCGGATCTTCTGCCCGCATCACCTGGCGCTGGAGGGCCGCGGCCAACGGCTCGCCGCCCGCCATCATCACGCCCCGCTCGGCGCCGTCTCGCTGAACTATGTCGATTACGGCGGCGCGGTGACGATCGAGCCCGGCGCGCTCGGCCGTTTCTTCCTGATCCAGATCCCGCTGGCCGGCCGGGCCGAAATCGCCTGCGGCCGCGAAATCGTGACGGCCGATCCGGGCCTCGCCTCGATCCCCGATCCGCGCGAGCATCTGGCGATGCGCTGGCAGGCCGGCACGCCGCATCTGATCGTCAAGATCGAGCGCGCGGTGCTGGAGCGCCATGTCGCCGCCCTGCTCGACCGGCCGGTTGCCCAGCCACTGCATTTCGACCTGGGGTTCGATCTGACGACGGACCGCGGCCGCGCGTTCCTCGACTATGTGCTGATGCTGCGCGCCATGCTCGACCGTTCGGACGCGCTGGGCACGTCGACGCTGGCCACGGCCGAGGCCGGGCGGCTGATCATGACGGCACTGCTGGAGGCGCAGGCCAGCAACGTCTCCGCCTGGCTCGGCCATCGCGTCTCGCCGGCCGCACCCCGCCACGTCAAGCGGGCGATCGACTACCTGGAAGCCTGCCCCGAGGAAGCGATCGATGCCCGGACGCTGGCCGAGCTTTCCGGCACGTCGCTGCGCGCGCTGCAGGAAGGGTTTCGCCGCTTCAAGGGCACGACGCCGATGGGTTATCTGCGCGGCGTCCGCCTCGCCCGCGTGCGCGCCGAACTGACCGGCCCGGGTTGCTCAGACCGGTCGGTCACGGAAATCGCCTTGCGCTGGGGGTTCACCCATCTCGGCCGCTTCGCCGAGATCTATCGGGCCACCTACGGCGAGGCGCCGTCGGCGACGCTCAGGAAAAGCGCCTGAGGGATTTTTCGGTTTCGGCCGCCAGCAGGCTGACCAGTTCGGCCGCCGGCAGCGGCCGGGCCAGCCGGGCCCCTTGCCCGACCCACATCGACATGAAATCGGTCAGGCCGCGTTTGGCCGCTTCGGCGCGCAGGCGCCGGGTCAGCGCGTTCTGGATCGGATAGGGCGGGATCGCCGCGCCGGTCTCGCGCAGGTCGACCATGAAGCGGTTGCGGATGCCGCGGGCGGGGCGGCCCGAGAACGCGCGGGTAACCTCGGTCTGCTCGGCCTCGGCCCTGGGAATGGCTTCCTTGTAGGAAACCGGGATGCCCGATTCCCGGCAGGTCAGGAAGGCCGTACCCATCTGTGCCGCCGCGGCACCGAGGGTCAGCGCCGCGGCGATGCCGCGGCCATCCATGATGCCGCCGGCCGCGACCACCGGCACATCGACGGCGTCGATGATCTGGGGCACCAAGGTCATCACCCCGATCATCGCGTCATCGAACTCGGCGAGGAACGTGCCACGGTGGCCGCCGGCCTCCGAGCCTTGCGCAACGACGACGTCGACGCCGACATCGACCAGCGCGCGCGCCTCGGCCACGGTCGTCGCCGTGCCCAGCACCTTGGCGCCCGAGGCGCGAATGCCGGCCAGCAGCGCCGGATCGGGAATGGCGAAGGCAAAGGAAAAGACGGGCACCTTCTCCTCGATGATCACCTGCATCTGGGCATGGAAATCCTCGGCCGGCTTCTCCGGCAGGGCCGGGGCGTCGAGACCGAGTTCCTTGTGGTAGGCACCGAGCCGCTTGACCATCGCCGCGGCGGCGCCGGTGCGCGGGTCTTCCTGGATCGGCACCAGCAGATTGACGTTGAACGGCTTGTCGGTCCGGGCGCGGATGGCGCGGATCACCTCGCGCAGATCGGCCGGCGGCAGCAGCGCCGCGCCGAGCGAGCCGAGCGCGCCGGCATTCGACACCGCACTCACCAGTTCGGGTGTGGTCGCCCCCCCGGCCATCGGCCCCTGGATTACCGGAACGTCGATCCCGATCTGGGTGGCAAGCCGTGTCCGCATCCTGATCCCTGTCAACTTTTAGCCTGTGGAGCCGCGATGTTGCCGCATCTTGGCAGTCCCGGCGGTAATGAGGCGTGCAAAGGCTGCAACCGTCTCATGCATTCCGGCGATCTCGGCGCAGGGGTCAGGCGAAGTCGGAGGCGTGGTCGAGCGTGTTGAGGAAGCGGCCGAATGCCTGTTCCGGCGTCATTTTCAGCCGGTCCTCGATGATCGCCCGCTGGTCGGCCGTCGGGTGGCGGGCGGGCGCGAACAGGGCATGGAACAGCAGACGGAACTGCTGGCCGCTGAACGGCGGCAGCGCTTCATGCTCCTTGGACGGGATGTAGACATGGGCCGAGACCGCCTCGGTCGCGGGATCGTAGCTCATCAGGTCGATGAACCATTGCCGGCGCAGGTCGAAGCGGGCAAACGACTTGGCGATGCGGGCCAGTACTTTGAAATAGACACCCTGGATCCGCGGGTCCTGGTAGAACGCCTTCCAGTCGCGGTCGGGTCCGTGGACCAGAATCTCCTCGGCCGCGGTATCGCATTCGATCTGCAATTCGTCGCGGTCGTCGCCGAGCAGGTGGCGGTAGAAAGCGAAATAGTTCGACAGATAACGCCGATCGATTGCGCCCGATTCGAGCAGCGGCTCCAGGGGGTGGACCATCACGCGCTGGAACAGATCCTTGCGCCGGTCGCGCTCGGTATGCGGCAGTTCCGCCTCCAGCGCCATCAGCGCCCGGGAGGCCAGGCCGTCGAACCAGGGGGACTGCTTCAGCGCGTCGATCAGCCGCTTGCCGTCGCCGGGGCGCAGGGCACGCTCGCGGATGGTGGCGTCGATGACCTGGGCGGCCATGTCGAGGGTCGCGGCCATCTGGCGGCGCAATGCCGCCGTGGCCCCGCCAACACCCTCTTTCCTTACCCCATCAGCGCTCATCCTGCGTACCACGCTATGGCTTCATCTGTTAACCAACATTGAAAGCCTACCCCGTCAACCCCAGCTTTATCCTCTCGGACGATCCACAAGCAGTAACGTTCGTCACCAGGATGTCATGCGGTGATCGGGGGCCTTGTCCCTTAACCCCGATGCGATAAGCTGGGTTCTCATGAAGGGCCGCGGCCGCCGGAAAGGGCAGACGGCGTGAAACATCGGGTGCAGATACCCCTGCGACACTTCTTCGCGACGCCGCCGACGCCGTGCCCCTATTTGCCGGATCGGATGGAGCGCAAGGTCGTCACGCTGCTGACCGGCGACGATCCCGACCGGCTGCATGAAGCGTTGAGCCACGCGGGCTTCCGGCGCAGCCAGGATCTGGCCTATCGCCCGGCCTGCGACGACTGCAATGCCTGCGTGCCGGTCCGCGTGCTGGTCGGCGGCTTTGCGCCCAACCGCACCCAGCGGCGTATCTGGAAGAAGAACGCCGCCGTCACCATGCGGCTGGTGCCGCCCTATGCGACGCGCGAGCATTACGCCCTGTTCCGCCGTTACGTCCTGTCGCGCCACGCCGGCGGCGGCATGGCCGACATGGATTTTGCCGATTACCGCGCGATGATCGAGGACAGCCCGGTCTCGACCCATCTGGCCGAATACCGCGAGCCGGACGGGCGGCTGTTCGGCGTCTGCCTGACCGATCGCATGTCGGACGGCCAGTCGCTCGTCTATTCGTTCTTCGAGCCGACGGCCGAGGCCCGCAGCCCCGGCGGCTTCATGGTGCTGGCCGCCATCGCCACCGCGCAGACCCAGGGCCTCGACTACGTCTATCTCGGCTACTGGATCGGCGAGAGCCGCAAGATGGCCTACAAGCGCACCTACCAGCCGCTCGAGGCCCTGACGCCCAACGGCTGGCAGCCGCTGGGCCCGCCCGAGGTGGCACCGGCGGAGGCCCCGGCCGAGGCCGAAGCGGCCGACTAGACTAACGATTTGCCTTGAACGGAGCGCCGACCTATCATCCCGCGCCTTTCTGGAGTGGATGATGTCTCTCAACCTTTATTATGCCGTTCTTGGCCTCCTGGCCCTGGCCGTTGTGGTCAGCATCGCCTTCCGCCGGCGCAAGAGCCAGCCCTGGACCGCGGTCGCCGTCGATTCGATCTATGCGGGCCTCGTCGCCTGCGTGGTCCTGGTCGTCGCCACGTTCGTCAAGATCTGAAGACAGGATCGGGCTGGCAACTCATTCCACGTTTGCGCGTTTGGACATCACGTTGATGTCATCGCGGAGCGTGCCATGGGCGGTTCGGCCTGGTTCAGCAAATTTGCCAACGGCGTAGCCCACGCAGCTGGGCGGCCAGGCGCGTTCGTCCTGTGTTGCGCCGCCATCATCGTGTGGGGAGCGAGCGGGCCGATGTTCGGATTTTCCGAAACATGGCAGCTCATCATCAACACCGGTACCACCATCGTGACCTTCCTGATGGTGTTCGTCATCCAGAACGCCCAGAACCGCGACGGCGCCGCGATTCAGGCCAAGCTCGACGAACTGATCCGCGTCACCGAAGCCCGCAACCGCTTCATCGGCATCGAGCACCTGACCGACGAGGAAGTCGAGTCGCTGCGCCAGCGCTGCGAGCAGGAAGCGATCGAACTGATCCGCAAGGAAGAGGATGAGGCGCGGCGCGATTGCAGCGCTCTGTCGGCTATCGCAGAGGCGCGAGAAAAGCCCTGACCGGCTCGGACCAGATCTCGACCCCGCCTTTCCCGCCGAAGAAGCTGTGTCCGTCCTTGGCGAAGGCGGGCATCAGCTTGTAGTCGCCCTTGCCTCCGGCCTTCACATAGGCGTCGAACATCGACCGCGACAGCTTGGGGTCGAAATAGGAATCGTTCTGGGTATAGACCCACAGCGTCGGTACGCGGGCAGTCGTGCCGTATTTGCCGGCGGTCTCGATCAGCCGGTCGGGCGAGCAATTCTCGTTGGCATTGATCGACGTGTCGCCGCCCAGATGGCCGCCGCGGCCGCCGGCGAAATTGATCACGCCGACCACGCCCTTCGGCGCCGCCGCCGAGGCCGCGACCACGCCCCAGCCGCCGGCCGACTGCCCTACCAGCACGACCTTGTCCGGCCGGACGAATGGCTGGCCCTGCAGGTAGGCGACGGCGGCGTTGATGTCGCGCGCCGATTCGAGGCCGGCCCAGTAGAAATCGGCGGTGCGGCACTTGCCGTAGGTCTCGGCCCATTCGCCGCCGGTCGCGCCATAGCCGCGCCGCACCGGCAAGGCGACAGCATAACCCTGCGCGACGAACCATTCGGACGCCTGCGAATAGACCGGCTTCATGGTCTTGCGTTCGGCCGGGGATCCCGGCGAACCGTGGTTGATCACCACCAGCGGCCAGGGGCCATCGCCCGCCGGCCGGAACACCGTCATCTCCATCAGTTGCCCGCCTTCCAGCGGGACCAGGTGGATCTGGCGGCGCAGCTTGCCCTCAGGCTGGCCCTGCGGCCCGGCCTGCTGGGCCATGGCCGGATGGAGAAAGGTAAGGGCCAGGACCATGCCCAGCGCGCAACGCGAAATCATCCCCATCCCCCGTAATTGAAAGACCCGCCCGGTTTCCCGGGCGGGTCCATCGTCGTCAGACGACCCGGAAGTTCTTGAACTGCCAGGGATCGTCGGTGTCGATGTCCTCGGCAAACAGCTTACCCCGATCCTGCAGGGGCGTCCAATCGGAGTAGGCGCCGACCATCTTGCCGAGATAGGGACGCGAGATCTCCATGATGCGGGCATGGTCGAGATGGTCGGCCTCGACCAGGCCGGCCCGCGGATTCTCGATCGCCCAGATCATGCCCGACAGCACGGCGACGGTGACCTGCAGGCTGGTCGCGTTGTTGTGGGGCACGAGTTCGCGGGCCTCGTCGATCGACAGGACGGAGCCGTACCAGTAGGCGCCCTTCTCATGGCCCATCAGCAGGACGCCGAGCTCGTCCACGCCCGAGACGATCTCGTCCATCATCAGCCGCTTGCGCGACTGCATTTCCCAGTTCTTGCCGGCGACCTCGTGCACCGACAGCACCGCGTCGTCGGAGGGGTGGTAGGCGTAGTGGGCGGTCGGGCGGTAGACCACCTTGTCGCCGTCGCGGACCGTGTAGTAGTCGGCCAGCGAGATCGCCTCGTTATGGGTGATCAGGAAGCCGTGGAACGGGCCTTCGCCCGGGGTCCAGGTGCGCACGCGGGTCGAGGCGCCCGGCCGCATCAGGTAGATCGCTGCATCGCAGCCGAAATCGTGGCGGCGGCCATCCGGCGGCAGCGCCTTCTCGTGGCTGCCCCAGCCGAGCTCGGCTGGCTGGCAACCCTCGCCGACGAAACCGTCGATCGACCAGGTGTTGACGAACTCGTCGCGCTGCTTCGGGATATTGGCGAGCTGGGTGTCGCGCTCGGCGACATGGATCACCTTGACGCCAAGATCCTTGGCCAGCGCGGCCCAGCCGGCCCGGTCGGCCGGCACGGCGGCGTCACGGCCGGTATCACGCGCGATGTTGAGCAGCGCTTCCTTGACGAAATGCGAGACCATGCCGGGATTGGCGCCATGGGTCAGCACCGCGGTCGGGCCGTTCTTGTACTGCTCGCGCAGCGCCAGCGCGGATTCGCGCAGCGCGTAGTTCGACCGCTGCGACGGGGTGAGCGACGGATCGGTGTAGCCGCCGACCCAGGGTTCGATGCAGGTATCGAGGTAGAAGGCGCCCTTCTCCTGGGCGTAGTGGATAAGCGCGACCGACGAGACGTCGACCGACAGGTTGCACAGGAAGTCGCCCTCGCCCAGCAGCGGATCCAGCACCGACTTGAAGTTCTCGCGGGTCAGGGCCTGCTTGATGAACGTGATGCCGAATTCATTGGCGACGTCGTGACCGCGTTCTTCCGCCGTGACGATGGTGATCTGCTCACGCGGCATGTCGATATGCCGCAGGATCAGCGGCAGGACACCCTGCCCGATAGAGCCGAACCCGACCATGACCAGACGGCCTGAGAACGCGCAGTGCTTCATCTTCCTTCTCCTTCAAGAACAATAGTCGGCCCCATCGCGCCCCTTTTGGGGGCGCGATGTGACACGGCGATGACAGTAGTATTACTTCAGTCAGGCGACGAGGGCGAGGCCCGGCGTCTCCAGCATCGGACGGTCGACGACCTCGACCAGGCGGGCATGGTCGAACCCGTTGAACGCGGTGCGCAGCGAAGCCCCGTAGGCGCCGAGCTGGCCGATCTCGATCCAGTCGCCCTCGCGCACGTCGTCGGGCAGCGGGAACGGGCCGTTCATCCGGTCGACGCTGTCGCAGGTCGGGCCGAAGAAGACGAAGCCGCGCTGCGCCCCCTCGTCCACCGGCACTTCACGCCCGTCGCGGATCAGCCGCACCGGGAACTTGAAGGCGGGGATGCCCGCATCCGACAGGCTGCCGTAGACGCCATCGTTGATGAACAGCTCGTTGCCGCGGCGATGCTGGACCTGGACGACGACCGAGGTGCCGCCCGCGACCAGCGCGCGGCCGGGCTCGGCCCACAGGCGCGGCATGACGGCCAAGTCCAGGCGCTCGACCGCCGCCTCGATCTCGGCCATGTAGGCGCCGAGCGGCGGCGGCGTGACGCCGGGATAGCTGACCGCGAAGCCGCCGCCCACGTCCATCACCTCGATCGCCACGCCCGAGGCCTTGACCACGTCGCCGGCCAGCGCGATGGCGCGGGCATAAGCGACGGGATCGAGGCACTGCGAACCGACGTGGAAGCACACGCCGAGCGTCCGCGCATGCGGCCGCGCGGCGCGCAGCAGTTCGACGGCATCGGCCATCTCGGCGCCGAACTTGCCCGACAGGTCATAGACCGCCGAACCCTTCGGCAGGGCCAGGCGGATGAACAGGCCGAGTTCGCCCGAACCGTTGGTCTCGTCGAGGATCTTCTGCAGCTCCGCTCCTGAATCCAGCGAGAAGTCGCGCACGCCGTGCTTGCCATAGGCCTCGCGGATCGCCGGGCGGGCCTTGACCGGGTGCATGTAGTGGATCTCGGCATCCGCAAACAGGCTGCGGACCAGCGCGACCTCGGCCGGCGAGGCGCAGTCGAAGTGGCGTACGCCGCCCTGATACAGGGCGCGCAGCACGCGCGGCTCCGGATTGCACTTCACGGCATAGAGGACGTCACCGGGGAAGGCTTCGACGAACGCCGTCGCCGCCTCGGTGACCGCGCCGGGGCGCAGGCAGTGCAGCGGGTCGGTCGGACGCTCGGCCGCGACGACGACATCGACGGTCGCCCGCGGCTGCGGGGCGGCTTCGACACGGCGGCGGACGGGGGCAACGGCGAGGCGGAAACGACGGCTGGCCATCGGTCAAGCTCCAACGACTGGCGCACCGGCCCCTCGAAGGACCAGTGACGGCGAAACCATGCCCGACGACGCGCGAACCCAGCGGGTCAGCGATCTGTCAGGCGACGATGTCGGGGGTGCCGATGGCGGAGACGACTTACCACCGCGAATGCGGTGTCACGTCGTTCAAGCCAGCGGCGCGCGAGTTGTCAGGGAGACCCTGTACTGTGTCCCGGCGCGATCATATCCACCTCCCATAAGGGACCCGGCCCACGGTTGACCGGTTCTCGAACAGGACGCGTTACGTCGTTGCTTGACCTGGTTGCATGCCGGTACTTGGTGGCAGCGCCAGTGGCCGGGGGCACGTGCGAATTGCGTCTGGAAACGGTATTTAGGCCAAACGGCCGGTGATGCAAGCGATAATTTTGCGACAGCGAAATACCGCAGAAAAATTGCCTGCGGGGGCCTGTGCAGCATTTTATGCTGCAGCCGGGCTCAGGTCAGTTCCTTCAGCCCCGACGGCGTTTCGATCAGCGCGCGATAGCGCGCCGTCAGGCCCGGGACGACCGCGGGCGACTCCACAATCGATCCGTAGAGCGCCGCGACGGCGGCGGGATCGGGATGTTCCAGCGTGAACGACCGCAGCCGCGCGCCGAGATCGGGAATCGAGGCCATCGGGGGCGGCGCGCCGCGGCGATCGATCAGCGAGGGCAGCGCCTCGTCGCTCGACATGCCGAAGTCGAATCCGGGCAGGGACAGCTTGTCGCCCGGAATCGCCTCGCTGCTGGCGACCCAGCCACGCAGGCGGCAGCCGGCATTCCACGCCGCCCTCACCGTTTCCTGGTCGTCGAGGCCGAACCAGCGCGGCCGGCCGGGTGCCGCCCCCTCCGGGTCGATCGCGATGATCTCCAGGTAGACCTCGTCGCCCAGCCGCAGCCGGTGATTGTGGGTGCCCATGTAGGGATGGCGGGTGCCGAACGGCACCTCGATGCCGAGGGTGTCCCGCACATGCGCGACACCCTCGGCCAGCGTCGGCGCGATAACGGTGAGATGGTCGAGCCTGGGCACGGCTCAGGAACCAAGCAGCGCCAGGTATTCCCAGACCATGGTCGCCGCGGCCAGCGCGGTGATCTCGGCATGGTCGAAGGCGGGCAGCACCTCGACCATGTCCATGCCGCGCCAGTCGAGGCCCTTCAAGCCCCGGATGATCGCCTGGGCCTGCCAGGTGGCCAGCCCGCCGATCTCGGGTGTGCCGGTGCCCGGCGCGAAGGCCGGGTCGAGCGCATCGATGTCGAACGACAGATAGGCCGGGCCCTGCCCGATCACCCGCCTGACGGTCTCGGCCACCACCTCCGGCCCCCGGGCATGGACGTCCTGGCCCGACAGCACGGTGATGCCGCGGTTCAGGGTCCAGTCCATCACCTCGTTCTGCACCGGCGAGCGGATGCCGATCTGGATCATCCGCCTGGGGTCGACCAGCCCCTCCTCGACCGCGTGATAGAAGCACGAGCCGTGGCCGTAGGGCTGGCCGAACGAGTCGGGCCAGGTATCGACATGGGCATCGAAATGGACGAGGCCAAGCGGTTCGCCGACCTTGCGGCGCAGCGCACGCAGCAGGGGCAGCGCGATGCCGTGATCGCCGCCCAGCGTGATCAGCTGGCCCTTGATCGCCTCGGCCTGCCCCTCGATCAGCGTATAGCTTGCCGCGACTTCACCGAGGGCGATGGCGAAGTTGCCGATGTCCGAGAGATCAAACGTGCCGGGCTCGACGCGCCACACCGGGTGGCTGCCGTCGACCAGCATGTGGCTGGCCTTGCGAATCGCCGCCGGCCCGAACCGGGCGCCGCCGCGATTGGTGGTGCCGATGTCGAACGGCACGCCGGCGATGACGAAGCGCGCGGCCGGGTCGCGCCGGGTGACGGACAGAAACCCGCCCTCGAGGGCGAATGTCGGGGTACCGGCCATGGCTCGGGCAACCTCATGCTGGCGAAAGGACAGGTCGCTACATGTAGGCAGGCCCGCGGCGAACTGCAACGGATGACGATATTATAAGGGCCGGCCCCTATGCGGAGGTCAGACGGGCTGCCAGCCGTAGCGTTTGCGCAAATCGATCAGATTGTTCTTGATGCGCAGGATGGCGGAACGGGTGGGCTCCTGCTCGGCGAGACGCAACGCCGCCGGCGTACGCAGGAACACATCGGCCGCCTCCGCCGAAACCTTCAGGTCATATCCGGTCTCAAGCCAGATGGCGTTGCCATGGGCATCGAGACGAACCAGCGGGCTGTCCTTGCCGAAGAAGCTGCTGGACGCATAGGTATGGAGGCGCGAGATGCGGTCGCCCTGGAAACCGATGTGCTGCATGGCCGGCAGGTGCAGGTCGCCATAGCGGATATCGAGCACGATGGAACCGGTGTCCGTCTCCGCGTCGTAGCCGATGGAAGGCACCTCCACGCCGTCGATGATCGCAAACCACCAGAGGTTATTGTACTCGACGAAGAACCGCAGGGACATGTGGCTGGCATCGGCAAGCGTGGTCTGAAGATAACCGGCATCGGCATCGAACAGATCCAGGTCGAAATGGCGGTCCGTGTACATCTTGCGGAAACGACGCAGCATCTCGAGCCGCGTCGTTGCCGTACCGCCGCTCGGCCCGGCAGGCGGCGTCCCGGCGGCCACGGCCGTTCCGTGGGTCATCGCGGCGACCGGCACCGCTAGGGAAGCGGAAAGGACGAGGCGACGGTCGAACATTTCGGCTGCTCTTCGTGTCTAAGATAAAAGTGGCCAGGCGGCGTCAGCGCAGCAGGATGAACAACATCGTCCCGCCGAGCAGGATGCGGTACCAGGCGAAGACGCCGAAGCCGTGGCGGCTGATGAAGGCGACGGCGACCTTGACCACCAGCAGCGCCGACAGGAAGGCGACGACGAAGCCGACCGCTATCACCGCGAAGCCGGTATCGTCGATCGAGGAGAAGTTCTTGTAGCCGTCATAGACGGTGGCGCCGATCATCGTCGGGATCGCCAGGAAGAACGAGAACTCCGTTGCAGCGGCACGCTGCACCCCGAACAACCGCGCGCCCATGATGGTGGCCCCCGAGCGCGAGACGCCAGGGATCATCGCCAGCGCCTGGCACAGGCCGATCTTGAGCGCGGTAGGGAAATCGATGTCGTCGACATGGCGCACGGTGCCGCGGGCGGCCATCCGCTCGATCAGCAGGATCAGGACGCCGCCGACCACCAGCGAGATCGAGACCACCAGCGGGCTGAACAGCACCGACTTGATGATCTTGTGGAACATCACGCCGAGGACGGCGGCCGGCAGGAAGGCCAGCACGACCGCGATGGCGAAGCGCCGCGCCGTGGCATCGACGAAGAAGCCCAGCACGGTGTCGATCAGCTTCTGGCGATAGAGCCAGCAGACCGCGAGGATGGCGCCGAGCTGGATGATGATCTCGAACACCTTGCCCGGCGGCCCCTCGAACCCGAGCACGTCGCCCAGCAGGATCAGGTGCCCGGTCGAGGAGACCGGCAGGAATTCGGTCAGGCCTTCGACCAGACCGAGCAGCGCCGCCTGCAGGAAGATCATGTCGGGCATGATGTCAGTTGCCGAACTTGTTGTTTTTGGGGAAGCCCTTCGGCGGCACGCGGCCGGTGGAGGCGCGCTCGCCGAAGAATTCGGTCAGGTTGGTTTCGGTCCGTGTCCGCCCGGCGGGGTCGAGCCAGGTCAGGCCGTCGGCCTTGTTGAACAGCTTGGCGTCGGTCAGCTGGCCATCCTTGAACTTCTGCAGCCGCACGCCCTTGCCGCGGGTCATCTCGGGCAGGTCGGTGCGCGGGAACAGGAGCAGCTTGCGATAGCTGCCGGTGACCGCGACGGTATCGCCACCCTCGGCCGGCACGCAGATCGCGGCTTCCTGGTTCTCGTCGACGTTCAGGATCTGCACGCCCTTGCGGGTCTGGGCGATCATCTCGTCCTCGCCCACGATGAAGCCGCGCCCGTCGGTCGAGGCGACCAGGCGCTTGACCCCGGCCTTGTAGATGAACAGCGTGACGATGTCCTGGTCGTTGGCGAGATCGATCATCAGCCTGACCGGCTCGCCATGGCCGCGGCCGCGCGGCAGCTTGTCGGCCGACAGCGTGTAGGCCCGGCCGTTGGTGCCGAATACCACGAGCTTGTCGATCGTCTCGCACTGGATCCAGTAGCGGCCGCGATCGCCTTCCTTGAACGAGGCCGAGCCGTCGTCGACGACATGGCCCTTCACCGCGCGGATCCAGCCCTTCTCGGACAGGATCACGGTGATCGCCTCGCGCTCGACCATCGCCTCGATCGGGATGTCGACCACCGCCGGCGCGTCGGCGACTTCGGTGCGGCGGTCGTTCAGGGGGCCGCGCGCCTTCAGCTTCTTCTTCAGATCGGCCAGCTCGCCGCTGATCGCGGTCCAGCGCTTGCCTTCGTCGGCCAGCAGGGCTTCGAGGCCCGCCTTCTCCTCCGACAGGCCCTTGTGCTCGGTCTTGATCTCCATCTCCTCCAGGCGGCGCAGCGAGCGCAGCCGCATGTTGAGGATGGCCTCGGCCTGCACGTCGGTCAGGCTGAATTCCCTCATCATCACGAGCTTGGGCTCATCCTCGGTGCGGATGATCTCGATGATGCGGTCGAGGTTCAGATAGGCGATCAGGAAGCCTTCGAGCAGATGCAGCCGGTTGGCGATCTTCTCCAGGCGATGGCGCGAGCGCCGCTCCAGCACTTCCAGGCGATGGTTGAGCCAGGCCTGCAGCGCTTCCTTCAGCGACATGACGCGCGGCTGCTTGCCGCCGTCGAGCACGTTGAGGTTGAGGGGGAAGCGGGTTTCCAGGTCGGTCGACCGGAACAGGCTTTCCATCATCACTTCGGGCGCGACGGTGCGCGACTTCGGCTCCAGCACCAGCCGTACGTCCTCGGCCGATTCGTCGCGCACGTCGCCCAGCAGCGGCAGCTTTTTCTCGCCGATCAGCTCGGCGATGCGCTCGACCAGCCGGCCCTTCTGCACCTGATAGGGAATCTCGGTGACGACGACCAGCCACTGGCCGCGCGACTTCTCCTCGACCGTCCACTTGGCGCGGTGGCGGAAGGCGCCGCGGCCGGTCCGGTAGGATTCGATCATCGACGACTGGGATTCGACCAGGATGCCGCCGGTGGGGAAGTCCGGCCCCTTGACGAAGGTGCAGAGCTTCTCGATCGGCGCGTCGGGATGCTTGACCAGCCAGGCGGCGGCGTCGACCAGTTCGATGGCGTTGTGCGGCGGGATCGAGGTCGCCATGCCGACCGCGATGCCGGTGGCGCCGTTCGCCAGCAGGTTCGGAAAGGCCGAGGGCAGCACCACCGGCTCCTGCTCCTCGCCGTCGTAGGTCGAGCGGAAATCGACGGTGTCGTCGTCCAGGGATTGCAGCAGGAATTCGGCGATCTCGGTCAGGCGGGCCTCGGTATACCGCATGGCCGCCGGGTTATCGCCGTCGATATTGCCGAAATTGCCCTGGCCGTCGACCAGCGGGTAGCGCTGCGCGAATTCCTGGGCCAGGCGGACCAGCGCGTCGTAGACCGACTGGTCGCCGTGCGGATGGTACTTACCGATGACGTCGCCGACCACGCGGGCGCATTTCTTGAAGCCGGCATTGGGATCGAGCTTCAGCAGGCGCATGGCATAGAGCACGCGGCGCTGCACCGGCTTCATGCCGTCGCGCACGTCGGGCAGCGAACGGGCCATGATGGTCGACAACGCATAGGCGAGGTAACGCTCGCTCAGCGCATCGGCGAGCGGGGTATCGCGAATCGAATCCGGCATATCGCCGGGAGGCACGTGCTTGCTCATGGCGGGGTTACTACACCAACTGCCGCGCCCGCGCCAAGCAGCCGGTCGACCAGCCGGCCGCGGGCCGGCGGCAGGGCCTGGCCCGGGGCGGCAAACACCCGCTGCTCGAGAAAGAATGCCGACAAAACAAAACCATCTGCCAGATCACGATTGGGATCATTGGCTGGCGGGCCGCCTCGGCCCGATGCCAGAAAGGACGGCAATCTCAATAGCTTGGCGGCGTAGGGCAGCCCGGCCTCCTCGGTTACCGCCCGCCCCGACCGGGGCGAGACATGGGTCAGACCACGCGTTTCACCGGTAACTGCACAAGCCGACAAATCCAGGCCGAAGCCGAGTTCCGCGAGCAGTCCGAGCTCGAATCGGACATAGACGAAGGGCCAGGACGAATCACCTGCGGCAATGGCGTCGAGCAGGATGACCAGGCCTTCATAGAGCGCCGGATGGGCTTCGCGCTCGGGCAGGCAGGCGTCGACCATGGCGGTTGCGGCGGAAACGCCGGCCAGCCGCAGCGGATCGTCCAGCACGCCGGCCGCGTGGGCGCGGTCGAGCTCGATCGACCAGATGCCGAGATGGTCGGCCAGCCGCCCGCTCCAGCCGCAGGTGACGAGGTTGCCTGGTTCGACCACGCCGCGCAGGCGCTTGCCCCCGATACCGCGGGCGAGGCCGTGATGACGGCCGTGATCGCGGGTCAGGATCGAGACGATGCCGGAGGTTTCGCCGTGCCGCCGGGCGCCGAGGACGATGCCATGATCCTGCCAGTGCATTCCGTCAGTACGAGCGCTGCTTGATGCCCCAGCGCCCGGCCTCGCGGGTCACGACCCAGAGGTTCTGATGGCGCGAGATCACCGAGCCGTCGGCGCGGTTGCGGGTGTAGTCGACCACGATATGGACCTTGCGCGTATTGACCAGCACCGGCCGCCGTTCGACATAGACCGTGCGGTCCCAGCCGCTCGTCGCGATCAGCTCGTCAAAGAACGTCGGCGGCAGCTGGCCGCGCTCGGGCCAGACGATCAGCTGCTCGGCCGACAGGATCACGTGCGGGAAATGCAGGTGATCGTCCATGCCGGCCAGGTCGCGGGCATTGAACCTGGTGGTGAAGCCGTCGATCGTGGCCAGTGCCGCCGCGATCATCGCCTGGGTGTCCTCGCCGTCCTCGGTCGGGGTGAAGATCGAAGACGGCTGGCCCATCGGCGTCACCCCTTGGGAAATTCGAGCCCCATGGCTTCGTAGCGTTCGGGATCGTCCTGCCAGGCCTCGCGCACCTTGACGAACAGGAACAGGTGCACCCGCCGCTCGAACATCTGTTCGAGCTCGGTGCGGGCCAGTTCGCCGATCTTCTTGATCGTCGCCCCGCCCTTGCCCAGCACGATCGGCTTCTGGCTTTCGCGCTGGACGTAGATGGTCTGCTCGATGCGGACCGAGCCGTCCTTCTTGTCCTGCCAGGCCTCGGTCTCGACGGTCGAGGCGTAGGGCAGCTCGTCATGCAGGCGCAGGAATACTTTCTCGCGCGTCACCTCGGCCGCCAGCAGACGCTCGGAAATGTCGGCGAGCTGGTCTTCCGGATAGAGCCAGGCCGCCACGGGGAGCTGCTTGGCCAGCCACTTGCGCACGTCGGCGCAGCCCGCCCCCTTGTGGGCCGAGATCATGAAGGTGGTGGCGAAGTCGTGATCGGCATTGATCTCGGCCGACAGGCCCAGCAGGTTCTCGCGCTTGATCAGGTCGATCTTGTTCAGGGCCAGCGCCACCGGGCGTTTGCCGCCTTCCTTCTTCAGGGCCGCGACGATCGCCTTGGTTTCCGCGTCGTAGCCCCGCTCGGCATCGACCAGCAGCAGGATGACGTCGCCATCCTTGGCACCGGCCCAGGCGGCATCGAGCATCGCGCGCTCCAACCGGCGCTTGGCGGTGCGGAAGATGCCGGGGGTGTCGACGAAGACGAGCTGGGCTTCGCCCTCCATCGCGATGGCGGTGATGCGGGTACGGGTCGTCTGCACCTTGGGGCTGACGATCGACACTTTCTGGCCGACCAGCTGGTTCAGCAGGGTCGACTTGCCGGCGTTGGGGGCGCCGAGAATGGCGATGTAACCGCAGCGCTGGTCAGTCATGGCGCCGCTCCTTCGATCTGGTTCAAGAGGATGCGGGCCGCGGCCTGCTCGGCGATACGCTTCGAACCGCCGCTACCCTCGGCGGTTCCATGATCGGGCAGGGTCACGGCCACGGTGAAACGCGGCTGGTGGGCCGGGCCGTCCTGAGTGACGACACGATAGTTCGGGGTCGGGATGCCGCGGGCCGCCGCCCATTCCTGCAGCGCGGTCTTGGCATCCTTGGCGGCGCCGCCGGCCTCGTCGAGATGGTCGGCGACCAGATGCAGCACGATGCGGCGCGCCACCTCGAACCCGCCGTCGAGGAACAGGGCGGCAATGACGGCCTCGACCGCATCGGCCAGGATCGCTGGCTTGGCCGCGCCGCCGGTATCCCGCTCGCTCTTCGACAGGCGCAGATAGCGCCCGAGGCTCAGGGTTTCGGCGATCCGGGCCAGGGTTTCCTGGCGGACCACCGCGTTGAAGCGGCGGGCCAGTTCGCCGGCATCCGCGGTGGCAAAGCGGCTGTGCATCGCTTCGGCGACGATGACGCCGAGCCCGCGGTCGCCCAGGAACTCCAGGCGGTCGTAATGCTTGCGCGCGGCGCGGCCGCGCGCCTCGACCGACGGGTGGGTCAGCGCCTCTTCGAGCAGGGCCGGCTGGCCGAACTGATGGCCGAGCCGATCCATCAAGGGGGAGAGATCGGTCGGCTTGGGCTCCGCGCGGCTCATCAATCGATGAGGTTGAGCAGCCGCGACCAGCGGATCGCCTGCGGCCAACGCCAGACTTCCCAGAAATTGGCGCTGCCGTCGGTCGAGAAGAACAGGATCTCGGCCCGGCCGACCAGGTTCACGTCGGGCACGTAGCCGACACCGCCCTCGTTGACCGCGACGCGGCTGTCCAGCGAATTGTCGCGGTTGTCGCCCATCAGGAAGTAGTTGCCGTTCGGCACGGTATAGACGCCCGTGTCGTTCATCGGCCCGCCACGCAGCAGTTCCAGCGTGTGATAGCTGACGCCGTTGGGCAGGGTTTCCTGGTACTGGACCACGGGGCGCACGGTGCCGAAGGCGGTGCGCTGTTCGAAATCGGTGATGCGGCGGCGCTCGACCGGCTTGTCGTTGATGAAGAGCTGGCCGCCCTTCATCTGGATCCGATCGCCGGGCAGGCCGATCACGCGCTTGATGTAGTCGGTCGAATTGTCGCGCGGCAGCTTGAACACCACGACATCGCCGCGCTTGGGCGGCGAGGACAGGATGCGGCCGGGAATCAGCGGCAGGCCAAAGGGCAGCGAATAGCGGCTGTACCCGTAGGCATATTTCGACACGAACAGATAATCGCCGACAAGGAGTGTCGGCAACATCGACTCGGAGGGGATGGAGAACGGTTCGAAGGCGAAGGACCGGATGCCCAGCGCCACTACCATTGCATAGACTACGGTCCGGACGATTTCACCGAAACCGCCGCCCTGCTGCTTTTCGTCCGCCATCGGGGAGTCTTTGTAACTCATTGAATTCAATAGGGTAGAGTCCGTCCGTCGACGGAACAGGACGCCTATCAAGCGCGCCGACCCCGGTCTAGTCAAGCGCAATCCCTGGCCCGGCGATCCGCCGCATGGCTGCGCCACCCTGGCGGGCAGGCGAAAGTTTCATCAAGCCAACGCCTTAGTGACATGCGGCTGCAATACGATAGGCGGAATTGTCATCGCCATGACACTTTCGCCCAGCGACGACCTGCTCGCCCACGCGGTCTACGGCCACCGGGACGCCGACCGCCCCGCCCCGCTCCTCGACCGGCTGTTCGCCTTCTGGTTCAGGCGGCTGGTCTACACTCAGATCTGGGAGGACCCGGCCGTCGATCTGGCGGCGCTCGACCTCCAGCCGGGCGAACGGGTCCTGAGCATCGCCTCGGCCGGCTGCAACGCCATCGCCTATCTGACGGCCGATCCCGGGTCGGTCACCGCGGTCGATCTGAACCCGGCCCATCTGGCCCTGGCCCGACTCAAGGCCGAGGTCATCGCCTCGGCCCCCGATCACGCCGCGCTGATCGGCTTCTTCGGCAAGGGCGCCGAGGCCGGGAACGTCGCCTGGTTCGACCGCGAGCTGTCCGCCCGCCTCGATCCGGAAACCCGGAGCTGGTGGCAGGCGCGCGACTGGCGCGGCCGCCGGCGCATCGAATTCTTCGCCCGCGGTTTCTTCCGCCATGGGCTGCTCGGCCGCTCGATCGGCCTCCTGCATCTGCTCGCCCGCGTTCTCCGGGTCGATCTGCAGGCGGGCCTGCGCCAGCCCGACGTCGCGGCGCAGGGGACATGGTTCGAGCAAAACATCGCCCCGGTCTTCGCCAACCGCGTCGTGCGCTGGCTGTGCCGCTCGCCGCTGGTCGTCTACAACCTCGGCATCCCGCCGGCGCAATACCAGGCGCTGTGCGACGGCCGGCCCGAACGGATGGCCGAGGTGCTGTGCGACCGCGTCCGCCGGCTGGCGACCACCGGACCGTCGGCCGAGAACTACTTCGCCTGGCAGGCCTTCGGCCGGCGCTATCCGGTCGAGGGCGGCGACCGTGGCCTGCCGCCCTATCTGCAGGCCGGGCATTTCACCGACCTCAAGGCCCGCGTCGGCCGGGTCGATTTCCGGCACGAAACCCTGCGCGGCCATCTGGAAACCCGGCCGGCCGCCAGCCTCGACGCCTATGTCCTGCTCGATGCCCAGGACTGGATGACGCCGGCCGAACTGCGCGGGTTGTGGGGCGAGATCCGCCGCACCGCGCGCCCCGGCGCCCGGGTCGTGTTCCGCACCGCGGGCGCGGCCTCGCCGGTCGATCAGGCCCTCGATCCCGCCGACCTCGCCGAATGGCAGAAGGATGAACGCCTTGGCGCAGACCTCCACGGCCGCGATCGGTCAGGAATCTACGGCGGCTTCCACATCTATCGCCTTCCCCGCTGACGTCAGGGGCGACCTGCGGCCCTGGCTGGTCAATGCCGGGGCCGAGCTCACCTGGCTCGACGTGCCCGGCGGGCCGGTGCCGGCGATCCTCGCCGAAGGCCTCGGCCGCGCAACCTGGATCACCAACCCGCTGACCGCCTGGTGCGACATTCCCCAAGCGGCACTGGCCACCGACACCTCGGCCGGGGGCCGCCTATGCCGCGCCGGTTTCGGCCTGGCTCGCCGGGCCGGTCGTGCCATCGGTCTCGACCGGGCGGTGATGCTGGGCCATCTGCCGCAATCGACCTGCCTGCCCGGCTGGTCGGGCCAGCAACTCGAGATCGCCGCCGACCTCGCCCGGCAGCGCTGGCCTGACCGCGCGGTGATGCTGCGCCACCTCGATGAAAAGCGTGATCGGGCGCTGATGGACCGGCTCGCGGCCGATGGCTTCCGCCGCCTGCCGGCCCGTGTCGTCTATTCATGGCCGACCGCCGACGGCGCGCTGCCTACCGCCTCGCATGCCAGGCGCGATCGCAAGCTGCTGGCAGGTGCCGGGCTGACGCGGCTGCCGCATGCCGCCTTCGACCGGGCGCGGCGGGCCGAGGCCCGCGGCCTCTACCGCGCGATCTATATCGAGCGGCACGGGCCCTGCAATCCCGACTACACCGATGCCTGGTTCGATCGGGCGCATGAATCGGGCTGGTGGGAATTCATCGGCCTGGCGCGGCCGGATGGCAGCCTGGCGGCCTTTGCCGCGATTCACCAGGGCGATGACGCGCTGTGCGTGCCGGCGCTGGGCCATGATCCCAAGGCTGCGCGCGAGGAAGGCGGCTATCGCCAGATGGTAGCCTGGCTGATCGAGATCGCCGCGCGGCGCCGGCTGAAGTTCGACTTCAGTTCCGGCGCCGGCGACTTCAAGCGGCGGCGCGGGGCCAGGGCCGCCATCGACTGGGCGATGGTCTCCCCCGCCGTGGCCGCGCGCCGCCATCCGGCCTCGCTGCTGCTGCGCGCGGCCTCAGCCTGGGCCGCCGGGCTGACGCCCGAGCGGCTTATCGCGCTGGGGGGGCAAGCGGACGTCTAGGCCTAGAACATCGAGAAGCGCTGCAGGGCAACCGAGTGACCGTCCGGATAGGTCATCTGGGCGGTCGAGCGGGTCGGGAAGGCAACGGTGACACCCTGGGTCATTGCCTGGCACACCGGCACCTTGGCGGCATCCGCGAGCGTCTGGCCGCCGGTGCAGCCGCCCAGCATTGACTGGACTTGCGAACCGTCGCCGCCGGTCGGCACGATACCGGCCGAGAAATAGTACCAGATCGGCGCGCCGTCGTTGCGATACATGAAGGTGCCGATGAAGGTCTGGTCGCGCTGCACCTCGACGAAGTAGCCGCGGCCGGCCTCGTTCGGGTTCCAGTACCAGCCGGTCTCGGGCATGCCGTTCGGCGTGCCCGCACTGACACCGCCCGCGGTGATGTCGAAGCGGACGAGATCGAAGGTCTGGCCGTTCAGGGTGATGCGGGCGGTGGTGGCCGAGGTGAAGTCCAGCTCGACCACGCCCGGCGCGCTGGTCAGGCGCGGCGCCGCGACCGCGGTCAGGGTGGGGCCGCCGGCAAAACGGTTGAGCACCCCCCGATAGGTCGTGGCATCGGCCATCGCGCCGGTCGAGACGTACCAGCCGGCCGAACCGTCGTCTTCATACATGAAGGCGGCGAGATAGACCCGGCCCGAGCGGAATTCGATGGCGAAGCCGCGGCCCGACTGGTTGGCGACATACCACCAGCCCGACTGCAGGGTCGTCGCGCCCAGGGCCTCGGGCACGCGTTGCCGGATCCAGTCGATATAGCTGGAGACGCGGGTGTAGACGGTCGGCTGATAGGGATCGGCGCAGCCGGTGGCCGGGCCGAACGAGGTCAGGCCGACCAGGACATAACCGCCGGCGCGGTTGGACGCCATCAGCGGGCCGCCGGAGTCGCCGTTGCAGGGCCCGACGCTGGGGGTGGTGACGCAGATCTGACTGTCGCCGACAAACTTGCCCCAGATCTCCTTGCAGGCAGCCTGGGTCGCGACACTGATATCGACCTGCTTGAGCAGGGTGGAGATGTCGTAGCTCTGGTTGGAGGTGCGGCCCCAGCCGACCGCCGTCACGCCCTGGCCGGGCGAGGCCCAGGCCTGGTCGGTTGCAGCCGTCGACAGCATCGCGCCGGAATTGAGCGGCACGGGCGATGCCAGCCGGATCAGCGCGATGTCGTTGGTGATCGTGGAACTGTTGTAGCCCGGATGCACGACGATCTCGGCCGCGCCGCGCTTGCTGGCAGTAGTGTCGGCCAGATTGACGACACCTGACGTCACGATGACCTGATTGGCCGCGGCCTGCTGGCCGTTCGGAGTGATGCAGTGCGCCGCCGTCAGCACCCAGTTCGCCGCGATCAGCGTGCCGCCGCAGAAAGCGGTGCCGTTGGAAATCTGGGTTTGGACTGCAACCATTGCCGGCCATCGGCCGTTAGGGGCATAACCGCCGCCGATAATCCTGGATTCCTGGGACAGGGCCGGTTGTGCCAGCACGCCAAGCAACAAAGCAACACACGCGCCGATGATCTTCATCGCCTCGTCTCACCGCTGGTTGTAGGCCCCCGACGCCGTGAACATAAGGGCAAACGCGCCGGGTTTGGCGGTGCGAGACAAAAGATTACGTCCCCGGAAAATCCGGTTACAGCTTACGTAAGGCGATGGAAATCAGCCGAGAACCTGCTCCATTGCGGTGGTGAGCAGTCGGCCCAGGTCGTAGGTCTGTCCGAGCCGCGCCGAAACCGCCGCGGCCGTCGCGACGCGTGCGGCCGGATCGGCCAGCCAGCGATCGGCCAGGCCCAGCATTTCACCCTCGTCCCCGAAGGTCGCGGCGGTGGCGAGATCGCCCAGCACCACGGCGCTGTCGACCAGGCGCGACTGGAGCAGGAAACCGCCAGACTGCACGATGTCGCAGCTGCGCGGGAACATCATGCTGTCGTAGGAGAGACTGCCGAAATCGAGGCTGATCGCGGCGGTGCGGTAGCGCAGCGGCGCGGTGTCGCTTTCGGCCGGCCGCGCGCGGATGCCGAACCCGGCCCAGTCACCGCCGTAAACCGCCAGCGCGTCGCCGTAGCGCGCCTGCAATGCCTGCACCCGCGCCCGCCGCATCGCCAGACGATGGCCGCGTTCGAGCTGGGCGGCAAGGCGCCGGCGCAGCAGCAGGACCCGCTGGTCGTCGGCGGCGAAATCGGCAAGGCCCGAGATATGGGCCGCAATCCGCCCCTGCCGCTCGTCGAGCGCCAGGTCGGCAGGAAAGCCGAACCGGCCTTCATAATCGGCGACATAGGCCGAGAAGGGCCGCGGCAGACCGGGCGCCACCGCGCCGAAGCAGAAGGTCTGGATCTCGTCGGTGACGTGCAGCGCGGCACTGCCGAGATAGACGAGATCGGCCGGCGCATCGGTCAACGGCAGTCGTCTGGCCAGGCTGTCGAGCAGCCGGGCGTGGGGCGCCAGCCGCGCGCCGTGCTCGGCGGCCGTCAGCATGCCGACCGGAAAGATCCGGTCGTCGTCGCCGTACATCAGGCAGCGATCGGTCATGCCGACCGGCAGATCGACCCGCTGCTCGATGCCGAAATCAGCCAGTGCCGCATGGTCGAGCGCCGACAGCAGGCCGAGCCAGATCCGGTTCTCCCGCAGGAAGGCGGCGATGTCACGATGGCCGGCCAGCTCGAGCAGGGCGTCGAACGGCGAGTTGAAGCAGAGATTGATGAACGGCGGGACATCCTGGAGGCGTCGGTTGATCGGGTTCTCCGGGCCGGAAAAGAAGCACCAGTCGGCCGAGATGCCGAGATCGAAGCGATGGTCGAGGATGCCGCGCCGGATCGCGCCGGCATCGGGCATCGAATTGGCGGTGTCGATCCAGTAGTAGACGTCGTGGCCCAGTTCGATCAGCGCTGTGACGATGTTGCGGAACTGATCGACCCGGTAGCGATTGGCGATGACGCAGATCTTCATGCCGCTCAGTACTGCGTGAAGCGGGTCAGGGCGATCGGCCGCCCGTCCGGCAGGATCAGGGTGGCGGTGAACGGGTTGGAGAAGACGAGGCCGATGGTCTGGCTCAACGTCGCGCAGCTGGGCGTCAGGGCCGGGTTGGCCAGGGTCTGGCCGCCGGCACATTGGCTCAGCGCCGCATTGATCGCCACGCCGCCGCCCGCGGTCGGTGCCGCCGTGCCGGTGTAGTAGTACCAGACCGGCTGGCCGTCGGCGCGATACATGAAGCTGGCGAAGAACATCTGGTCGCGCTGGACCTCGATGAAATAGCCGCGGCCGCTTTCCGCCGCGTTCCAGTACCAGCCCGTCTCCGGCATGGTGGCGCCGGGGCCGGCCGCGACGCCGCCGGCGGTGATGTCGAAGCGCACCAGGTTGTAGACCTGCCCGTTCAGGTTCAGCGTCGCGGTGGTGTTCGAAGTGAAGGTCAGGCCCAGGCTGCCGACGGTGCCGGCCAGTGTCGGGGCCGCATAGGCCCCGGTCAGGGTCTGGCCGCCGACGAATTTCTGCAGCGCGCCGGCATAGCTGGTGGCCGATTCCATCGCGCCCGACGAGGTGTACCAGACGGCCGATCCGTCGGCGTCGTACATGTAGCCGGCGAAATAGAGCCGGCCCGAGCGGAATTCGATCGAGTAGCCGCGGCCCGACTGGTCGGCGACATACCACCACCCAGATTGCAGCGTGGTCGAGAGCAAGGCGGCGGGCACGTAGGAGCGCACCCAGTCGTTGTAGCGCGAGACGCGGGTGTAGACGCCGGGATAGGCCGCCTGGGCGCAGCCGATGCCAAAGGAGGTGATGCCGACCTGGATGACGCCGCCGGCATGGTTGGAGGCGAAGATCGGCCCGCCGGAATCACCCTGGCAGGTATCCTTGCCCGGCGCCGCGGCGCAGATCATGTTGGCGGTGATATCGCCGCCATAGGCCGTGTTGCAGCTGGTCTGCGATGTGATCGTGAGGTCGACCTGCTGCAGCAGCGACGGATAACTGGCAGTGCCGGTGGCGTTGGTGTTGCCCCAGCCGGTCGCGGTCACGGTCTGGCCGGCGGCGGCCCAGGCGGCGTCGGTCGCCGGCGTGGCCAGCATCGCCGGGTTGTTGATCGTCACCGGCGACGACAGCTGCAGCAGCGCGATGTCGTTGTCGTCGAGCGTCGGATCGTAGGACGGGTGCACGATCAGCCGGGAAACCGAGCGGCGCTGGCCCGACCCGTCGCTGTTGTTGTTGGTGCCCGAGACGATCGTCAGGTCGCTGGCGCGGACCACCAGCTGGCCGCGGCTGTTGTGGAAGCAGTGCGACGCGGTCATCACCCAGTCGGCGGCGATCAGGGTGCCGCCGCAGGTATTGGACGATGGGAAACCGACCTGAACCGAGACCTGGGCCGGCCAGCGCCCGTCGGCCGCGGTGATGCCCCCGATGATTTCCGGCGCGTCGGCCGCCCGGGCGCCCGGTGCGCCCAGGAACAACACGGCGGCAAGCCCAAGCGCCAGCCACCGGGAAAACACCTGCACCATCCAACTCACTCCCTGCCGTCCCGCTCTGCCCCGGGACCCGGTCAGCCGCACTGACCTGTAATCACAACGATACCTGTCGTCGAATCCGGCGCTACTCGACCCGCCGGCGCGGTTTCCAGCGCGCGATCGGCCGGCCGTCGGCCGTGAAACCCAGATCGGCGGGCGGAAACGTTCCCGGCTTGAGATCTTCATCCGAAAACGGGCCGGTGATTTCCTCGCGCTTGCGCTCAGGCGCGGCAACGGCCGGCGGGCGCGTCAAGGCCTGCGCCGCGGTGGCGGGCCCTTGCGGCCGCATCGGCCGGTCGCCGTCCAGCCGCAGAGCCGACAGCGGGTTGCCGCGCGCCGCCTGGGGCGCTGGGGCCATCGAC
>JAEYTW010000040.1 GCA_023433835.1 Pseudomonadota bacterium | reverse complement strand
CCGCCTGGCGCATGCCGCCGGGCTGGGGCCCGCGGGCCATGCCCGGGGCGTTCATCACCGCGGCCAGTCGGCGCTCCTCGACCTCGCGCCGGCGCGCCCGGGCCGATTCGCGCTCGGCGCGGCGGGCCTCGACCGGATCGAATTCCTCGAAATCCACGGTCTCCTTGGCAAGGTATTGCAGCTTGTCGCGACAATGTTCGAGCTTGCCGGCATCGTAGGAGGCCAGTTGATGGGCGGCCGAGAAGCGGCGATGGTAACTCTCCATCGCGTCGAGATCCTTCAACTCCTCCTCATAGAAATTCTTTACCCCCAGGACCAGGGGGCGGCCTTCCTCGGTCAGCGAATCGACATAGCGCTCGATGATGTTCAGCTTGTTGATGTAGGTCTGCCAGCGCAGCGATGAACAATAGAGCTGCAGTTCGCGGCGGCGGGCGACCTTGTGTTCCTGCAGCCGCTCGTCGACGATGTTGATGAACATCAGGAAGCTTTCGACATCCTCGACGAACTGCCGGTAGCTCGCGACGTTGTCGCGCCGGGTGGCAGGATCGGCGCACTGCGCCATCAGCGCCTGGCCGCGCTGCTCCATGACGCCGAGCATCGCCTTGATTTCGCGTTCCGCCGCGGTCATTGCCGATACGCCGCCTTTCAGGCGTTGGCGTTCGCCGGTTCGCGCCGCTCGAGTTGGCCGGCGAACTGGTCGAACATGTCCGCCAGGCATTTCGCGACCACGCGCTGGTGGCCTTCGGGCAGATCCTCGGCGGCGCGCAGGCAGAGGCCCGCGACCCGGCGCGCCGAGACGGCGACGTCGCGATAGGCGTCGCGCCGGATCTCGTCGAACACGTTGGTGATGAAGTTGCGGGTCTGCTGGTCGTTGATGTCGCGGAACGACACGTCGCCCGTCAGCCCCTCGCGAATCCGCTGGGCAATCTGGAAGGTGTCCATCGACACCGAGGCCAGGATCTTCTCGACGCGCTCGGTATCCTTGGCTTCATGCATGTCCGGGTCGATCAACGGATTGTCCGTCGAGACCTTGTTCCGCGTCCACATGCTGAGCCCCCGCTTCTGCCGAATTCCACTCGCATTTTCCGCTTATAACACGACAAAGCCCGCGCAATCACGGGTCACGCCGCGCTGCTCGTGTCGTCTTTTCCGGAACGGAGAATGGGGTTTCAAAAAAAAGTCGCGAAGAGGCAAAAAGGGGTTTGCAGTCCGGAGCGGATGCGCTACAACCCGCCCCGCACCGATCCTCGGTAGCTCAGCGGTAGAGCAAGCGGCTGTTAACCGCTAGGTCGCTGGTTCGAATCCGGCCCGGGGAGCCAATACAAACGGGGCTGACTCTCGATCAGAGTCAGCCCCGTTTCGTTTTGCGACTTGTCTTTATTTTCAGTCCTTTATGATTTTTTTAGTAGGATCAGTCCGTTTCGATACGTGAACCGCTGTCCCGCCCGGCAGGACCCTGCATCTCTTTACACACGTCAAGATTCGGTTGTGATTCCGTTGCAGGAAATTACCGGAGTCACAAGAAATCGACTTGGCATCCGCCCTGATTCGGCAGAGGCTTACATCATCAGGTTGTCGGTGCCCTGAACAGTCATTGCGGAGCAATCGATCATTGCTCAGGGCAGCGACGACCATCCGGTTTTCAACTGATGTGAGGTAGAGCATGTCCCGGCGGTTACACCCCCTGAATCAGAAGGTCGGCGCCAAGGTGCGCGAGCGGCGCATCCTGCTCGGCATGAGCCAGCGCCAGCTTGCCGACGCCATCGGCCTGACGTTCCAGCAGGTCCAGAAGTACGAGAACGGCACCAACCGCATCGATGCCGCCCGGCTTGCCGCGCTGAGCCAGGCGCTCAACGTGCCGCCGCAGTGGTTCTTCCACGACCTCGGCGATACCGACACCATCAAGGCGCCGACCTTGCCTGCAGATATCGACGAGACCGACGAGTTGGCCCGCCGCGAGACCCTGACCCTGATTCGCGCCTTCAACCGAATCAAGGATCCGGAGAAGCGCGAGCGGCTGATCGAGCTGGTACAGGCCGTCGGCGATGCCGAAGCCGAGGAAGACGCCGCGACCGTCGCGGCCTGAGCGTCTAGACGATCTCTTACTTACGTTGGAAGGGGGCGCCATGTCGGATCGTGGCGCCCTCGCCGCCCAGGATTTCGGTGACGTAAGGTTTTCCGCCGCTCGGGTGGAATCGCAAACCCATTTGCGAAATGCAATGCAATACGAAAGGCGTAGCGCGAATTCGTGCGCTGACATTCCCGGCTACGCCTAACGCATGAGGCGGAAAACCGGGGTCTTTCGTCCAAAAATACCAAAATCGATTGTTGGCACGGCGATTGCTTGAACCTTCCGCCAAGAGGCCGCGGTTTTCGTGGCAGTCCCTGTACGGAGGTTGAGATGAAGATTTTGCTGGCCGATGGCTCCGACCGCGGCATCGACACCCTGAAGGCCGCCTTCGCCGCTCTTAACCCCCAAGTCGAATTCGCCGCCGCGGACGACTTCGACCGGGCCATCGCCATGGCGCGTCACGACCGTTTCTCGCTCGTCATCCTCGGCCGCGATCTGCCGGGCCTGGGCGGGGACCGCGTAGCAGAAATGACCGCAGCGACCGACGCCCCCGTCCTGTTCGCCAATGCCGGCGATCCGTCCGCGGCCAATGACCCCTTCCACGTCCTCACCCGGCGCGAGCGCGAAGTGCTCGAACGGGTCGCCGACGGCCTGTCCAACAAGGACATCGCCCGCCAGCTCGACCTGCAGGAAGTAACCATCAAGGCGCATCTGCGTCAGGTTTTCCGCAAGCTGGGCGTGCGCAACCGCACCCAGGCCGCCTCGTTGATGCTGCAGACCCGCAAGCTCGTCTGACGACCGCTTCTTGCCGGCCCTGGTCCGGGGCCGGCGCGGACTCGTAAGAACAGGGCCGGCCCGATTCCCCGGGCCGGCCTTTTCTTTTCGTCCGCGGTGATTGCCATGCCTGCCCCTGCCATTCTCTGGTTTCGCCGCGACCTGCGGCTCAACGATAATGCCGCGCTGATTGCCGCCGCGGCCGGCGGCCGCCCGGTGGTGCCGCTGTTCATCCTCGACGACGAGGCGCCGGGCATGCGCCCGCTGGGCGGTGCCAGCCGCTGGTGGCTGCATCACAGCCTCACGCGGCTCGGCCAGGACCTCGCCCGCCAGGGTCTGACGCTGACGCTGCGGCGCGGGCCGGCGGCCGCGATCCTGCGCGATGTCGCCGCCGCGATCGGCGCCGACACGATCATCGCCGGCAGCCGCCCCGAACCCGACGCCATCGCCCGCGACCAGGCATTGGTCGCCGACCTGCGCCGCCGCGGCCTCGATCTCACCCTGGTGGCGGACGGCCTCCTGTTCAGCCCTGAGCGGCTTAAGACCGGCGCCGGCGAACCCTTCAAGGTGTTCACCCCCTTCTGGCGGGCAGCCCTCGCGCTCGGCGATCCGCCACGCCCGGCCGGGGTTCCGAAACTGCGGGCCGCGCCCGAATGCGGGGGCGACGATCTCGCTTCATGGCACCTCACGCCGTCGGCGCCTGACTGGGCCGGGGGCTTGCGCGAGACCTGGACGCCGGGCGAGGCCGCGGCCCGCGATCGCCTCGCCCGCTTCGTCGACGAGGATCTCGCCGGCTACAGCCGCGGCCGTGACCGGCCCGCCGAAGCCGCGACCTCGCGACTGTCGCCGCATCTGGCCTGGGGCGAGATCAGCGTGGCGCAAGTCTGGCATGCGGTACGGGCGCGCCAGGACGAGCTTGGCGCGGAGGCGGCCAAGTTCCTGTCCGAGTTGGGCTGGCGCGACTTCTCCTGCCACCTGCTGCTGGCCAGTCCGGATCTGGCGACCGTGAACTGGCGGGGCGATTTCGACCGATTCCCCTGGGCCGACGACCCCGCCGGCTTCAGCGCCTGGACGCGCGGCCGGACCGGCTATCCGCTGGTCGACGCCGGCATGCGCGAGCTGCGCGCGACGGGCTACATGCACAACCGCGTGCGGATGGTGGCGGGCTCGTTCCTGGTCAAGCATCTCCTGACCGACTGGCGCCGCGGCGAAGCCTGGTTCTGGGACAATCTGGTCGATGCCGATCACGCCAACAACGCGGCAAGCTGGCAGTGGGTCGCCGGGTCGGGGGCCGATGCCGCCCCCTACTTTCGTATCTTCAACCCGGTGCTGCAGGGCGAGCGTTACGATCCCGACGGCACCTATGTCCGGCGCTGGGTGCCCGAACTGGGTGACTTGCCGGCAACGGCCATCCACAAACCGTGGACGCTGCGCACGCCCCCCCGTGACTATCCGCCGCCGATCGTGGATCATCAGACGGCGCGAGCCCGCGCGCTGGCGGCGTTCCAGTCCCTGAAAGCGAAAGAGGATCAGGTTTGATCGAAGCGGTGTTGTTCGATGTCGGCGGGGTGATCGATACGGAGGAAGCCTTCGAGCAGCTGGTCGATCATGAGATCACCGCCCTGTTTGCCGAGGCGAACGTGCGCGTTTCGCCGGAGCGTTACCAGGAAGCCAACGACGCGGCGGTCGCCGCCTACGCCCCCAACGCCTACCAGGCGATCGTCTGGAGCCTTGCCCGCGGCGACCGCGCGCTGGCCGAACGGATCTGGTTCTCGCTGGGCCAGCGCGCCCATTCGGGCGATACCTTCCAGCTGCGCGACAGCGTCACCGAACTGCTGGCCGAACTCTACGCCCAGGACATCAAGCTCGGCATCGTCGCCAACCAGCCGGCGGCGACCCTGACCATCCTCGATGCCTACGGCCTCGGCGGGTTCTTCGGGTTCCGCCAGGTATCCTCGACGCTGGGCCTGCGCAAGCCCGATACCAGGCTGTTCCTGGCAGCCTGCGAAGGCCTGGGCGTGCCGCCCGAACGCTGCGTGATGGTCGGCGACCGCATCGACAACGACATCGCCCCGGCCAAGGCGCTGGGCATGACCGCGATCCGTTTCCGTGGCGGCCGGCATGTCGCCCAGGTGCCGCGCAGCTGGACCGAACTGCCCGACGCGGAAGTCACCTCGATCGACGAGTTGCGCGAAGCGCTCCGCCGCTGGATCACGCTGGACCCGAGCTGATCATGCCGCGGGGCCGCCTGTTCGCCTATGGCACGCTGCGCGATCCCGACATTCTGACTGCGGTGCTCGGCCGCTGTCCCGAGCTCGGCGCCGTCGGCCGCCTGCCCGGCCATGTCGCGCTGGCCGTGGTCGGCCAGAGCTATCCGATCCTGGTACCGCGCGCCGGGGCGACGACGCCAGGCACCATTCTTTCCGGACTGTCGGACGCCGATTGGCAAGCCCTGGACCGCTACGAAGGCACGGACTACCGGCGCCAGGCGGTGCGGGTGACGACTGCCGGCGGCATTGTCGTCGCCCAGGCCTATTTCCCGCTGAAGGGCCTGAAGCCTGGCAGCGACGCCTGGGACCTCGACGACTGGGCGCGCCGGCACAAGCGCGCCTTTCTGCGGCTGCTGCGGCCATGACGGCGATTCGCCCGCTCGAGCCCGGCGACGAGGGCGCGGTCCGTCAGTTCCTGGACAACCATGCCGATTCGTCGATGTTCCTGCGTTCGAACCTTGCCGCCGCGGGGTTGGCCGACGGGGCCGATGCCTATCAGGGACGCTGGGTCGCGGCTTTCCTCGGCGAGGCGATCGTCGGCATAACGGCGCATTTCTGGAATGGCATGCTGGCGGTCCAGGCGCCTCTGGCCGCCGAGGCGCTGGCCGCGGCAGTGGACGGATTGCTGCCGCTGCGCGAGATCGTCGGCATGACCGGCCCGCTCGACCAGGTGATGCGGGTGCGCGAGGCCCTGGGCCTGACCTTGCGGCCGCCCCGCTTCTTCGGGCGCGAGGAACTGTTCGGCTGTGATCTGGCCGAGATGACCGAGCCGCCGGCTGCCGCGGGACTGCGGGTCCGCCCGCCGCGACTCGACGAACTGCCGCTGCTGATCGAATGGCGCGTCGCCTATCACATCGAGGCCTACAATGCCGAACCCTCCGACGGCCTGCTCGCGGCCTCGTCGGAGGAAATCACCCTGCGCCACGGCGAGGCGCATGATTTCATCCTGGTCGATGACGGCGACCGGCCCCTGGCCTATTGCGCCTATAACGCCGTGCTGCCCGACCGGGTGCAGATCGGCGGGGTCTACACCCCGCCCGAGCAGCGCGGCCACGGCCACGCCCGCCGGGTGGTCGCCGGATCCATGGCCGAAGCCGCCCGCCGCGGCGCCGTCAGGGCGGTGCTGTTCACCGGCACCGGCAACCAGCCGGCCCGCCGCGCCTATTTCAGCCTCGGATTCCGCATCCTCGGCGATTGGGGCCTGGTTCTGGTGTAGAATTGCGCGTCATCCAGGCTGCTTGACCCGGGCGGGGCGACCCCGTTAGATCAGGTCCATGGACTATCGCAACGGCTTCCTCGACGCCATCGGCAACACGCCGCTGATCAAGCTCCGCCGCGCCTCCGAAGAGACCGGCTGCACCATCCTCGGCAAGGCCGAATTCCTCAATCCCGGCGGCTCGGTCAAGGACCGCGCCGCGCTCGGCATCGTGCGCGACGCCATGAACCGCGGGCAGCTCAGGCCCGGCGGCGTCATCGTCGAGGGCACGGCCGGCAATACCGGCATCGGCCTGGCGCTGGTCGGCAATGCGCTGGGCTTCCGCACCGTCATCGTCATGCCGGACACCCAGAGCCAGGAGAAGAAGGACATGCTGCGCCTGTGCGGCGCCGACCTTCGCCTGGTGCCGGCGGTGCCCTACAAGGACCCGAACAATTACGTCCGCTATTCCGGCCGCCTGGCCGAGGAGATCGCGGCCACCGAGCCGAACGGCGCGATCTGGGCCAACCAGTTCGACAACACCGCCAACCGCCAGGCCCATTACGACACTACAGGCCCGGAAATCTGGACCCAGACCGACGGCCGGGTCGACGGCTTCGTCTGCGCGGTCGGCTCCGGCGGCACGCTGGCCGGCATCCACCTGGCGCTCAAGGAGCGCAATGCCGGCATCAAGACCGCCATCGCCGACCCGCTGGGCGCCGCGCTCTACAATTACTACCGGCACGGCGAGTTGAAGGCAGAAGGATCTTCGATCACCGAGGGGATCGGCCAGGGCCGCATCACCGCCAATCTCGAGGGCATCACCCCGGACTTCGCCTATCAGATCAAGGACGAGGACGCGCTGCCGATCATCTTCCGGCTGATCCAGGAAGAAGGCCTCGTGCTCGGCTCGTCCAGCGCGATCAACATCGCCGGCGCGATCCGGCTGGCGCGCGATCTCGGCCCCGGCCATACCATCGTGACGGTGTTGTGCGACGGCGGCCAGCGTTACCAGAGCAAGCTGTTCAACCCCGAATTCCTGCGCTCGAAGAACCTGCCGGTGCCGGAGTGGCTGGCATGAGCGTGGTCGAACTGTTTCGCGAGGATTCCTATCTCGCCACCTGCGAGGCCGAAGTCACCGCGATCGGCGAGAAGGGGATCGAGTTCGACCGCACGATCTTCTATCCGACCGGCGGCGGCCAGCCCGGCGACCGCGGCACCCTGACCCTGCAGGACGGCACCGAGATCGCGGTGGTCGACACCGTCAAGGGCGGCGCCCCCGGGCTGATCGCCCATGTGCTGGCACCCGGCGCCCCGCCACCCGCCGTCGGTACCAAGGTGATGATGAAGCTGGACTGGGCGCGCCGCCACAAGCTGATGCGGATGCATTCCTGCCTGCATCTGCTGTCGGCGGTGATGCCCTTCCCCGTCACCGGCGGCCAGGTCGCCGAGGACAAGGGCCGGCTCGATTTCGACATCGCCGGCGAGGTGCCGGACAAGGACGTCGTGACCGCCAGGCTGAACGAGCTGATCCGCGGCGACCATGCCGTCGCCCATCGCTGGGTCACCGACGACGAGCTCGACACCAACCCCGAACTGGTCAAGACCATGTCGGTACGGCCGCCGACCGGACAGGGCCGGCTGCGCCTGATCGAGGTGGGCCCGACCGGCGCCCATCTCGACCTGCAGGCCTGCGGCGGCACCCATGTCGCCCGTACCGGCGAGATCGGCCCGGTGGTCGTCCGCAAGATCGAGAACAAGGGCAAGCAGAACCGGCGCGTCATCATCGAATTCGATGCGTGACCGCCTGAAATAAAGCCCGCGCCAGGAAGAGTGAACGAGGAAAACATGCCTTACGCCAATCCGGACGCGCTGGTCTCGACCAGCTGGCTGGCCGAACGCCTGGATGCGCCCGACGTGCGCGTCGTCGATGCCTCGTGGTATCTGCCGCAACTGAAGCGCGACCCCAAGGCCGAATACGCCGCACAGCACATTCCCGGCGCGGTGTTCTTCGACATCGACGAGATCGCCGATACGTCGAGCCCCCTGCCCCACATGCTGCCCAGCCCGGAGAAATTCTCCAGCCGCATGCGCAAGCTGGGCTTGGGCGACGGCAGCCGCATCGTCGTCTATGACGGCGCCGACCAGTTGCTCTCGGCCACCCGGGTCTGGTGGATGTTCCGGGTGTTCGGCCACAACGACGTCGCCATCCTCGATGGCGGCATGAAGAAATGGCTGGCCGAGGGGCGGCCGGTCGAGGATTACCCGCCCCATCCGCGCGAGCGGCACTTCACCGCCCGGATGAACCAGATGCTGGTGCGCGACGTCGACCAGATGAAGACCAATCTGTCGTCCGGGCGCGAGCAGGTGATCGATGCCCGCGGGGCCGGCCGCTTCAGCGGGGCCGAGCCGGAATTCCGTCCGGGCCTGCGGTCGGGCCATATCCCCGGGTCGAAGAACCTGCCTTATGTCGGGCTGACCGACCCGGCCGACGGCACGGTGGTCGATGCCGAGACGCTGCGCCGGCGCTTCACCGATGCCGGCATCGACCTGGCCAAGCCGGTGATCGCCACCTGCGGCTCGGGCATCTCGGCCTGTGTTCTGGCTTTCGGGCTGCACCTGCTCGGCCATCGGTCGGTTGCCGTCTACGACGGTTCCTGGACCGAATGGGGTGGCCGCCCCGAACTGCCGGTTGCCGTCGACTGACATGGCCCACCCGCTTGCCCTCGGCCTGTTTCCGATCCCGTTCGAGGCCGACGGGCGCATCCGCACGCGCATCACCTATCTGGAAATGAATGCGGCGCCGGCGCCGCGGCATTACCCGACACCGGGCAGCCTCAAGCTGGCCCTGCTGCGTGCCGAGCGCTGCCCGGTCGGCTATTACCGCTATCTCTACGATGCCGTCGGCCAGCCCTGGCTGTGGACCGACCGCAAGCGCATGGCCGACGACGATATCGAAGCGATCATTCAGGACGAGCGCGTCAAGATCCTGATCCCCTATGTCGGCGGCGTGCCGGCGGGCTTCGCCGAACTCGACGGCCGCGCCGGGACGGAAGTCAATCTTTCCTATTTCGGCCTGGCGCCGGAATTCCTGGGCCTGCGCGTCGGTGGCTTCTTCCTGCGCCGCGTGGTGGCCGAGGCCTGGGCGGGCAATACCACCCGGCTGACCGTCAATACCTGCACGCTGGACCATCCCCGCGCGCTCGCGGTCTATCAGAGCGTCGGCTTCACGCCCATCGCCACCCGCGATGTGCTGTTCGACCCGGGGCCCTATGCCGCCCCGCCCGATCGGTGACCTATCGGGAACACCCCGGCACGGGCGCTCTCGCCCCGCATTTCCGCTGCGCCTGGAGCAACCGGCCTGAAGGCCGTGCCGACCCGTTCCTCGTCCTGCCGGACGGCTGCATCGACATCGTCTGGACCCACGGGCGCCTGACCGTCGCCGGGCCCGATCGGGCGGCGGTGTCGGTCAAAAGGGCCGGCCTCGTGGTCGGCCTGCGCTTCCAGCCCGGCCGCGCCGCCGACTGGCTCGGCATCCCGGCTTGCGACATCGTCGATGCCCGCCCCGATCTCGATGCCTTCTGGGGCTTCGAGGCGCGCAGCCTGGCCGATCGGATCGGCGAGGGCCGCGATGCCTGCGACATGCTGGCCCGGCTGCAGGCCGGCGTCCTGGCCCGCCTGTCCAGGGTCGGGGACCGCGCGATTGCTGCCGCCGCGATCTTCAACCGGATCGATCGCGGACGGCCAATCGACATGAGTGCAAGAACCTTGCGCCGACGCTGTCACGACTGGTTCGGCTATGGCCCGAAGAGCCTCGACGCCATCCTGCGGCTGCAGCGTTTCCTGGCGCTGAGCCGCCGCGGAGGACAAGGCCTTGCGATGACCGCGGTCGAGGCAGGCTACGCCGACCAGCCGCATCTCAACCGCGAGACGCGCCGCCTCTGCGGCCTGACGCCCCGACAGCTGCTGGCGCAACTCGATCCCTGACTGGCCGTTTCGTTCAAGAACCGGTTGGCCCGGCAATCTATCTCAGGGCCTCTCGCCCCGGTATCTGGAGAATCCGCCATGACCGAAACCCGCACAATCTCCATCCGCATCGACCGGCCGCTGTCCCAGGTCTACGACATCGTCGCCGATCCGACCCGCATGACGGCATGGGCCTCGGGGCTGGCGTCCAGCCTGGAACAGGTCGACGGCAAGTGGTCGGGCGACACGCCGACCGGCCGTGCCGCCATCCGCTTCAGCCCCCGCAACGAGTTCGGCGTCGCCGATCACTGGGTGTCGGTCGATGGCAGGCCGGAAATCCACATGCCGGTCCGCGTCGTCGGTCACGAGGGCCAGTCGGAAGTCTTCATCACCGTCTTGCGGCAACCCCACATGGACGACGAGACCTATGCCCGCGATTGCGACTGGGTCGGACGCGACCTGGAAAAGCTCAAGGAAATCATCGAGGCCGGGCCGCCGCACGAGACGCCTTCGGGACGCGACGGCCGCATCGACTACGTCGAGTTCCACGGCCCCGACCTCGACAAGGTCGAAGGCTTCTACCGGGCGCTGTTCGGCTGGCGCTTCACCGCTTACGGTCCGCAATACCGGGCCTTCGGCGACGGCCGGATGGAAGGCGGCTTCTCGCCCGGCGCCGCGGCCATTCCGCTGGTGGTGCTCTACGCCGACGACCTCGATGCCACCGCGCGCAAGGTCGCGGAGGCCGGCGCCAAGATCGTCAGGCCGATCTTCGCCTTTCCCGGCGGTCGCCGCTTCCACTTCGTCGATCCCGCCGGCAACGAACTGGCGGTGTGGTCGGAAGATTGACGCCTCGATCGTCGACCGGAAGCGTAACCGTCGTCACATTGTTGCCCTGTGCCGCATGACTTCACGTCGGCCGTAAGGTTATGATTTTTTTCCACGGAGTACGGCATCAGAGGTAATGGGGACACGATGTTTTCACGCAGAAACCTGATCAGGTCGGCCGCCGGCATATCGGCGGCGTCTATCGCCCTGCCAGTCGCCGGGCAGGCCCGCGCCGCGGACGCCGATCCGGCGCAGATGGCCGCGGCCATCTCCGACAAGCTGTTCGCCGACGACGGCCTGGCCCGGCCGATCCCTGACCAGCCGGTCGTCTCGGACCTCGCCCGCGGCCTGGATCGGACATTAGTCCTAGGCGGAGGCGGTGAGTATTACGTCGCCTGGTATTGCGGTTTCTTCCATGGCCTGCTGGAACAGAATATCGACCCGACCATCGCCGAGATGATCGTCGGCACCTCGGCCGGTTCCTATGCCGGTTCGTCGCTGCTGTCCGGGCGGTTCAAGCAGCTGCGCGCCGAGTTCAATTTCTTTGGCCACTTTCCCGGCCTGTTCGGCAAGCTGGCGCCGCTGTCGGCGCCGAACATCAGCCAGAAGCGGGCCCAGGAAATCAACTTCAACGTCAAGGACGGCAGCCCGGAATCAATCCGCGCCATCGGCCATGCCGCGCTGGCCGCCAACAACCATCTGAACGGTGACGGCGTCGAGCGCCTGGCCTGGCTGCTGACCGGCGACTGCAAGACCGAGTGGCCCGTCCAGAAGATGTTCACCACCGCCAACGACTGCTACACCGGCGAACGCCTGGTCGTGCATCAGGATGTGGCGCGCAGGAACGCCATCCCGCTGGCGCACGGCGCCGCGGCCAGCTCGTCCCTGCCCGGCCTGATCGGGCCGACGCTGCTGGGCCAGCGTTTCTGCATGGACGGCGGCATTTCCAGGACCTGGGCCCATACCGACCTCGTCGCCGGCTCCAAGCGCGCGCTGGTGATCACGCTGACCAACGGCTACGAGGGCAGCCTGCTGACCGGCATTCCCCACGACATCCATAAGGAGATCGCAGGCCTGGAGGCGGTGGGGACCAAGGCGATGCTGATCATTGCGGGTACGCCGCCCGGCATCAGCCTGGTCGACCCCAAGC
>JAEYTW010000802.1 GCA_023433835.1 Pseudomonadota bacterium | reverse complement strand
CCTGAAGAAGATGCATCCCGATGTCGGCGGCTCGGATTATCTCGCTGCCAAGATCAATCAGGCCATGGACCTGCTGCTGCGGGATTCATAGCTGTTGGCGCTTAATTAATAGCAATATAGTTGATTGTCATATGAAAGCCGCCGGGGCGATAGTGGCGGCCTCGTTGCATTGCCGAGGGTTCGTCATGGCCTCCTATCCTGAGCTGAAATGCTACATCGCCGGTGAATGGCGCGGCGCGTCCGACGGCCTGAAGGTGGTCAACCCCGCGACCGAGCGCGAGATCGGCATCCTGCCGGTGGCCGGGCGCCAGCATCTCGACGATGCGCTGTCGGCGGCGGCGGAAGGCTTCAAGGTATGGCGCCGCACCGCGCCGCGGGCGCGGGCCGAGATCATGCTGAAGGCCGCGGCGCTGATGCGCGCCCGCGCCGACGAGATCGCCCATTCGATCACGCTGGAACATGGCAAGCCGCTCGCCCAGGCGCGTCTCGAGGTCATCCGCGGCTGTGAATTCTTCGAATGGGATGCCGGCGAAGCCCAGCGCACCTATGGCCGCGTCATCCCGAGCGAGCCTGGCATCCGCTACGTCGTGCTGCATCAGCCGATCGGCATGGTCGCGGCGTTCTCGCCGTGGAATTTCCCGATGAGCCAGCCGTCGCGCAAGATCGCCGGCGCGCTGGCCGCCGGCTGCTCGATCATCCTGAAGGCGGCCGAGGAAACGCCGGCCGGCGCGATGCATATCGCGCGCGCCCTGCACGATGCCGGCCTGCCGCGCGGCGTGCTGAACCTGGTGTTCGGCGTGCCGTCCGAGATTTCGGGCTATCTGATCCCGCAGGAACAGACCCGGCTGGTCGCCTTCACCGGGTCGACGGCCGTCGGCAAGCATCTGACCGAGCTGGCCGCGCGCCACATGACTCCGGTGCTGATGGAATTAGGCGGCCATGCGCCGGTCATCGTCTGCGAGGATGCCGACCCGGTCGAGGCCGGCGTGCTGTCGGCGATCCGCAAGGTGCGCAATGCCGGCCAGGTCTGCACCTCGCCGACCCGCTTCTACGTGCACCAATCGATCTACGAACGCTTCGCCCAGGCCTTCGCCGAGCGGGCCGCCCGGACCGTCGTCGGCGACGGCATGGAGGCGGGCACCGAGATGGGCCCCTTGGCCAATCATCGCCGCATCGAGGCGCTGGAAGGCATGGTGGCCGATGCCCGCGACAAAGGCGCCCGCGTCCTGACCGGCGGCAAGCGCCTCGACCGCCCCGGGTATTTCTTCCAGCCGACCGTGCTGGCCGACGTGCCCGACGACGCCCGGCCGATGCGCGAGGAACCGTTTGGGCCGCTGGCGGTGATCAGCCCGGTCGCCTCGCTCGACGAGGCGATCGCCAAGGCCAACGCGCTGCCGTTCGGCCTGGCGTCCTACGCCTTCACCAACTCTGCCGCGACCGCCGACCGGCTGGCCGACGAGATCGAGGCCGGCAACCTGTCGATCAACACGCTGGAAGCCTCGGTCGCCGAGACCCCGTTCGGCGGCGTCAAGGATTCAGGCCACGGCCGCGAGGGCGGGGCGGAAGGGCTGTCGCACTACACCGTGGTCAAGACGGTGTCGCACCGGATGGTGCCGGGCTGACCCTCAGCCGCGGGTCGCCATCCACCAGGCGGCCAGCGCCAGCACGGCCGGCACGGCCTGGACGACCAGTATGCGCGGGTTGACCGTGATCGCGCCCCAGATGCCGGCGACGATGACGCAGATCAGCCCGAAGCGGGTGAACGCGGTCGACAGCGCCGGGTCGGGCAGGAAAAGGCCGAGGCCCAGCGCCGCCACGAGGAAGCCGTTGTAGAGGCCCTGGTTCGACATCGCCGGGGCCAGCACCTCGACATGCTCGGGCGCCACGCCGAACACCTTCGGGCCGCGGCTGCGGAACAAGAGCATCTCCAGCACGACGATATAGACGTGGATCAGCGCGACCACGCCGGTAAGCACCTTGGCAACGACGAGCATAACGTCCCCCTGTCTGGTGTCGGATAGAAAACATAATTCAATTATGTTTGTCAAACCGCACGGCCTGATGTCTGCTGGCGGCGATGAATGCGAAGGAGAAGGCCGGCGATCGCCGGCGCGACAATGCGGCGGCGACGCGGGCGGCCCTGCTGGCGGCCGGGCGGCAACAGTTCGGGGTGGTGGGCTACGAGGCCGCGTCGGTGGCCGGGCTGTGCGCCGAGGCACAGGTGACGACCGGCGCGCTCTACTATCACTTCGGCGACAAGAAGGGCCTGTTCGCCGGGGTGGCGGAGGAGTTGGACCGGGCCATGGTCGCGCTGACCGGCCGTGCCGCGCTCGACGCGATCGCCCGGGGGGCGGGGCCGTGGGAGGGGTTCCTGGCTGCCTGCGCCGCCTTCGTCGCCGCCGGCCTCGATCGCGGCGGGCGGCGGATCGGCCTGATCGATGCCCCGGCGGTGCTGGGGGCGGAATGGACGGCGATTCGCGCGCGCCACGGCTTCGGGGCGATGCGCGCCCATGTCGGCCGGCTGCAGGCGGCCGGGCTTCTGGTCGAGGGCGATCCAGACCGGCTGTCGCGGATGATCCTGGGGCTGCTCTATGCCGCGGTCGAGGCCACGACCGAGCGGGCCGAGATGCCGGAAACCCTGGCCGTGCTCCACGCCATGCTCGGCGCCCTCAAGGCGCGAGACGGTAGATCGGCCTGACCCCGGCCGGGTTGGGCACCTTGCGGAAACCCGCGGCCTCGTAGAGGGCCGGCACGCCGGTATAGGCGAAGCTTGAGCCGAGCTTGCCGCTCTTCGGCGGTACCACCGGGTAGGCTTCGATGGCCGGCGCGCCGGCCGCGAACGCCTGCACGCTGGCGGCTTCCAGCAAGGCATGGGCTACACCCTGGCGCCGGGCGGTGCGGTGGATGAAGAAGCAGACCACCGACCAGGTTTCGGGGTCAGCCGGCGGGCTGAGCACGCGCGAGCGGGCGAGCCGGTCGAAATCCTGGCGCGGGCCGATGCGGCAGAACCCGACCGGTTCGTCGCCACGAAAGGCCAGGGTGGCGTGAATCTCGCCGCCGGCGACCTTGGCGGCGAAGGCCTGCCGGGCGGCCTCGCCGCGGGTGGCCTGCCATTCCTTGCCCGTGGGCAGATGGAAGAACATGCACCAGCAGCCCGAGGCGGCGCCGTTCGGGCCGAACAGCCGTTCCACCACCGGGAAATCGTCCGGTGTCAGCGGTCGTAAGGTCAGCGGTGTCATGATCGGAGTCTGGGTGGCCCGGGGCCGGCACGCAACCTTTGTCATCTTGTCGCGTTGCCCGCCCACGCCAATCTGTGACATCGGCGGGGTCGGGCCTGCGGGTTCCACCTCCGGCGTTGCGTCGGCGGCGGCCAGGGGCTAGAACGAAATTCATGCTTCAGCCGTAATTTCGCTCGATAATTCTCACAGTTACCGGTCACAAACCATCGCCATGAGCAAGCCCGTCCGCAAAGCCGTATTCCCCGTCGGTGGCCTCGGCACCCGCTTCCTTCCCGCCACCAAGGCGATGCCGAAGGAAATGCTGCCGGTCGTCGACAAACCCTTGATCCAGTATGCCGTCGAAGAGGCGCGTGCCGCCGGCATCGAGCAACTGATCTTCGTGACCGGCCGCGGCAAGGCGGCGATCGAGGATCACTTCGACCGCTCCTACGAGCTTGAGGCCGTGCTGCGCGACCGTGGCAAGGACGAGGCGCTGGAGCAGCTGAACCAGTGGCGCCCCCAGGTCGGCGAGATCGCCTATACCCGGCAGATGGAGCCGCAGGGGCTGGGCCATGCCGTCTACTGCGCCCGCGAGCTGGTCGGCGACGAACCCTTCGCCGTGCTGCTGGCCGACGATCTGATCCTGTCGAAGGGCAAGGCCGCGCTGGCCCAGATGGTCGAGGCCTATAACCGCACCGGCGGCAACATCGTCGCGGCGATGGATGTGCCCAAGGCCCATATCAAGCGCTACGGCTGCGTCGATCCCGGCAAGGATGACGGCCGTCTCGTCGAGGTCCGGGGCCTGGTCGAGAAGCCGGCGCCCGATGTCGCCCCCTCCAACACCGCCGTCATCGGCCGCTACATCCTGCAGCCGGAAGTCTTCGGCGCGCTGGAAAAGGTCGAGCGTGGCGCCGGCGGCGAATTCCAGCTGACCGACGCCCTGGCAGCGCTGATCGGCCGCCAGCCGTTCCATGCCTTCCGCTACGAGGGCGAGCGGTTCGATTGCGGCGACAAGCTCGGTTTCCTGCAGGCCAATATCGCCTTCGGCCTGGCCCGGGACGATCTCGGCCCGGACCTCGCGCAGCATCTGCGCGATATCGTGCCCACCCTCTGACCGACGCCTTCGGGGATCCGCCTCCATGCATATCGCGATGATCGGCACCGGCTATGTCGGCCTGGTGTCCGGTGCCTGTTTTTCCGAGTTCGGCCATCACGTGGTGTGCGTCGACAACAATGCGGATCGCATAGCCCGGCTGGAGCAGGGCGAGATCCCGATCTACGAACCGGGGCTGGACGAAGTCGTCGCCCGTAACGTCAAGTCGGGCCGCCTGACCTTCACGACCGACCTGAGGGCGGCGGTGGCCGGCAAGGAAGCCGTGTTCATCGCCGTGGGCACGCCCTCGCGCCGCGGCGACGGCGAGGCCGACCTGACCTATGTCTATGCGGCCGCCGCCGAGATCGCGAATGCCTTGACGAGCTATGCCGTCATCGTCACCAAGTCGACGGTGCCGGTCGGCACCGGGGCCGAGGTGCGGCGGGTGATCGAGCGGACGCGGCCCGGTCTCGAATTCGACGTCGCCTCCAATCCGGAATTCCTGCGCGAAGGCTCGGCGATCGAGGATTTCATGCGGCCCGACCGCGTCGTCGTCGGTGTCGAGAGCGAGCGGGGCAGGGAGGTCATGCGCGGCCTCTATCGCCCGCTGTCGCTCAATGAGACCCCGATCCTGTTCTCGACCGTGGAGACCGCCGAGCTGATCAAGTATGCCGGGAATTCATTCCTCGCCACCAAGATCACCTTCATCAACGAGATGGCCGATCTGTGCGAGAAGATCGGCATCTCGGTGCAGGACGTCGCGCGCGGCATCGGGCTGGATCGCCGCATCGGCGCCAAGTTCCTGCATGCCGGCCCCGGCTATGGCGGCTCGTGCTTCCCCAAGGATACCCGCGCGGCGGTGGCTATGGCCCAGCGTTACGGCGCGCCGCTCGAACTGGTCGAGCATGTCAACGATTCCAACGAACGGCGCAAGCGGCGGATGGCCGACAAGGTCATCGGCGCGCTGGGCGGCGACGTGCGCGGCCGCACCATCGCGGTGCTCGGCCTGACCTTCAAGCCCAATACCGACGACATGCGCGAAAGCCCGAGCCTGGCGGTGCTGCCCGCGCTGATCGAGGCGGGCGCCAAGGTCCGGGCCTACGATCCCGAAGGCATGCACGAGGCCGCGCCGCTGCTGCCGGGGGTCGAGCTTTGTGCCGATGCCTACGAAACCATGGGCGGGGCCGACGCGCTCGTCATCATCACCGAATGGAACCAGTTCCGCGCCCTCGACCTCGACCGGGTCAAGACGCTCCTGTCCCAGCCGCTGATGATCGACCTGCGCAACATCTACAAGCCCGAGGAAATGCGGGCGGCCGGCTTCGTCTATCACTCGGTCGGTCGCCCGACCGCGGCCTGATCGACCTTTTTATCAGGGAACCTGCGCCATGACCGAACATCGCTTCGATCCGACCATCCTGCGCGAATACGACATTCGCGGCCAGATCGGCCAGACGCTGTCGGCCCGGGATGCCCGCGCCATCGGCCAGGCCTTCGGCACGCTGGTGCGCCGCAACGGCGGCACCCGCGTGGCCGTGGGCTATGACGGCCGGCTGTCGTCGCCGGAACTGGAAGCCGCGCTGGTCGAAGGGCTGGTCGACACCGGCGTCACCGCGCTGCGCGGCGGGCTGGGCCCGACGCCGATGCTCTATTTCGCGGTCTATCACCTGGAGGCCGACGGCGGCATCATGGTGACCGGCTCGCACAACCCCCCCGATTTCAACGGCTTCAAGATGATGATGGGTCGCAAGCCGTTCTACGGCAAGGCGATCACCGATCTTGGCGCCCAGGTCGCGGCCGGCGACCTGCTGAAGGGCCAGGCCGGCACGGCCGAGAGCCACGACATCCGCCGCGCCTATATCGACCGCATGCTCCGGGATTACGACGGCGCGCGGCCGCTGAAGGTGGTGTGGGATGCCGGCAACGGTGCCGCCGGCGCGGTGCTGGCCGACTTCGTCGCCGGTCTGCCGGGCCAGCATGACCTGCTGTTTGCCGATGTCGACGGCCGTTTCCCCAACCATCATCCGGACCCGACGGTCGAGAAGAACCTCGTCGATCTCAAGGCCCGCGTGAAGGAAACCGGCGCCGATCTCGGCATCGCCTTCGACGGCGATGCCGACCGCGTCGGCGTGGTCGACGGCCAGGGCCGCGTGCTGTGGGGCGACCAGATCCTGGCCCTGCTCGGCCGCGACGTGCTCAAGGACCACCCGGGCGCCACCATCATCGCCGACGTCAAGGCCAGCCAGGTGCTGTTCGACGACATCGCCGCCCATGGCGGCCAGCCCCTGATGTGGAAGACCGGCCACAGCCTGATCAAGGTCAAGATGGCGGAGACGTCGTCGCCGCTGGCCGGCGAGATGTCGGGCCACATCTTCTTCGCCGACAAGTATTACGGCTTCGACGATGCGCTCTATGTCGGCATGCGTTTCGTCGGCATCGCCGCCCGCTCGGACCGGACGGTCGCGCAGATGCGCGACGGCCTGCCGCAGATGGTCAATACGCCGGAGTTGCGCTTCGACTGCGACGAGCAGACCAAGTTCGGCATCGTCGAACGCGTGCGCGACAACCTAGCCAAGGCCGGCGCCACCGTCGATGCGACCGATGGCGTCCGGGTCAAGAACGGCGACGGCTGGTGGCTCTTGCGCGCCTCCAACACCCAGCCGGTGCTGGTCGCCCGCTGCGAGGCGCGCGACGAGGCGGGGCTTGCCCGCCTGAAGGCCGAACTGACCGGGGCGCTCAAGGCCGTCGGCGTGGAGCCGCCGGCGCTGTAATCGCGACGGCGTCGAGCTGCCGCCCCTCGCTGAGGCCGAGCGGCGGCAGCGCGGATGCCGTGACGCCTTCGGGCAGCGGGCCCAGCCGGGCCAGGAGGTCGGCCGAGACGATCAGGTCGGCATCATGGGCCTTGCCGTGCATCTCGAGCTTGGCGGTAAGGTTCAGCCCGTCGCCGAGGTAGACGATCTCACGCTTGATATCGCCGATCTCGCCAGAGACCACCGGGCCGGCATGCAGCGCCGCGCGCAAGCCCGGCACGATGCCGAATTCCCGGCGGTAGTGATCGGCCCGTGCCGCCAGCAGGCGCCGTGCCTCGATCGCGGCCCGCAGGCAGGCGCCCCCGCGCAGGCCGCGGGTTTCGGTCCAGCAGGCGATCATCGCATCGCCGACATAGCGATAGACCTCGCCGCCATGGTCGAGCACGGCGCGGGCGAGATCGATGAAATAGTCGTCCAGCAGCTTCAGGAACTGGGTATTGCCGATCTGTGCGGCGATCGCGGTCGAGCCTCGCAGGTCGAGGATCAGGAAGATCCGGTCTTCCGGCCGCGGCCGGTGATAGCGGCCAGTCAGGAAACTGGTCAGCACGCCCGGCCCGAGCAGCCGCGAGATCGCCAGCACCATGTTCAGCAGCAGCGCCATGGCGAAGGAGAAGACGTAGTCGCGGCTCGACATCCCCAGCAGGGAACGCTCGATGTCGGGCGCCGGGACGACCAGTTCGCCGACGGCCGAACCCAGCACGATGCACAGGCCGTAGCCGACCGTGCGGACCGCCAGCAGCACCCACAGCGGATAGCGGGCCACCTGGCGGCGGATCGGTTCGTCGAGGCCGATTTCGATGCCGGCGATGAGGCCGGAAATGGCGAGCCCGGTGACGAAGCCGCGCACCAGCCCGTTCCAGCCGTTGCCGCTGAAGCCGTAGATCGCGCCGATCAGCGCCGAGGATCCGACGATCAGCAGGAAGATGCGCAGGCGGCCGGCGTCGCGTGGGGACATGTGGCGGACCATAGCGCGAAACCGGTGGTCCCGCTAAGGTCGGCCATCATAGTCCGGCGGAGTAGACTCAAAGATGATCGACCTGGTGATGACCGATGACGTGAAGGCCGCGCTGCAGGCCGGCCGGCCGGTGGTGGCGCTGGAATCGACGATCGTCGCCCATGGCTTTCCCCGTCCCGACAACCTCGCCGTCGGCCTGGCACTGGAGCAGGCGGTGCGCGACGGCGGCGCGGTGCCGGCCACCATCGCGGTGCTCGACGGCCGGCCGCAGATCGGACTGACGCCCGCGGGGCTGGAGCGGCTTGCCAACGCCACCGACGTCGTCAAGGTCTCGACCCGCGATCTGCCGCATCTGCTGGCCATGCGCGGCAACGGCGCCACCACGGTCGCCGCCACCATGGTGCTGGCCGCGCGCGCAGGCATCCGGGTGTTTGCCACCGGCGGCATCGGCGGCGTGCATCCGGCGCAGCCCGGCCACCCGGCCGATGTCTCGGCCGACCTGGCCGAACTGGCGCGCACGCCGGTCGCCGTGGTCTGCGCCGGCGCCAAGTCGATCCTCGACCTGCCGGCAACGCTGGAGATGCTGGAGACGCTGGGCGTGCCGGTGATCGGCTACGGCACCGACGAATTCCCCGCCTTCCATGCGCGCGAGAGCGGCCTGCGCGTGGGCCAGCGGGTCGACGATGCCGCTGTCATGGCCGCGGTGCTCCGCGCCCAGGACGGTCTCGACCTTGCCTGCGGCACGCTGATCTGCAACCCGCCGCCGGTCGAGGCGGCGGTCGCGCGCGACGTGCTGGACGGCTGGGTGGCGGCGGCGCTGGCCGACGCGCAGGCGCAGGGCGTGAAGGGGGCCAAGGTGACGCCGTTCCTGCTGGCCGCCCTCGATCGCCTGTCCGGCGGCCGCAGCAAGGCGGTCAACCTGGCGCTGGCGACGTCGAACGCGCTTGTCGCGGCGAAGGTCGCCGCAGCCTATGCGGGGGGCGCTTAAAACCGAATCGTCACCGCTGACACCACCACTCTCGATCGTCACCGGCGGGCTTGGCCCCGTAGGCGCCAACCTAACGAACCATCGTCATCCCGGCGAAGGCCGGGATCCAGGGAAAGCGCGGTGCCGCTTGCGACTTTCCCTGCCCTGGGCCCCGGCCTTCGCGGAGGCGACGATTGGTTCTTAAGGCACTATCGAGTGCCATAAGTTGGCCCCTATGGGGGCAAGCCCGGCAATAACAGCAAGAAAGACAGCTATCTGACGATCAGCTCGCGCCGTTGGCGACGATGGCGCAGTGGATGTTGTGACGCTTCAGCGTATCGCAGGCCTGCTTGGCCTGAACCTGGGTCAGGCCGGCGAGGCGGGCACGGTAGATCTTGCCGCCCTGATCCTTAATGACGGCCGGGTCGCTGTCACCGAGCAGCTTGGGCACCGCGGCCTGCGCGGCGTCGAGCTGGCGCTCGGCGGCCGAACGCTGCGAGAAGGCGCCGACCTGGATGACGGCAGCACCCTTGGCCGCGCGCGGGGCTGCCGCCGGCTTGTGCGGCACGTCCTGGGTCTTGGCGTTCGCCACCAGCTTGGGCTTCGACTTATCCGCCAGCGCCTTGGCCTTGGCGGTCTGGTGCGGGGTCGGGGCGGCGACGGTCTGGGCCTTGGCCGGCACCGGCTGGGCCTGCGGCTTGACCACGGCGGCGATGGCGGCCTGCTTGCGCAGGATCGGCGCCTCGTCGGCGACGGCCTCCACCGCTTCGGCGGCCGGTTGGGCGTTGGCCGAGGCGACGGTGAACTGGCGGCCGAGTTCGCCGGCCGCGGCGGTCGAGATCAGGGTGGGTGCCGGGGCCTGCTGTCGGCGCGCGGCCATCATCACTTCGCCCGAGAAGCCGCGATCGAGCATCGCCATCATCTCGCGATCGCGCGAGGCGGCGGTCTCGCCGCCGAACACCACGCCGACCAAACGCTTGCCGCCACGCTCGGCCGAGGAGGCGAGGTTGAAGCCCGAGGCGCGGATGAAGCCCGTCTTCAGGCCATCGGCGCCTTCGTAATATTGGGTGACGCGGTTGTGGCCGGGGATGACGCGGCCCTGGAACTCGAACTCGGTGTAGCCGAAATAGTGATAGAACTGGCGATGGTCGCGATAGAGCGCCTGGGCGAGCATCGCGAAGTCGCGTGCCGTGGTGATCTGCTCCGGATCGGGCAGGCCGGAGGCATTGTGGAAGTTCGTCCGGTTCATGCCGAGCGAGCGGGCGCGGTTGGTCATCATCCGCGCAAAGGTTTCTTCCGACCCGTTGCCCATGGCCTCGGCCAGGACGACCGCGGCATCGTTGGCCGACTTGATCGCGGCGCCGAGGATCGCGTCCTCGACCGACACGGTCGAGCCCGGCTGCAGGTCGAGCTTGGTCGGCTCCTGCGCGGCGGCGTGATAGGAAACGGGCAGGCGCTGGTCGAGCCGCAGCCGCCCGGACTTCAGCGCGTCGAACGCCATGTACAGCGTCATCATCTTGGTCAGCGACGCGGGATGGCGCGGTTCGTCGGCGCGGTCGGCATAGAGCACCTCGCCGGTGCGGGCATCCATCAGGATCGCGGACTTGCGGGCCTCGACCTGGGCGCGGTAGGCGGCGACCGCGGCGGCGGTCGGCTTCTTCTTGTGGACGGTCTTCTTCTTGGCTGCGGCGTCGGCCGTCATCGGATTGACCGCGAGCGCAATCACGAGCGCCATCCCCAGCGAGCGCACCAAGCCCAACCGCATGCCGTCAACCCCCTCGTACCCGCCCGACCCGCCGGGCGACCGATCCCAAAAACAACGGACAAACCGCAGCGTCCGAAGAATCTCCGCTAACGCGTTGATTCTAGCGAACTGATGATTCCCGCGTCAAAAAGAAAATGCAATAACGCCTTGATTCGACGTGATTCGTCGGCCATCTGCGTTCGTAAGGCCGAGGATGGCCGAACAAGCTTGCAAAAGTGTAAACGTCAATAGGAAATCGGAGCCGAAAATGCGGAATTTCTGGTTGGCGGGCCTGGGCTTAGCAGCTGTCGGCCTGGCCGCGTGCACCTCTACGGGCCCGGTGGACAACCCGGTCGCGCGCAATTTCACCTGGTTCTCCTACCTGAACGGCGACGATATTCGCAAAACCTGCCCCGCCGGCGTCCGCGACCGCTATCGGTTCGTCTACAACGGCACCTTCAATTCGCAGGTCCGGACCTACGACCTGGTCCAGGATACCTCGGGCGGCGGCGCCACCCTCACCATCCATGTCGGCGGACGGGCCGACCTGACGCAATGGTTCGTGCTGCCCGATCCGTTCTCGCCCTGGGCCGGCGAGAACCGCGAGCGGCACGTCGATGCGGCGACCTTCCGGCGCATCGTCACCGCCCTCGACGAGTCAGGTTTCCAGGCACCCGCGCCGGATGGCGCCTTCCTGCGTTCCGGCGACTACTATTGGGTGGCGGTCGGCTGTCGCCAGGGACAGGTCAAGTTCCAGGCCTGGACCAACGATGGCGAGACATTGTCGCGGCTGGCCTTCGTCGAGCCGCTGCTGGCGCTCGACGATACCGGCGTGCGCTTCGCCCAGCCGCGTGCGACGCCGGAGGCGGCATTCTCGTCGGGCGGTGCCTCCACGGGCCAGCATTTCCAGCTGCAGGTGCGCGGCAACGGTATCGGCGGCGTCTAGGCCCGGATGGGCTTTCATTCCTTCGCGTGGTACTGCGCCGCCGCGCTTCTCGCTCTTTCGGGAGGCGCGGCGGCGCAAACCATTGCCGAGCCTGGCGACTTCGATCCCGCCCGGGTCGTCGCCGGTATCGCGGTCAGCCGGCAGGACTGCGCGGCGCTCGAGCGGCGCGATACCGCGATCTGGGTGGAGGCGGGCGGCCGGACGGCTTGCCTGCGGTACTATGCGGCCGGCCTGAAGCGCGCGGCGAACCCGATCGCGGCGCTCTGGCTGAACGGCGATGTCCTGGGCCCCCGGGGCAACAATGCCGAGAAGCGCCAGAGCGGGTTCGGGCCGACCGAGATGGTGGCGCTGGAACGCGGCCTTTCCGGCCGCTTCGGCGTGCCAGCGATCTTCCTGGGCCGGCCGGGCACCTATGGCAGCGGCGGCAGGCACCACGCCATGCGCGGCCGGCCGGTGGAGGCCGCGCTGATCGATGCGGCACTCGACGGGTTGAAGCAGCGCTATGGCATCGGCGCCTGGGCGCTGGGCGGCCATAGCGGTGGCGGCACGCTGGTCGCCGCGATGCTGGCACGGCGGACCGACCTGCGCTGTGCGGTGGTTTCCTCAGGCGCCTCGGCCTATCGCGCCTATCTCGAGGCGCGCCGGCTGATCAAGCCGGGCGATACGCTCTCGCGCTTCGATCCCTATACCGTTCTCGACGATGTGGCGCGGGATCCGGCGCGCCGCGTGTTCGTCATCGGCGATCCCCGCGAGACCAACGTGCCGTTTTCCGCGCAGGCGCTCTATTTCGAAGGGCTGGCCCGGCGCGGCCATGCCGCCTGGCTCGTCCCGCTCGAACGCGCGACGGATGCGCGTCACCACGATCTCGTCGATTTCGGCGAGACGGCGACCTTCATGTGCGCCGCCGGCGCCGACACGGATGCGATCCTCGCCACGCTGCGGTCCATGCCGGCGCCGCCGACCCGCTTGTCGAACTGACGGCTACCGTCCGTCGTCCGATCTCGCGGTCCGATTGTGCATTGCAGCAATATGACGCTTGACAGCGTCCGGAAGCTGCATATATTTCGATCATGTTGCAGCGCAACATAGTGTTTGCGATCGCGAAGCGACCGGCGCCGTGGGGGCGGAGCGGGCCGCTGATCGCATCAGTGCCGGGGCTTCCGCCCCCTCAGTTGCGACGGCCCGGTGCGGTGCGCCCGCCGTCTTCATTTCATCCTGTAGACAGCGTACCGACCCGAGATCCCAAGGAGATATTTCGATGACCATCAAGACCGCCAAGACCGCCAAGACCGAAACCGCCAAGACCTATGACGACGTCGTCTCCGCCTCGAAGGATGGCGTGGAGAAGTTCGTCGCCACCGGCAAGGAGAACGTCGAGAAGGTCGTCAAGCTCGGCACCGAAGCCGCCGAGAAGGTGATGTCCTACAACCGCCAGCGCGTCGACGCGGCCGTGAAGGCCTATGACGAGCTGACCGGCTTCAACAAGCAGACCGTCGAAGCCGTCGTCTCGGCCGGCAACGTCACCGTCAAGGGCATCGAGAGCCTCAATGCCGAAGTGATGGCCTTCGCCAAGCATCAGATCGAAGACTCGATCGCCGCGACCAAGGCCGTGTTCGGCGCCAAGACCCTGCAGGAAGTCCTCGAGGTCCAGCAGGATTTCGCCAAGGCCACCTTCGACGCCTACATGGCCGAGACCACCAAGCTCGGCGAACTGACCGCCAAGTTCGCCCAGGACGCCTTCGCCCCGATCAACGCCCAGGTGCAGGCGGCGGTCGAGCGCGCGGTGAAGCCGCTGGCCGCCTGAGGCCATACCGATCCGATCCCTGCGATCGACGGGTTTAGACGTGCGTGGAGTAGCCCCTTTTCGTTTCGCGTAAGCGAGTATGAATCCGGCGGCCCGTGACGCTGCCCGACCTGAAGCCCGAGGACCCGTTCCTCGGGCTTCATTGTTTTCCGGCCGATGCCTACCTATCTGATGCGGTAGTGATGATCGGTACCTACCACCCCTTCCCCTCGACGGCAGTGGCCCGGCCCGGCGAAAAGCGCCAACCGGGTACTGGTATTCCGCGGCGAAACCCCGATATCATGGCAACGACTGAGGCAATGAAGGACGCGCCGGGCGGCCAGGCATGAGCGACGATCGCAAGGACAACGACCGCGGCGGCACCGTTACCGGCGTGGTGACCCGCACCAAGCCGAAGACGCAGAAGCCGCCGATGTACAAGGTGCTGCTGCTGAACGACGATTACACGCCGATGGAATTCGTCGTCTACATCCTCGAGCGGTTCTTCCAGAAGAACCACGAGGAAGCGACGCGCATCATGCTGCATGTCCACCAGCGCGGGGTGGGGATCTGCGGCGTGTTCACCTACGAGGTGGCCGAGACCAAGGTCACCCAGGTCATCGATTACGCCCGTCAGCAGCAACATCCGCTGCAGTGCACGATGGAGAAGGCTTGATGCCAGGTTTCTCGCGCAATCTCGAACAGACGCTGCATCGTGCGCTCGCGCTGGCGACCCAGCGACGGCACGAATTCGCCACGCTCGAACATCTGCTGCTCGCACTCACCGAGGACCAGGACGCCATCGCGGTGATGCGCGCCTGTTCGGTCGACGTCGAGCGCCTGCGCGGCCGCATCAACGCCTTCCTCGATACCGAGCTGAAGAGCCTGGTCACCCATTCGACCGAGGATGCCAAGCCGACCTTGAGTTTCCAGCGCGCCGTGCAGCGCGCGCTGTTCCATGTCCAGTCCTCGGGCCGCGAGGAAGTGACCGGCGCCAACGTGCTGGTGGCCATCTTCTCCGAGCGCGAGAGCCATGCGGTGTTCTTCCTGCAGGAGCAGGACATGACCCGGTTGGACGCAGTCAGCTACATCAGTCACGGCATCGCCAAGGCGGCCGGGAAATCGGAGCGGCGTACGGTGCGCGGGTCTGAAGAACGCGAGGAAGAGGTTGGCCAGAAGAAGGAGGGCAAGAGCGACGCGCTGTCCTCCTACTGCGTCAACCTCAACGAGAAGGCCAAGGCCGGCAAGATCGATCCGCTGATCGGGCGCGACGCCGAGATCGAGCGCACGATCCAGATCCTGTGCCGCCGGTCGAAGAACAACCCGCTGTTCGTCGGTGATCCCGGCGTCGGCAAGACCGCCATCGCCGAGGGCTTGGCCCGCCGCATCGTGCGCGGCGAGGTGCCCGACGTCCTGAAGAACGCGGTGATCTACGCGCTCGACATGGGCTCGCTCCTGGCCGGGACGCGTTATCGCGGCGATTTCGAGGAACGGCTGAAGCAGGTCGTCGTCGAACTCGAGGCCATTCCCGGTTCGGTCCTGTTCATCGACGAGATGCACACGGTGATCGGTGCCGGCGCCACCTCGGGCGGCGCGATGGATGCCTCCAACCTGCTGAAGCCGGCCCTGTCGTCGGGCGCGATCCGCTGCATCGGGTCGTCGACCTACAAGGAATTCCGCAGCTATATCGAGAAGGACCGCGCGCTGTTGCGCCGGTTCCAGAAGATCGACGTCAACGAGCCGTCACTCGACGATGCCTTCAAGATCCTGAAGGGCCTCAAGCCCTATTACGAGAAGCATCACGGCGTGCGCTATACCGACGATGCCGTGCGCGGCGCGGTCGAACTGGCGGCGCGCTACATCAGCGACCGCAAGCTGCCCGACAAGGCGATCGACGTGCTGGACGAAGCCGGCGCGGCCGAGATGCTGAAGCCGGAAAGCCGGCGCAAGAAGACGCTCGGCCTGAAGGAGATCGAGACGATCATCGCCAAGATCGCCCGCATCCCGCCCAAGACGGTCAGCCGCGCCGACAAGGAATCGCTGAAGAACCTCGAGGACGAACTGAAGCGCGTGGTCTACGGCCAGGATGCCGCGATCACCGCGCTGGCCACCGCCATCAAGCTGAGCCGCGCCGGCCTGCGCGAGCCGGAGAAGCCGATCGGCAGCTATCTGTTCTCCGGTCCGACCGGCGTCGGCAAGACCGAGGTGGCGCGCCAGCTCGCCTCGATCATGGGCGTCGAGCTGATCCGCTTCGACATGTCCGAATACATGGAGCGCCACACCGTCTCGCGGCTGATCGGCGCGCCGCCGGGTTATGTCGGCTTCGACCAGGGCGGCCTGCTGACCGACGCGGTCGACCAGCATCCGCACAGCGTTCTGCTGCTCGACGAAATCGAGAAGGCCCATCCCGACCTGTTCAACATCCTGTTGCAGGTGATGGACCACGGCAAGCTGACCGACAACAACGGCAAGTCGGTCGATTTCCGCAATGTCGTGCTGATCATGACGACCAATGCCGGCGCCTCGGAGATGTCGCAGCAGGCGATCGGTTTCGGCCGGGGCCTCAAGCAGGGCGAGGATACCGCGGCGATCGAAAAGCTGTTCACGCCGGAATTCCGCAACCGCCTGGATGCCGTCATTCCGTTCGCGGCGCTGGGCGAGACCATCATCCGGCGCGTGGTCGACAAGTTCATCAGCCAGCTGGAAGCGCAGTTGTCCGACCGCCACGTCACCTTCTCGCTGACCGAGGAGGCGCGCGCCTGGCTGGGCGAGAAGGGGTATGACAAGCTCTATGGGGCGCGGCCGCTGGCCCGCGTCATCCAGGAGCACATCAAGAAACCGCTGGCCGACGAACTCCTGTTCGGCAAGCTGGCTAATGGCGGTCACGTGCTGGTCAAGGTGGAAGGCGAGGATCTCGCCTTCGACATCACCCCCGAGGACAAGCCGCGCAAGCGGACCCGCGGCGACGGCGATGCCAGCAAGGAACCGGAGTTCGCAAACTAATGTAACCGGGCGGCGGTTTCCCTTGGCAGGGAACCGCCGATCGGTTAAGGTGCATTAACTTTCGACTCTGTCTCTAAGGAGAAACCTATGGACAGTGGCGCTTTGGCAGGCCTCAGCACGGCCTATCAGTCGGCCACCTTCGGGCGTAACGTCAGCCTCGCTGCTGTCAAGCAGCAGCAGAAGGCGCAGGAAGACGTGGTCAACCTTATTACCGAATCCAACAATTCGCTGCAGCAGCAGAGCAATCTGCCGGCGGGCGTCGGCGGTAACGTCAACATCACCGCCTGATTCCTTTCTGGAGTCTTGATAGTTTTCGCGGGGGGGCCCAGGGGGGCCCCCGGTGGGGTTTGGTTTTT
>JAEYTW010000747.1 GCA_023433835.1 Pseudomonadota bacterium | reverse complement strand
GTGCAGACCGTGGCCGCGGCGGCCGAGGAATTGTCGGCCTCGATCGGCGAGATCTCGCGCCAGGTCAGCCAGTCGTCGACCGTCGCCTCGGGCGCCGAACGCGATGCGGCCAAGGCCAATGATTCGATCCGCGAACTCACGACCGCGTCGCTGCGCATCGGCGAGGTCGTGGATATGATCACCGGCATCGCCGGCCAGACCAACCTGCTTGCCCTGAACGCCACCATCGAGGCGGCCCGGGCCGGCGAAGCCGGCAAGGGTTTCGCCGTCGTCGCCTCCGAGGTCAAGAACCTCGCCACCCAGACGACCAAGGCAACCGGCGACATCGGCCAGCAGATCGGCGGCATGCAGACCGCGACCGGCGACGCCGTCAACTCGGTCAGGCAGATCAGTCACGTGATCGCCGAGATCAGTTCGATCGCCACGGCGATCGCGGCGGCGGTCGAGCAGCAGGGTGCCGCCACCCAGGAGATCGCCCGCAATATCGCTCGCGCCGCCGACGGCACGCGCGCGGTGATGGGGCAGATCTCCGACATGTCGGACGCCGCCGGCCGCACCGGCGACGGCGCCCGCGCCGTGCTCGACGCCGCCGGCGCGCTGGAGCAGTTGTCCCAGCATCTGCGCGGCGATATCGAAACCTTCCTGACCGAGGTGCGCGCGGTCTGACGACCCGTCCCAAAGGGCGGCCGTCCCGATCGGGTGACGGCCGCCCTCGCCCGTCAGCGGATCACATCGAGCCGAGGCGGCTGAAATACTCGGCCTGGATCGCCTTGACGTCGATCTTCCTGAGGCCGTCGTCGAAGGCGGCCTTCATCTTTTCGCCGAGCGGGGTCCTGGCGAAGGCGATGTGCAGGCTCTTGTTTTCCAGCACCGTCGGGTTGAAGGCGAGCTTGCCCCGGTCGCCGGCCAGTTCCTTGTTGGCCGACAACTCGTAGCGCATCACGTATTCGTCGATGATGGCGGCGTCGATGCGGCCGGCGGCAACCTTGCGCAGGTTGGTCACGTCGTCCTTGACCGCCTCGACCGGCAGGGTCTTGTCGGCAATCGCCTTGTCGACCGCCTCGGTGTTCACGTAGCCGGAGACGACGCCGAGCTTGAGCTTGGACAAGGCGGGCACGCCGACATCGGCGATCGACTTGCCGGCCGGCACGACCAGGCCCAGCGGGCTGTCCCCGAGCGAGGCTGACAACGTGAACTTGTCGAAGCTGCCGGCATATTCGGGGAAATAGCCGGCGACCTTGGCATCGGTCTCGGCCGTCTGTACGGCACGCTGCCAGGGCAGGAATTCGACTTTCACCTCATAGCCCATGGCCTTGAACGCACGGGTCACGATGACGGTCGACAGGCCGTTTTCCGGCAGTGCCGCGCAGGTATAGGGGCACCAGTCCAGCGTGGTCAGGGTGACGGTTTCGGCACGCGCGGCGGTGGCGCCGAGCATCAGTGCCAGCAGGGCGGCGGCGGTTTGATATCGCTTCATGATCGGTCCGGCTCCTCGTCGGAAGGGCAAACACCCGACGATAGGTCGGCAGGATGACCGTCCAACGACAGCCGCGGCGATTTGCGGCGATCTCCGCCTTTCGCGTGACACGGAATTACCAAGCTTGACGCTCAGCAACGCCCCTATCGGTCACCATGGCACTGACGAATCATGTCAGCCGGGGATACCCCCCGGGCCGGAAGGACTTCATGACGCTCGACTACAGCACGCTCGGCCTGATCTCGCTGGTGATTGCCGGCCTGAACAGCTTGCTGCTGGTCTTGGCGGCCGTCATGTGGCGCCATCTGCCCGGCCCGCGGTGGTGGGCGCTGGGCGGCCTGGCCCATGCCGGAACCGCCCTCGCCTTCGTCATTCCGGCCGGCACGCTCAACCCTGCCGTCATCGTCGCGACCATGGCCTTCACCTGCGCCAATGTGGTGTGCACCCATCGCGGCCTCGTCCTTTTCATCGGCGGGCGCGAAGGCCTGGTTGCCGCGCCGGCGATCGCCGGCATCGCGCTCGCGGCCATCGGCGGGCTGACCTGGCTCGACCGCCCGGCGTTGCGCGCCCTGGTGTTCCTCGCGGCCATCGGCGTGATCGGCGGCATGATGGTGCACCGCCTGGTACGCTGCCGCCAGGGCCGCTCGCGCCTGCCCTCCTTCCTCGTCGCTTTCGTCTACGAGGCAACCGTGGCCCTGCTGCTCTATCGCTGGCTCACGCTGGCCTTCGGCGATGCGCTGGGCGTGCTGGCGGCACCCGCGATTCGCGACGCCATCACCATGGGGGCGGCGATCATACTGTCCAACCTGCGGCTGTTCGGCCTTGGGCTGATGGTGACGACGCGCCTGCAGGAGGAAGCCAATCGCCATGCCGAGGCGATGCGCCGCGATGCCCGCCAGGACGTGCTCACGGGGCTTGCCAATCGCCGCGCCCTGTTCGATGCCGCAGGCAACGTCCATGCCGAATGGCCGGTCCGGGGGCCCTATGCGGCGATCATGCTCGATCTCGACCATTTCAAGGTGATCAACGACCGCTTCGGCCACGGCGGCGGCGGCGGGGCGCGGCGCCTGGTCGCCGCCGTCCGG
>JAEYTW010000720.1 GCA_023433835.1 Pseudomonadota bacterium | reverse complement strand
CGCCGAAGTTGACCGTGACCAGGGTTTCGGGCGGGGCCGGGTTCTCGATGGTGCCCAATGCCTGTTCGCTCAACGTCGACATCAGGCTGACCCCGGCCTTCGATGCCGCCGCGGCGGCCGAGCTGGTCGGTGCCGCGGTCGAGGCGGTCGACCATGTCATGCCCTCGACCCGGGCGACCAGGATCGAGGCGCTGGAAAGCTGGGGTCCCTATCGGCTGGCGGCCGACAACCGCCTTGGCGCCGCGCTGGTCGAAGGCGCCAGCCGCGCCGCCGGCCGGCCGGTGCCCGGCGAGGTCTGCGGGCCGTCCAACATCGGCAATTATCTCGCCGATCGCGGCATCCCGGCGACCTGCGGTTTCGGCGTCACCTGCGCAGGCATCCACGGCGCCGACGAGCGAATCGAGATCGCCTCGATTCCGCTGGTCTGGAACGCCTATGGCCATGCGGTCAGGCGGCTGATGGCTTGAGCACCTCGGCCAGCGCGTCGAGGAAGCGGCGGTTTTCCGCCGCCGTGCCGATCGAGATGCGCAGCCACTCGGGCAGGCCGTAGCCGCCGACCGGCCGCACGATCACGCCACGCCTGAGCAGGCCGGCGTTGATCGCGGCGGCATCGCCGACCCGGGCCAGGATGAAATTCCCGTAGGAGCGGACATAAGGGATGCCCAGGCCGTCGAAGGCGGCCTCGAGCGTCGCGATGCCCTCGCGGTTCATCCGGTAGGTCCGGTCGAGGAAGTCCTGGTCCGCCAGCGCGCCGATCGCGGCGGCCTGCGCCACCGTGCCGACATTGAAGGCCTGGCGGATGCGGTTCAGGTAATCGGCGATGTCGGGCCGCGAGACGGCATAGCCGACGCGCAGGCCGGCCAGGCCATAGGCTTTCGAGAAGGTGCGCGACAGGATGACGTTCGCATGCTTCTTCACCCGGGCGATCGAATCCTGGCGCATCTCGGGCGGCAGGTATTCGTCATAGGCTTCGTCGATGACCACCGCGACGTGGTCGGGCACCCGGTCGAGGAAGCCGTCGATCGCCTCGGCCGTCAGGTAGGTGCCCGTCGGGTTGTTCGGGTTGGCCAGGAACAACAGCGTCGTGTCGGGGCGGATCGCCGCCAGCATCGCGTCGAGGTCGTGGCCGTACTCCTTGGCCGGCACGACGATCGCGGTCGCGCCGACGCGGCGCGTCGCCTGGGCATAGACGATGAAGCCGTATTGCGAGAACACGGCCGACTTGTCGGGCTCCAGGAACACGCTGGCCGCCATCTCCAGGATGTCGTTGGAGCCGGCGCCCAGGGTGATCCAGTCCTGTGGCACGTCGTAGCGCGCCGACAGCGCCGCCTTCAGCGAGAAGCCGTTGGCGTCGGGATAGCGGGAGAGATCCTCGGTGGCCTGCAGCATCGCCGCCTTGGCCTGCGGGCTCATGCCCAGCGGGTTTTCGTTCGAGGCCAGCTTGACGATGTCGGCCTCGGCGATGCCGATCTCGCGGGCCAGTTCGTCAATCGGCTTGCCGGCCTGGTAGGGGGCGGCACCGGCGATATGGACGGGAATGACGGGCATTGACGCTGTCTCTCAGTTCTTCTGGCCGAGGCCGGTGACGGCCTGCAGGACGGTGACGCGGGTCTGCGAGGTCACCATGCCCTTCCAGCCCTCGGTATCGCCGTAGAAGGCGTCGCGCAAGGCGCGCTTGATCGCCGCGGCCTGGCCGGCCGGGGCCTGCGGGTTGCGGTGTAGCCACTGGTCGGCGCGCAGGGCCTGCATGACCTCGAGCATCGGCAGGGTGCCGAATTCGAGGCCCATGCCGGTGATTTCCGCCTCGGCGCAGACTTCCTGCGCCAGGCCCACCACCGGCCCGGTGACGTCGGCCGAGACCGAGCCGGGTTCGAAGGTCGCGAAGACGTCGATGCCCCACCAGGCGCGGGCGCGCGCCAGTTCCTCGGGAACCGGGCGGCCGGCGAAGATCTTCTCGCCATGGCCCCAGGGGCCGAGGCCGGTATGGACGTCGATCCAGCCGATGCGCTTCTTGCCCGCGCCGTGCCGGCCCAGGATCGCGCGCATCGTCCGCTGGCTCCAGGCCGGTGCGGTGCCGCCGTAGAACAGGCCGTCGGCCACCTCGTACTGGCCGGCCGAGACCGCGCGCTGGAAGGCCGGCATGCCGTGCTGCTGCTGATAGGCCAGGATCGACAGCTCGTTCTCCGGCGCCGGCGGCCAGGCCTTGGGCATCAGCAGCGCGTCGAGTTCGTGATAGCCGGCGTTGATCGGCCGCGGCTTGGCGAAATCGACGCAGTTGCGGTTGAGGTCGATATTGTCCTCGTTGGTGCGGCGCAGATGCGAGAAACCCCAGGGGTTTACCGCGTGGACCAGCAGGATCGCGGCGCGTGCCGGCGCCAGGCGCCTCGCCAGATCCTCATCGCCGATCAGCGCGCCCTGGCAGCCCGAGCCGCAGAAGCCCTCGACCCCATGGGTGCCCGAGGTGACGATCAGCAGGTTCTCGGCATCGGCCGGGCCGATCAGCGCGGTATCGGTGGCCAATACCTCGCCTTGGGCGCCGACCTGGCCCTCCATCACATGGTTTTCGACCGGCAGGCCGTGGGCCTTGGCGGCATCGAGGAATTTTTGCCGCGCCTCGGCGTAGCTTTGCGAGAAAGTCATTGATGATCCTCCCTTATTTCCGGCCGTCGATTTCGCGGCCGGTGCGATCTTCCAGCCCGATCAGCGCCAGGGTCGAGACGACGAGGCAGGCGATCAGGTAATAGGCCGGGCTCAGCTTGTCGCCGGTGGCGTTGATCAGCCAGGTTGCGATGAACTGGGCGAAGCCGCCGAACAGCGCCACGCCGATCGAATAGACGATCGACATGCCGGTGGCGCGCACCGCCTTGGGGAACAGTTCCGGCATCATGGTGATGGCCGGCGCGGTCTGGATGGCCAGGAGCACCGACAGCACGCCGACGACGATCAGCAGGCGTTCGGCCGACGGCGCGGCATTGAGCCACAGGAAGCAGGGATAGACCAGCACCAGCGTGACCAGCCGGGCGCCGAGGATCAGCTTCTTGCGGCCGACCCGGTCGGCGGCCAGGCCGACGAACGGCGAGGCGACGAAGGTGATGAAGCCCGAGAGGATGCCGGCGAGCAGCGCGAGCGGCATCGGCAGGCCGAGCTCGCGGATGCCGTAGGTCGGCATGTAGAAGGTGGTGATGTAGGCGCTGACCGTGCCGCCGATGGTGAGCAGGATGCCGAGCAGCACCAGCCGGCCGTGCTCGCGCAGCGTGGTCATCACCGGGCCATGCTCGACCTTCCCCTGGTCGCGCGGCTCCAGCGTCTCTTCCAGCTGGCGGCGGATGTAGATGCCGACCGGCAGGATCAGCACGCCGACCGCGAACGGCACGCGCCAGCCCCAGGAATCCATCTGCTCGGGCGACAGCGTGGCCGACAGGATGCCGGCGAGCGTCGCGCCGATGGTGACCCCCAGGCCCTGGCTGGCGAACTGCCAGGAGGCATAGTAGCCGCGGTTCTGCGGCGTGGCGTATTCGATCAGCAGGGTGGTCGAGGCGCCGACCTCGCCGCCGGCCGAGAAGCCCTGGATCAGCCGGGCCAGCACGATGACCAGCGGCGCGACGAGGCCGGCCTGGGCGTAGGTCGGTGCCAGCGCGATCAAGGCGCAGCCCAGCGCCATCAGGTTGATCGTCAGGGTCATCGCCGCCTTGCGGCCGCGGCGGTCGGCATAGGCGCCGATGACGATGCCGCCCAACGGCCGCATGAAGAAGCCGACGCCGAAGGTCGCGACCGAGAGCAGCAGCTGGCCGTAGGGCGACATCGTCGGGAAGAACAGCCGGCCGATCACCACGGCCAGGAACGAGTAGACGGTGAAATCGAAGAATTCGAGGGCGTTGCCGATGGTGGTGGCGGCGATGACCTGCGTGCGGCTCATGCCCCGGCGTGCGGCGGCGGCGGTCGTCATGGTGGCGTTCCCCTGGATGTCCCCTGCGTCACCCCACGTCGTTGCATGACTGGTTGATAAGAAAAAGACAAAACATTAATCATCAAGATAACTTTTGGTTATCTCCTCGGGTGTCCGGTGAAACTCCATCAGCTTCGCGCCTTCCTTGCCGTGGCCGAACACAAGAGCATCCGCGGCGCCGCCAGGGCGCTGTCCCTGTCGCAGCCGGCCGTGACGAAGACCGTGCGCGAGCTGGAGCGCGATTTCGGCGTGCGCCTGCTGCAGCGCTCGGTCGCCGGTATCGAGCTGACCGAGGCCGGTGCGGTCTTTGCGGTGCGGGGCCGCCCGGGGGGGGGGGGGAATGGGGGGGGGGGGGCGGGCGCCCGCCCGCCCGTCAAAGGGCGAAGCGGTTCTCCGGCAGGCCGGCGACGCTCGAATCGAATCGGAACAGCGAGCCGGCGAGGCGCTCGCCCTCCGGCGCCCCGGCATTGCCCGTCGTGACGTA
>JAEYTW010000682.1 GCA_023433835.1 Pseudomonadota bacterium | reverse complement strand
GGTCTCGGCAGCCCGTGCGCGCGTCTCGGCCGCGGCGCGCAGGCGGCGCTGGTCGATCCACAGGATGATCAGCACACCCATCGCCACGATGGCGCCGACGGCCAGGGCCGCGTCGGTCGCGCGTGTCGCGGCGGGGCCGGTATCGGCGATGTAGTGGATGGTCCAGCCCGGAAACGGCAGCGCCTCCGACTGGCGCATGCCGGGCAGCCGGCCCAGCGCGGGGAAGGCGTGGTCGCCATATTGCTGCAGCGCGATGACCATGGCGCGATCCTCGGTCGACAGCGGTTTCAGTGCCCGGTATTTCCAGGCCGGCCGGCTCGACAGGATGACGATGCCGTGCTCGTCGGTCACCATCACGGCATTGGTGGCGCTTTCCCATTCGCGCTCGACGGCGTCGAGCAGGAACTTGGCGACGACGACGCCGGCCCCGCCGACCGCGCGCGACAGATAGAACCCCGGCACGCGCGAGCGCAGGCCGATCGCGTAGAACCGGCCGGCGCCGGTGGCCAGCGCATCGCCGACATAGGGGCGCTGGCTGTAATTGTCGCCGACGAAGCTCCAGGGCTTGTCGTAGTTCGAGGCCGCGATGGTCAGACCGCGCGCGTCGGTCAGGTAGATCGCATCGGCGCGCGAACCCTCGGCGATGCGGGCGAGCTTGGCGTCGAGCGCCGCCAGCCGTCCGGTATCGTCCGGATGGGCCAGGGCACCGGCGACGTCGGGGTCGAGCGACAGGACGAAGGGCACCTGCTCGAAGCGGGCGACGGTATCGGCCAACGCCCGGGCCTGGGCGGTCAGCCGTACCCGGCCGGCGGCGGCGATCTCATCCAGCGCGCCGTCGGCGGCCAGCCGGTAGCTCGCCGCGGCGGCGAGCAGTGCCAGCACGACGCCGATTGCCGCGACGACGCCGGCGCGCCGGGTGATGGCTCGATTACCGTCCTGCCCGTCCATCGGCCGATTATGCCATGCGGTGCAAATTCATAGACCACATATCGGCCGTCATCCCGGGCGTAGCGAAGCGGAGACCCGGGATCCAGGGCAAGGAACGGCGCAAGCGGCACCGCGCTTTCTCTAGGCCCCGGGTCAAGCCCGGGGCGACGATCGGCGCAGACCGGCCGCGGCGTCAGAAGCCGCCGCGGCGTCCGCCCAGGATGTCGCGCTTGCCCATATGATTGGCCGGGCCGACCACGCCCTCGGTCTCCATCCGCTCGACGATGCGCGCCGCGCGGTTGTAGCCGATCTGCAGGTAGCGCTGGATGAAGCTGACCGACACCTTGCCCTCGCGCAGCACCAGGTTGACGGCCTGGTCGTAGAGGTCGTCGCCCGAGGGTTCGGGGCCGCTCCCTTCGTCGCCGCCGGGTGCCGCCAGCGGCAGGTCCATGTCGTCGTCGTCGGCGATGATGTCGTGCAGGTATTCCGGTTCGCCCTGGGTCTTGAGGAAGTTGACGACGTCCTCGACTTCCGAATCCGCGACGAACGGCCCGTGCACGCGGGTGATGCGGCCGCCGGCCTGCATGTAGAGCATGTCGCCCTGGCCCAGCAGCTGTTCGGCGCCGGCCTCCGACAGGATCGTGCGGCTGTCGATCTTGGAGGTGACCTGGAAGGAGATGCGGGTGGGGAAGTTGGCCTTGATCGTGCCGGTGATGACGTCCACCGACGGGCGCTGGGTCGCCATGATCAGGTGGATGCCGGCGGCACGCGCCATCTGGGCCAGGCGCTGGATCAGCGCCTCGATCTCCTTGCCGGCGACCAGCATCAGGTCGGCCATCTCGTCGACGATGATGACGATGTAGGGCAGCGCATCCAGGCTGATCGCCTGGTCTTCCATGATCGGCTCGCGGGTCTGGCGGTCGAAGCCGACCTGGACCTGGCGGGTCACGGTCTCGCCGGCCTCGCGCAATTCTGCGGCGCGATGGTTGAAGCTTTCGATGTTGCGCACGCCGATCAGCGCCATCGACCGGTAGCGGTTCTCCATCTCGCGCACCGCCCATTTCAGGACATGCACGGCCTTCTTCGGATCGGTGACGACCGGCGCCAGCAGATGCGGGATGCCGTCATAGACCGACAGCTCCAGCATCTTCGGATCGACCATGATGAAGCGGCAGCGATCGGGCGGCAGGCGATAGAGCAGCGACAGGATCATCGCGTTGACCCCGACCGACTTGCCCGAGCCGGTGGTGCCGGCGATCAGGAGATGCGGCATCTTGGCGAGATCGACCACGACGGGCTCGCCGCCGATGTTCTTGCCCAGTGCCAGCGGCAGCTTGGCCGCAGCGTCGGTAAAGGCAGACGACGTCAGGATTTCGCGCAGGTAGACCACCTCGCGCTTCTCGTTGGGCAGCTCGATGCCCAGCGCGCTCTGGCCCGGCACCACCGCGATACGCGCGGTGATCGCCCGCATCGAGCGCGAGATGTCGTCGGCCAGGTTGATGACGGTCGAGGACTTGGTGCCCGGCACCGGCTCCAGCTCGTACAAGGTGACGACCGGGCCCTGGCGGACCTCCATGATTTCGCCGCGCACCTTGAAATTGCGCAGGACGATCTCGAGGGCGCGGGCATTGGCGGCCAGCGTTGCCTCGTCGTCGACCTGATCGTCGCCCGGGGGCGGCCGCTGCAGAAGCTTGGGCGACGGCAGGCGGTAGCCTTCGCCCTCTTCCTCCGCGGTGTCGTCCTCGTCCTCTTCCTCGTCGTCTTCCCCGGCGGCGTCCTCGCCTTCCTCGCCCTCGGTTTCGGCCTCGTCCTCCTCGGCCTCCTCCTCGTCGCCTTCCTCGCCCTCGTCTTCCTCTTCGCCTTCTTCCTCTTCCTCGTACTCGGCGTCTTCCTCGTCGCCTTCCTCGTACTCGGCGTCCTCTTCGTCGCCCTCCGCTTCCT
>JAEYTW010000609.1 GCA_023433835.1 Pseudomonadota bacterium | reverse complement strand
CCCCCCCGCGGCCGCGGCCCGGGCGCCGCTGGCTCCGCCAGCGCTGACCGGCGCCCCGACCGCCCCCACCGCGGTAGTGGGAACCAATTCCACCCAGCTGGCCACCACGGCGTTTGTCCTGGCGCAGATCAATGCCGGGGGCGGGATATCCTGGCAGACGAAGTCGGCAAGTTTCACCGCCGCCGCTGCGACCGGTTACTTCGTCGACACCAGTGCCGGCGCCGTCGTCGCAACCCTGCCGGCCAGTCCCGCGGTTGGCGACCAGATACGCTTCGCCGACGTCGCATCGACCTTCGGCATCAATAAGCTGACGGTTGCCCGGGCCGGTCTACGGATCATGGGGCTGAACGAAGACATGGACGTCTCGACGACCTACGCCACCGTCCATCTCGTCTATTCCGGCGCCACGCAAGGCTGGCGCCTGCTGTTCTGACCGGCCGCGGCCGCAAAACGAGGTTTCTGACATGTCGAATTTCTCGCAGTTCTTCGGCTCCGCGGCCGGCACCGGTTTTCCGATCGGCGCTGCGGTCGACGTTTTTGGCAACGGCTATGATGATGCCACTTGGCTCAAGGCCAATGGCCGCGTGGTGCCGCAAGCCGATTATCCGGCGCTCTATCAGTCGATTGGTATTCTGGCCTCGTCGATGGGCGTGACATCGAAAGCGTCGGCTACCGCTCCAGCCGGTAGCACCGGCTGGAGCTATGAAGGGGATAGGACGAACCGCCCTCAGGCGGGAGCTGTTGCCGCTTCGGATGCAAATGGTCTGTCATTTGGCATGATGGCGAGGTCCACAACGAATAGTATCGTTGGATTGTCCAGCGTCGACGGCGTTACCTGGACTACGACACGCGCAGACTGGCCTCAATACAAAGATCTGAATAGCTGGGGAATCGGCGGGTACCGGAAAGGCGTGTTTACCGGCCTCGACGTTCAGGTAAGCAATGTGTGGAACCCGAGTTATGGCTACACGCAGTACGTCGTGTGGAGCGGGGCCAGCATGACGTTATATTCTCTGCCGTCCCAACTCTATGCCAGATCGTGTGCCGCGAACTCAAATTACTACTATCTGATGGTTCGCAATAATGCGGCTGACCGTCTTGAACTTTACCGGGGTGCGTACGGAGCAGCAGTCGGATCAACTCCAATCTGGCAGTCTGCGGGCGGTGACGGTCCGATCGATTCATGGGCTGTTGTCGGTAGCCATGTCTATATAGCGTGGGGAGGTTCGTTCGTTTCGACGGACAATGGCGACAGTTTCTCCAACGCAGGGGCCGTTGTCTCGAATGTGTCGTCGACGCGTGGTTTTCAAGCAGCCGTGAACAAGAAGGTAGCGACCAGCGTCATTCTGGTTGAAAACGGCGCCACGACCTCTGAAGTGGCATTGCCCAGCGATTTTCCAGCTCAGTATGCGGGCACCTACTTCAGTTATGTTGAGGCGGGATATCTGTACCTTTATGCGGGGGGCTCCCCGACAATCCTCCGACGCAAGCCGCTTTCAAATCTTTCGGCAACTTGGGAACTGGCGCCGGGGCCAGCAAATTTTGTCGATGGCGGCTACTATCCCAACGGGGCTTCTCACATTCAGGCAGGAAATTTCTGGTTTTCCAATCTAGGCCGCGTGTTGCATGTGCCGGAATATCGGGCGACGCAGGCCTCACCCCAGGTGCTTCGCTACCCGTTCGTGCTTGCATCGCTCAACAGCCGGCATTTTGCGATGGGGTGGTCACAGACCGGCGCGACCGCACCTCTCGAATTGCTCGAACTAACCGCTCCTTATGACGACGCTACGCTGTTCCAGATTCCGAACGCCGTCTCCGCCGATCCGTTGAAGACGACGATGATCCGTGCCCGCTGAACCCGTTCCTACCGCCCCAGGCGATCCCTGATCCTGTAGTAGAACACCGAAGGCGCCAGGAACCAGGGATTGCCGGTGTAGAGGGGGCGGGTCTGGAAATCGAGATCGTCGAAGGCGGTCCGGCCCTCTTTCAATCCCAGCACCTGCTGGCCGATGCGGGTGCCGAGATAGCCGGCCATACCGGCGCCCGAGCCGCAATAGCCCATGGCGTAGTAGAGGCCGTCGCGCTGGCCGCAATGCATCAGCTCGTCGAAGGTGTAGGCGATGAAGCCGTTCCAGGAATGGCTGATCTTTGCCGTCGCCAGTTCGGGGAAGATCCCGGTCATCGCCTGGTGCAGCAATGGACCCGACATCTTCGGGTCGGTTTCGTTATGCGAGACGCGGCCGCCGAACAGGATGCGCCGGCCATCGGGCGAGGCGCGGTAGTAATAGACCACCTTGCGGGTGTCGGAGACGATGCGGTCCCTGGGCATCAACCGGGCCATGCGCTCCGCCCCCAGGTCCTCGGTGGCGATGATGTAGCTGCCGATCGGGATGACGCGGCGCTGCAGCCAGGGCGTCAGCTTCGCGGTGTAGCCGTTGGTCGCCACTACGACCTGGCGGGCGCTAACGATGCCCTTTGCCGTCGCGACGCGGAAACCCTGGCCGTCGCGGTCGATCGCGGTGGCGGCGCAGTGGGGCACCACGCGGACCCCGGCGGCGAGCGCGCGATCGAGCATGCCCTGGTGGAAGCGGCCCGGATCGATCGAGGCATGCTGGGTATAGACCACCCCGCCGTAATAGGCGTCGGTGCCGAGTTCGCGGCGCTGTTCGGCGCGCGGCACGATCTCGGCCGGCACCTCCAGCCCCCTCGGCTGATTCTGCGCGGCGCGGGCCAGGGCCTCGTAGCGGCCGGGGCTGTGGGCGGCATGGAAGCGGCCGACGATGCGGAAATCGCAGTCGAGCTGTTCCTCGGCCACGAAGCGGGCGACCCAGGCCAGCGAGGCCTGCCCCTCGCGGATGATCGCGGTGGCGCGGTCCGGGCCATGGCGGCGGGAGAGGTCGTCGAAGCTCGGCTTGACCGATGTCGAGATCTGGCCGCCATTGCGCGACGAGCAGCCGAAGCCCGCGTCGCCGGCATCGACGACCAGCGTGTCGCGCCCGCCGCGCGCGGTCTGCAGCGCGGCGCACAGGCCGGTATAGCCGGAGCCGATGACCAGCACGTCGACCGCCTGGGGCAGGGCGGTTTCGGGCAGGACCGGGCGCGGCGTGCGGTCCCACCAGTAGGGCGAGAGCTTGAAATCGGCCGAAAACAATGCCTGCGACATTATGAAACGCATCTCCCCGAAACTGCGTATTGGTCGGCAGAATGCGGTATGGAACCGACATTGTCAGGTCCAGTCTGAAATAATGACCAGACCATTACTGATTGATTTCCCCTCGACGAATCAGCCCGGCTCGGCCAGCATGTGCGCCAACGCGGCCGGGAGGCGCCCGCGTATAACGGGGAAAAGCCTGAGCATATGCCAACAGGTCAGGTCGGCCAGCAGGATGCGCCGCGCGTACGGTTTCGTGACGTCGTCAAGACCTATGACGGCATCACCGCCGTGGTCAAACGCCTCGACCTCGACGTTGCCGCCGGCGAATTCCTGACCCTGCTGGGGCCGTCCGGCTCGGGCAAGACCACGACCCTGATGATGCTGGCAGGCTTCGAGGTGCCGACGTCGGGCACCATCGCCGTCGACGGCCAGCCGGTCAATGCGCTGCCGCCGCATCGCCGCGACATCGGGATGGTGTTCCAGAATTACGCGCTGTTCCCGCATATGACGGTGGCCGAGAACGTCGCCTTTCCGCTGTCGGTGCGCAAGATCGGCCGGGCCGAGCGGGAGGCGCGGGTCGAGAAGGCGCTCGGCATGGTCAAGCTCGGCGCCCTCGGCGGCCGGCGCCCCGCCCAATTGTCGGGCGGCCAGCAGCAGCGCGTGGCGCTGGCCCGCGCGCTGGTCTTTGCCCCGCGCATCGTCCTGATGGACGAACCGCTCGGCGCGCTCGACAAGAACCTGCGCGAGCACATGCAGCTCGAGATCAAGCATCTGCACGAAGAACTGGGCCTGACCGTCGTCTACGTCACCCACGACCAGTCCGAGGCCCTGACCATGTCGGACCGGATCGCGGTGTTCAACGACGGGGTGATCCAGCAGCTCGACGCGCCCGATGCGATCTATGGCCGGCCGTCGAACAGTTTCGTCGCCAACTTCATCGGCGAGAACAATGCGCTGCCCGGCATCGTCGAGCAGTTGGAGCAGGGCTATGCCCTGGTGCGGCTGGCCACCGGCGAGCTGTTGTGGACCTCGGCCGTCGCCGTCGACCAGATCGGCCAGCGCACCGCGCTGGGCATCCGGCCGGAGCGCATCGTGATCGGGGCCGAGGGGCTGCAGGGCCGCGTGCTCGAACACATCTATCACGGCGATCACGTGCGCCTGCGGGTTGCCGCCGGCGGGTCGGAGCAGGTGATGGTCAAGCTGCGCTACGGCGAGGGCGAGGTGCCCGCGCCGGGGGCCGAGGTGACGCTTGGCGTCGCCCCGGAACATTGCCTGGCGCTGGACGCGCCGCAATAAACCGGAGTTCACAGGGCAAGGGATGAGGAACGGACAATGAGCAAGAAAACGATCATCGGCCTCGCGCTCGCGACGACGATGCTGGCCGGGGCCGCCTCGGCCCGCGACCTGACCGTGGTTTCCTGGGGCGGCGCCTATCAGGAAGCGCAGAAGCAGCTGTATTTCGGCCCGTTCAAGGCGGCCACCGGCATCAACGTGCTGGACGAATCCTGGGATGGCGGCATCGGCGTGCTGCGCGCCAAGGTCGAGGGCGGCAACGTTCCCTGGGACGTGGTGCAGGTCGAGTCCGAGGAACTGGCGCTCGGCTGCGACGAAGGCCTGTTCGTCAAGCTCGACTGGCCCAAGATCGGTGGCCAGGACGCCTATCTGAAGGAAGCGACCAACCCCTGCGGTGTCGGCGCGATCGTCTACAATTTCGTGCTGGGCTACGACAAGGACAAGATCAAGACCGCGCCGACCGGCTGGGGCGACTTCTTCGACCTGGCGAAGGTGCCGGGCAAGCGCGGCCTGCGCCAGGGCCCCAAGACCTCGCTCGAGATCGCGCTGATGGCCGACGGCGTCGCGCCGGCCGACGTCTACAAGGTGCTGGCCACCGATGCCGGCGTCGAGCGCGCCTTCAAGAAGCTCGATACCATCCGCGACAACATTGTCTGGTGGAAGGCCGGCGCCCAGCCGCCGCAGCTGCTCGCTTCCGGCGAGGTGGCGATGACCTCGGTCTATAACGGCCGCATCGACGCCGCCAACAAGGCCGACAAGCGCAATTTCGGCATCGTCTGGACCGGCTCGCTGTTCACCATCGACAGCTGGGTGATCCTGAAGGGCAGCCCGAACGTCGATCAGGCCTACAAGTTCCTCGATTATGTCGGCAAGGCCGAGGTCCAGGCCAAGCTGCCGGTCGCGATCGCCTACGGCGTGACCAACAAGGCGGCATCGCCGCTGATCCCGGCCGACCGGCTGAAGGACCTGCCGACCGCGCCGGATAACCTGAAGGGCGCAATCCAGATCTCGGACGCCTTCTGGCTCGAGAACATCGACCGTCTGACCGAACGCTTCAACAAGTGGGCGGCGAAGTAACGGCCAAGGATCTCCGCCGTCGTCTGAGACGGGCGGAGCGGCTCAACCGGCTCGGCGCCTTCGCGCTGGTCGGGCCGCTCCTCCTGTTCCTGCTCGTGATCTTCGTGATGCCGATCGCCGACATGATGCGGCGGTCGGTGCACGATCCCGAACTCGGCCGCGTCTGGCCCCAGGTGGTGCTGGCCATCGGCGACTGGACCGACCGCACGCGCCCGCCGCCCGAGCCGGTGTTCAAGGCGCTGGCCGCCGACATCAAGGCAAGCCGCGAGGCCGGCAACCTGGCCGTGGCCGCCCGCCGGCTGAACTACGATATCGATAACGGCCGCAGCCTGGTGCAGAACACCGCCCGGCGCCTGCCGGCCGAGGCCCCCTCCTGGGCCGAGGCCTTCGTTGCCGCCGACCCGCGCTGGGGCGACCCGGAAACCTGGGGGGCGATCGACCGCGCCGCCGGGCCGCTGACCTCGTTCTTCCTGCTGGCAGCCCTCGACCTGCAGCGCCATGCCGATGGCGCCGTCACCTTCGCGCCCGCCCAGAAATCGGTCTATCTCGACCTTTTGCGCCGCACCTTCGGCATCGGCCTCGGCGTCACCGCGCTCTGCCTGCTGCTGGGCTTTCCCGTCGCCTATCTGATCGCGGCCCTGCCGCCGGCGCGGGCCAACCTGCTGCTGATCCTGGTGCTGCTGCCGTTCTGGACGTCGCTGCTGGTGCGCACGACAGCCTGGGTCGTGGTGCTGCAGGAACGCGGGCTGGTCAACGAGCTGATGCTGTGGCTCGGCCTGATCGACCAGCCGGTGCGGCTGATCTACAACCGCATCGGCGTCGTCATCGCCATGACCCATGTGCTGCTGCCGTTCATGATCCTGCCGCTCTACAGCGTGATGAAGGGCATCAAGCCCGATTTCATGCGCGCCGCCGCCTCGCTCGGTGCCCCGCCGACCACGGCGTTCCTGCGCGTCTACCTGCCGCAGACCCTGCCGGGCATCGCGGCCGGCACCCTGCTCGTCTTCATCATGGCGATCGGCTACTACATCACCCCGGCGCTGGTCGGCGGGGCGGGCGACCAGATGATCAGCTATTTCATCGCCTTCTACACGTCGGATACCGTCAACTGGGGCATGGCCTCGGCACTGGGTGCCGTGTTGCTGGTGGCGACGCTGATCCTCTATGCCGTCTATGTCCGGCTGATCGGCATCGACCGGATGCGGCTCGGATGAGCGGCGGCGCCCCGCGGACCGCAGGCCAGCGGTTCTGGACCGGCCTGCTCTACATCGCCTCGGCCGCGGTGCTGTTCTTCCTGCTGGCGCCGATCCTGGCGATCGTGCCGCTGTCGGTGAACGAGAGCCGGTTCCTGACCTACCCGATGACCGGCTTCTCCTGGCGATGGTATGCCGATCTCGGCCTCGATCCGCGCTGGGGCAAGGCGCTGGTCAACTCCGCCATCATCGGCGTGGCCTCGACCGCGCTGTCGATGGTGCTGGGCACGCTTGCCGCCATCGGCCTCAACCGGGCCCGCTTTCCCGGCCACGGCGTGGTCACCGCGATCGTCCTGTCGCCGATGATCGTGCCGGTCGTCATCTCGTCGGTCGGCTTCTACCTGTTCTATGCGCCGCTCGGCCTCACCGGCACCTACATCGGGCTGATCCTCGGCCACACCGCGCTGGCCGTGCCGTTCGTCGTGGTCACGGTCTCGGCCACGCTGGCCAGCTTCGATCACGGCCTGATGCGGGCCGCCGCCAATCTCGGCGCCTCGCCGCTGACCGCCTTCCGCCTGATAATGATGCCGCTGATCGCCCCGGGCCTCGCGGCCGGCGCGCTGTTCGCCTTCGCCACCTCGCTCGACGAAGTCGTCATGGTGCTGATGGTGGCCGGGCCCGACCAGCGTACCCTGCCACGCGCGCTGTTGTCCGGCCTCCGCGAGCACATCTCGCCGACCATCACCGCGATCGCGACGATCCTGATCCTGCTGGCCGTCGCACTTCTGGCCACGCTGGAAGCGCTGCGCCGCCGCGGCGAAAGGCTGAAGGCCGGCGGTGCAGCCTGACCGGTTACGGCGCGCCGTAGACGGCGTCGCGCAACTCCAGCGTATAGGCGCCCGCCATGCCCTCGAAGGCGGTGTTGGTGAAGGCGACCACGGTAAGGCGGTTCTGCGGATCGACGAACCAGCTGTGGCCGTAGGCGCCGCCCCATTGGATGGTGCCGGCCGCCTGCGGCGTCCTTGTCGGCGTCGGATCGTCGAGCACGGCCCAGCCATAGCCGAAGCCCCAGCCCGGGCCTTGCGTCTGCGCCTGCGGCCCGACCTTGTCGGCCATCATCGCCTTCACCGTTTCCGGCTTGAGGATCGGGCCGCCGCCGGTCCGGATGGCTTCGAGGAAGCGCAGCATGTCGCCGGCGGTGCCGACCATGCCGGCGCCACCCGAGGGGAAGGCGGCTGGGTCGAGCGCCCGGCCCGGCGCGAAGCGCACCGCGTTGCCGGCGAACGGCACCAGGACATTGTCGGTCATCCGCGACGGCGCCGGCTTGCCGTCGGCATAGGCGGCGCCGAGCCGCCCGGGATCGCTGACGGTGAAACCGGTGTCCTTGAGCCCCAGCGGCCCGGTGACCCGCTCGGCCACCGCCTCGGGCAGCGTCCGGCCCGTCGTTTTCTCGACCACGGCGCCGAGCACGTCGATCGACAGCGAATAACCCCAGCCCGTGCCGGGCGGGAAGGCGAGGGTAGTCTGTGCCAGGCGCTGCAGGTTCTGGTCGAGGGTGAGGCCGGGCACGCTGTCCAGGCCGTCGGAGACGCCGAGCCCGGCATAGGCGCCGCCGGGCGGCTGGAAGAAGCCGTAGGACAGGCCAGAGGCATGGCTGAGCAACTGGCCGATGGTGATCGGCGGCGTATGGCCGTCGGCCAGCTTCGGCCGGAAATCGGGCAGGAATTTCGTGACCGGATCGTCGAGGCGGATTTTGCCCGCCTCGACCAGCGTCATCACCGTGGCCGAGACCAGCGGCTTGGAGACCGAGGCCAGGCGGAAGATCGCATCCTCGCGCATCGGCGTGCCGGCCTCGCGATCGGTCAGCCCGGCGGCGCGGCGGTACACCACCTGGCCGTCGCGGGCGACCAGCACCACGGTGCCGACGATGCGCCGGTCCGATATCGCCTTGTCGATGGCGGCATCGAGGCGCGGGCCGAGATCGGCGGCGGTGGCGGGCAAGGCGAGCAGCAGCGCGCCGGCGGTGATAGCCGGAAGGAGGGATCGCATCGGGAGCCGTTCTCCGCTATATAAGGAACGATCGCTCCTGAATATCAGCGGGCGATGGCCAATTCAAGAGTGATCGTTGTGATAAATGATGCCCCGTCGCCGCGCCCGCGCGGCCGCCCCCGCGCCTTCGACCGCGATGTCGCCCTGGCCAAGGCCGGCCAGCTGTTCTGGCGGCTGGGTTACGAGGGCGCCTCGATCGCCGACCTGACCGAGGCCTTGGGCATCACGCCGCAAAGCCTTTACGCCGCCTTCAAGTCGAAGGCCGATCTCTATCGCGAGGCGCTCGACTGGTATCAGCGCGAGATCGGTAATTACGCCGTCGAGGCCCTGCAGAAGCCCGATGTGTTCGAGGCGATCGAATCCTCGCTGACGGGCGCGGCGGCCGAATTCGCCCGCGGCGACCGGCCGAAAGGCTGCATGATCTCGACCGCGGTGCTGGCCTGCTCGCAGGAAAATACGCCTATCGCCGAGACGGTGGCCAGCCTGCGCTCAGGCGCGCTGGCGGCCTATCGTGCCCGGCTGGACCAGGGGGTGGGCGACGGCGAGTTGCGGCCCGATACCGATACCGCCGCGCTGGCGCGCTATTTCGGCGCGATCATCCAGGGCATGTCGGTGCAGGCGCGTGACGGCGCCTCGGCCGCCGAACTCGCCGCTGTCGCCCGCATCGCGCTGACCGAGCTTGACCGTCACCGGGCCGAGCCGGCCTCGCGGCGGAAGGCACGCGGCGAAACGCCGGCCTCCTTGGCGAAGCTGCGCGAGAAATAGGCGGGATCGTCGAAGCCGAGGTAATAGGCCGTCTCGGCGATGGTCATGTCGGAATAGAGCAGCAGGCGCTTGGCCTCGAGCACCAGCCGGCTCTGGATCAGCCGGGCGGGCGAGGCGCCGGCGATGCGCTGGCAGGCGGCGCGCAGGCGCTTCGGACTGACATGGCAGGCGCGGGCGTAATCGTCGACGCTGGCGTGGCTGCGATAGCGATCCTCGATCAAGGCGCGGAAGCGGGCGACCAGCAGGGCTTGCGGCCCCGGGG
>JAEYTW010000666.1 GCA_023433835.1 Pseudomonadota bacterium | reverse complement strand
CGGCAAGCTTGGCCTCGACCGAGGCCGCGTCGTCATCGGCGACGCGGCCGATCACCTCGCCGGTGATGGGCGAGACGACGGCGCGGTTGCCGGCGGTGGCGAAGTCCGGGCCGAGGCCGAGCCTGGCTGCGATGTCGGAAAGGGACGACATGGGCGCACTCCTTCGATCAGGGATTTGCGCTCAGGCGTAATGCCGGCCGAAGCGGTTGGCAAGGATATCGGCAAGGGCCGCCTGTTCCTGGCGCACGAAGCCCTGCTTCGGCAACCTGCCTTCGCGCAGCAGGTCGACCATCGCGCAGATGCCGGCGGCCGTGGTCACCTGGATCGCGCTCCACAGCCGGCCGCCGATCTCCTTGGCGTAGACCTTGCGCACGAAGGTTTCCTGGGTCAGCCGGCCGTGCTGGCGGCCCGAGGCGGTGACGAAGACCAGCACCACGTCCTGGAGCGTCATCGGCACGGCGTTTTCCAGGATGTCCTTGAGGATCGGGCGGCGCTTGCCCAGGCCGAGGTCCTGAACCAGCAGCTTGACGATCTCGCGGTGTCCCGGATAGCGCACGGTCTTGTAGTCGAGGCTGTCGACGCGGCCCTCCAGCGTCTCGCACAGCGTGCCGAGGCCGCCCGAGGTGTTGAAGGCCTCGTAGTCGAGGCCGTCGAGCGAGAAATGCTCGAGGCCTTCGAGCGGCAGCACTTCGCGCATCTGGCCGTCGACGATGGCTTCGCAGGGGTTGCAATATTCGTTGATCAGCCCGTCGGTCGACCAGGTCAGGTTGTATTTCAGCCCGTTGGTCGGATAGAGCGGCAGGGCGCCGACGCGCATATGCAGCTCGGTCAGGCTGTCGAAGCGCTTGGCGAGGTCATGGGCGGCGATCGAGATGAAGCCCGGCGCCAGGCCGCATTGCGGCACGAAGGCGGTCTTCGCGTCGGCTGCCAGGCCCTTGACCACGCGGGTCGCGGCGACATCCTCGGTCAGGTCGAAATAATGCACGCCGGCGGCCTTCGCCGCCCCGGCGATCGACGGGGTCAGCGTGTAGGGCGCGGCCGAGATCACGGCGTCATGGCCGTCCAGCGCCAGGGTCAGCGCCTTCATGTCCTCGGCGTCGACCACGCATTTCTTCAGCCCGGGATGATCGACCCGGGCCAGCAGTTCCGGCGTCTTGTCGGCCAGGGTGACCTGGTAGTCGCCCGACCCCATCAGCATCTCGACGATCATTGCGCCGATATTGCCCGATCCGACCAGCATGACCTTCATGTCGCGCACTCCTGAATATGGTGTTCCCAGGCCCAGGGTCCGCCCTGGCGGCGCCGGAAAAAACCGGGCAATATGCCGGCTTGGTTGACAATTTCCGGCGGAATGACGGATCATGGCGGCAGAACAGCGGCTCGATGCCCAGGACCGGCGCCTGATCGCGCTGCTGCAGGCCAATGCGCGGCTGCCCGTGGCGACGCTTGCCCGCCAGCTCGGCATCGCGCGCTCGACCGTGCAGGACCGGCTGGCCCGGCTCGAGCGCGACGGCGTGATCTCAGGCTATGCCGTGCGCCTGGGGCTCGACGACGAGGCCGGCCGGGTGCGGGCCCATGTGCTGATCACCGTGCGGCCCAAGCTCGAGGCCCAGGTGGTCAATGCGCTGAAGAAGCTGCCGGAGGTGCGGCGGCTGTCCTCGGTCTCCGGCGCCCATGACCTGATCGCCGAGATCGCCGCGGCGGACCTGCCGGCGATCGACCGCGTGCTGGACGAGATCGGGGCCATGGCCGGCATCGAGCGCACCACCTCCTCGATCATCCTGTCGACGAAGTTCTCGCGGTGAGTCCCGCAAGTTGGGATTGCCGCAAATAGCGGCTGGCCGTCCACAACAAAGGCATCACTGGTATACCGCAACCGGCAACCCATAGGCGCCGTGTATGGCGGGGCCCATTTGACACGGTTTTGCCGCATTTTCCTTTTGCCGGCCGTAACCGGCCGGTCTATGAATCCCGACCTAGCACCAACGCCCAGCCATCAGGACATGGGCGGCTACAGGGAAACGAACGAAGCAATCTTCGAGGAGGCACCTTTGATCCGCACGCTCTCTCTTCTTGCCACCGCGGCGCTCGGCGCGCTCGTCCTGGCCGGCCCGGCGGCCGCCAAGGGCACGCTGGTCTACTGCTCGGAAGGCAGCCCGGAGAATTTCAACCCGCAGATCAACACCACCGGCACGTCGTTCGACGCCGCCAAGCCGGTCTATAACGGCATCGTCGAGTTCGAGCGCGGCTCGACCAAGGTCATCCCCGGCCTGGCCGAATCCTGGACCGTGTCGGAAGACGGCAAGACCTACACCTTCAAGCTGCGCAAGGGCGTGAAGTGGCATTCGAACGCCAACTTCAAGCCGACCCGCGACTTCAACGCCGACGACGTCCTGTTCTCGTTCAACCGCATGTGGAAGGCGGATCACCCCTACCACAAGGTTTCCGGCGGCTCGTACGACTACTTCGGCGACATGGCGATGCCGACGCTGCTGAAGTCGATCACCAAGGTCGACGACTACACCGTCAAGTTCGAGCTGAACGACGCCGAGGCGCCCTTCATCGCCAACATGGCGATGGACTTCGCCCAGATCCTGTCGGCCGAATACGGCGACGCGCTGCTGAAGAAGGGCACGCCGGAGAAGATCGACCAGGAGCCGATCGGCACCGGCCCGTTCACCTTCGTGCAGTACCAGAAGGACGCGCTGATCCGTTATCGCGCCAACGACCAGTACTGGGGCGGCCGTCCGCCGCTCGACCAGCTGGTGTTCTCGATCACCAAGGATCCGGCGGTGCGCTACGCCAAGGTCAAGGCCGGCGAATGCCACGTCATGCCGTATCCGAACCCGGCCGACCTGCCGAAGATGCGCGAGGACAAGGATATCAACCTGCTGTCCCAGGAAGGCCTGAACATCGGCTACCTCGCCTATAACGTCACCAAGAAGCCGTTCGACGACAAGCGGGTCCGCAAGGCCCTGAACATGGCCATCGACAAGAAGGCCATCGTCGACGCGGTCTATCAGGGCGCCGGCGTCGCCGCGATCAACCCGATCCCGCCGACCCTGTGGTCCTACAACAAGAGCGTGAAGGACGACGCCTACAACGTCGACGAAGCCAAGAAGCTGCTGGCCGAGGCCGGCTACCCGAACGGCTTCGAGACCGACCTGTGGGCCATGCCGGTGCAGCGCCCCTACAACCCGAACGCCCAGCGCATCGCCGAGATGATGCAGGCGGATCTGGCCAAGGTCGGCGTCAAGGCCAAGATCGTCTCGTATGAATGGGGCGAGTACCGCAAGCGCGCCCAGGCCGGCGAGCATCAGATGGCCCAGCTCGGCTGGACCGGCGACAACGGCGACCCGGACAACTTCATGTACGTGCTGCTCGGCTGCGCCGCGGCCCGTCCGGGCGGGTCCAACATCGCCAAGTGGTGCTACAAGCCGTTCGACGACCTGCTGGTCGCCGCCAAGCGCACCGCCGACGTCGCCGAGCGGACCAAGCTCTACGAGCAGGCCCAGGTGATCTTCAAGGAAGAGGCCCCCTGGTTCACCATCGCGCACTCGGTGGTATACAAGCCGGTGCGCAAGGAAGTCGTAGACTTCCGCGTCAGCCCCTTCGGGCGCCATCAGTTCGATGGCGTTGACTTGAAGCAGTAAATCGCTTAACCCCGGCGGCCACCAAAGGCCGCCGGGGTTTTGCTTACCGCTATGCTGCGCTTTATCCTGACCCGAATCTCGCTGGTCGTGCCGACCTTTATCGGCATCCTCCTGCTATCCTTCATGTTGATTCGCCTGGTGCCGGGCGACCCCATCGAGGTCCGCTTCGGCGAACGTGGCATCTCGCCCGAACGGCTGGCGCAATTGCGTACCGAGATGGGCCTGGACCAGCCGCTCTACATCCAGTTCGTCGACTATCTCGGCCATGTCGCCCGCGGCGACCTCGGGGTCTCGACCTCGACCAAGAACCCGGTGCTGTCCGAATTCCTGGCGCTGTTCCCCGCGACCGTCGAACTCGGCCTCTGCGCGATGATCTTCGCAGTGGTCTTCGGCCTGCCGGCCGGGGTGCTGGCCGCGGTCAAGCGCGGCTCGATCTTCGACCACGGGCTGATGTCGACCTCGCTGACCGGCTTCTCGATGCCGATCTTCTGGTGGGGCCTGCTGCTGATCCTGCTGTTCTCGGTCCAGCTCGGCTGGACGCCGGTCTCGGGCCGGCTCGCGGCGCTCTACTACATCGAGCCGACCACCGGCTTCATGCTGATCGACAGCCTGCTGTCGGACGAGAAGGGCGCCTTCGTCTCGGCGCTCAGGCATCTGATCCTGCCGACCATCGTGCTCGGCACCATTCCGCTCGCGGTCGTCGCGCGCATGACGCGCTCGTCGATGCTCGAAGTCCTCAACGAGGATTACATCCGCACCGCGCGGGCCAAGGGCCTGTCGTCGTTCCGCGTCATCGGCATCCACGGCCTGCGCAACGCGATGATCCCGGTCGTCACCGTGATCGGCCTGCAGGTCGGCTCGCTGCTCGGCGGCGCCATCCTGACCGAAAGCATCTTCGCCTGGCCGGGCGTCGCCTCCTGGCTGATCGAGGCGATCAATCGCCGCGATTATCCGGTGCTGCAGGGCGGCGTGCTGCTCGTCGCCTCGCTGGTCATGCTCGTCAATCTCGCCGTGGACGTGCTCTACGGCATGCTCAACCCGCGCATCCGGCGCTGACGCCAGAGACCCGAAAACCATGTCGGAAGCCGCCGCCACCCCGACGCCCCAGACCGAACCGGTCTCGGCGCCGCTGACCCCTGCCCGCGAAGTCTGGCTGCATTTCCGCCAGAACAAAGGGGCGATGATCGGCCTCTATTTCATCATCCTCCTCATCGTCGTCGCCATCCTGGCCGACGTGCTGGCGCCCCATTCCCCGATCATCCAGTATCGCGAAGCCCTGCTGGTGCCGCCGGTGTTCCAGGACGGCGGGTCGTGGCGCTTCATCCTCGGCACCGACGACATCGGCCGCGACATCCTGTCGCGCCTGATCCATGGCGCCCGGCTGTCGATCATCATCGGCTTCATCGTCGTCTTCCTCTCGCTCGGTTTCGGCGTGGTGCTCGGCCTGTCGGCGGCCTTCGCCCGCGGCACCGTCGAGATCCTGATCATGCGCCTGATGGACATCATGCTGGCGCTGCC
>JAEYTW010000604.1 GCA_023433835.1 Pseudomonadota bacterium | reverse complement strand
GGCCGACAACATGGCGGCCGCCGCCACCCCCGGCATCGTCGCCGCCCCGCGCGGCGACGTCGCGGCGGCCTTGAAGCAGGCGACCAAGGTGATCGAGGCCGAGTTCGTCTTCCCCTACCTGGCGCATGCGCCGATGGAGCCGCTGAACTGCGTCATCGAGATGACTCCGGCCGGCACCTGCGAGATCTACGCCGGCTCGCAGTTCCAGACGGTCGAGCACGCGACGGCCGCCGCCGTGCTGGGCCTGAAGATGGACCAGGTGAAGATCAACACGCTGTGGGCCGGCGGTTCGTTCGGCCGGCGGGCGACGCCGAACGCCGACTACATCGCCGAGGCCGCCGCCATCCTGAAGGCGTCGGGCGCCAAGTACCCGGTGCATCTGGTCCAGACCCGCGAGGACGACATCAAGGGCGGCCGCTATCGCCCGATGTTCTACCACAAGGTCCAGGCCGGCATCGGGCCCGACGGCAACCCGCTGGTGTGGACGCATCGCCTGGTCGGGCAATCCTTCGTCATGGGCACGGCGATGGAGGCCATGGTGGTCAAGAACGGTCTCGACCATCTCGCGGTCGAGGGCGTGGCCGACATGCCCTATCCGGTGGCCAACACCCTGGTCGACTGGCATGACGCGCCGACGCCGGTCACCACCTTGTGGTGGCGTTCGGTCGGGCACAGCCACACCGCCCAGGCGGTCGAGGTGATGATCGACGAGCTGGCCCACGCCGCCGGCAAGGACCCGGTCGCCTATCGCCTGGCCCTCCTGAAGGATCATCCGCGCCATCGCGCGGTGCTGGAACTGGCCGTGGCCAAGGCCGGCACCGACAAGCTGCCCGCGGGCCGCGGCCGCGGCGTGGCCGTGCACGAAAGCTTCTCCAGCTTCGTCGCCATGGTCGCCGACGTCACGGTGAACAAGGACGGCGTCAAGGTCGACCGGGTCGTGGCTGCCGTCGATTGCGGCATCGCGATCAACCCCGATGTCGTGCGCGCTCAGGTCGAAGGCGGTATCGGTTACGGTCTCGGCCACGCGCTGCGCGACCAGATCACCTTTACCGACGGCGTCGTCGACCAGGCGAATTTCGACGGCTACGAACCGCTGCGCATGTCGGACATGCCGGTCATCGAAGTCCATATCGTGCCTTCGACCGCCGCGCCCACCGGCATCGGCGAACCCGGCGTGCCGCCGATCGCGCCGGCCGTGGCCAATGCGATCTTCGCCGCGACCGGCAAGCGGCTGCGCTCGCTGCCCTACGACTTCAAGCTGCTGGGGTCGGCATGATCGTTCGCTCGGGCCTCGTCGCCATCGCGCTGCTGATGGCGGCCGAGCCGGCGCGGGCACAGGATGCGGCGGCAGGCGAGAAAGTCTTTCTCGCCTGCAAGGCCTGCCATCAGGTCGGCGAAACCGCGCGCAACGGTATCGGTCCGCTGCTGAACGGCGTCGTTGGGCGCAAGGCGGCAACCGTGCCCGGGTACAACTACTCCGAAGCGATGAAGAATTCGGGGCTGACCTGGGATGCGGCCACCCTCGAAGCCTACAACCGCGATCCGAAGGGCAAGGTGCCCGGCACCAAGATGGTCTATGCCGGGCTCAAGGATGACCAGAAGCTGCGGGACTTGCAGGCCTATCTCGCCCAGTTCGGGGCGGACGGCAAGAAGCAGTAGATCCGCGCTGCCGCAGGCTGGTGTCGGACCCGGCCTGCGGCTTTTTTTCTCAACCCGCCGCCTGTTTCAGCGCCGCGATGACGTCGGCCAGGCTGTCGGCGCAGGCATAGCCGCGCTGGCCGAACAGGGCCTGGGCCTCGGCCATCGTCATCTCGCGCTCGGCGCTGCCCGTCGCGGCGAAGCCGATGACCAGAGGCTTGGGCGGCGGGCTGGCATCGAGCAGCCGCAGAAGGCCGGTGACCAGGCTTTTCAGCGACGAGGCCGACAGGGTCAGGTAGAGCAGGATCGCGCGCACGTCGTCGCGTGCCGCCCGCTCGAACACCAGCCGCGATTGCAGGGCGAAGACATCGGGCCCGCTGCCGCCCGGGGCATCGACGAAATTCGCCGGCCGCAAGCCGGCATCGCCGACGAGATCGAGGATCGCCATGCCGAGCCCGGCCCCGCCGGTCAGCAGGGCGACGTTGCCGTCGAGCTCGACGAAGGTGCAGCCGGCCTCGGCCGCGCGCCGTTCCAGCGTGGTCATGCCGGCCGTTTCCAGGCCGTGCGAGACCAGGTCGCGGCGCGACCGGTGGCGGAAGCCGGCGGTATCGTCGACCACCACCTTGGCATCGAGCGCGACGAGGTTGCCCGCGGTCGTCACGGCAAGCGGGTTGATCTCGATCAGTTCGGCATCGGCCGACCGGAACACCCTCGCCAGTTCGGCGCCGAAGCGAGCCAGGGCGCCGAGGTTGCGGCCGGTGATGCCGGCCGCGCGGAAGAAGGCGACGAGGTCGTGGGGCCGCACCGGCCGGCACGGATCGGCCCGGTATTCGCGCAATGCCTCGGGCCTCGCCTCGACCGCCACGCCGCCCGCGGCCGAGAACATCAGCACCGGTGCCTGGGCCACGTCGTCGATGCGCCAGGCCATGTAGTATTCGGCTGCTATCTCGACCGCCGCCTCGACCAGCAGCGGGGTGGCCGGGCCGGCCATCGCCCGGATGGTCCGCGCC
>JAEYTW010000583.1 GCA_023433835.1 Pseudomonadota bacterium | reverse complement strand
CCTCGGCCCCGGCCTTGACCGAGCCGAGGCCCACCTCGCCCAGCAGGCCGACGCCGGCGGCGGCCAGCTCGCGGAAATCATCCTCGACCATGCCCTTCTCGATGACCGGCGCGCCGGCGAGCACCTTGACCCCGCCGGGACGGAAGGCGTCGAAGGCGCGCTGGGCGGTGATCGCGAGCGCCTTCAGACCGACGATGTCCTTCGGCCGGCCGGGCAGATGCACCTCGCCGGCCGAGACCATGGTGGTCACGCCGCCATGCATGAAGGAATCGATCCAGTTGAGCTGCGTCTGGCGCGGGGTCCAGTCGCCAAAGACCGGATGGACGTGGCTGTCGATCAGCCCGGGCGCCAGCGCGCAGCCATGGGCGTCGATGACCAGCCTGGCCTCGGACGTATCGACATCCTTGGCGCGGCCGACCGCCGAGATCTTGCCGTCGACGGCGACCAGGGTGTCGGCATCGAGGATCGGCTGCGCCAGATCGCCCGACAGCATCAGCCCGACATTGCGGATAACGAGCTTGCCCTTCATCGGGCCCGACGTCACGTCCAGCGCCATCTGGATGGCCTCCCCTTGTTCGTATACGAACGAGTGTGGACGCTCAGCCCAGGCGTTTCAAGAGGGCGATGAACTGCGCCTGCTCGTCCGGTTCGAGCGGCGAGAGGGTTTCGCGGGTCACCGCCCGGGCCCGGTCCTCCATCGCCTCGTAGGTCTCGATGCCGCGTTTGGTCAGCCGCACCAGGAAGCGGCGCTTGTCGACCGGATCGGGCACGCGATCGACCAGCTTGCGTTCGCCTAAGCGCTGCACCACGCCCTGGATCGTCGCCGGGTCCATCGCGATCAGCCGGCCGAGATGGTTCTGGGAAAGCGGCCCGCGCTCGGTCAGCATGGCCAGCGCGGCAAACTGCGTCGGCGTCGCGGCATCGCCCATGTTGTCCTGGAAGATCGCGCTTTCGCGCTGATGGGCGCGGCGCAGGAGATGGCCGACCTGCTCGGTCAGGCGGTAGGGCGGCGCGGGCGTGTCGGCCGGCACGGCGTTTTTGGTCTTTGCGGCCATGCCGGCCCCCCATTAACCATCCGGTCAGGTTTTCGTTACTAAGGACTAGGCGCCGGCCGGTGCCGGTGCTAGCAATTATGGTTCTGGGAGTAAAACACGCTGGGGAGACAGCATCCATGCGCATTCGTGCCACGCTGACCGCCGCCGCCGCCGCGCTCGCCCTCGTCGCCGCGTCGGGCGCCGCACGGGCTGCCGATTTCGAACCGGCCGTCATCTTCGACATGGGCGGCAAGTTCGACAAGTCGTTCAACGAATCGGCCTATAACGGTGCGGAACGGTTCAAGAAAGAAACCGGCATCGCCTACAAGGAATTCGAGGTCACGAACGAAAGCCAGCGCGAGCAGGCCCTGCGCAACATGGCGCGCCGCGGCGCTACCGTCATCGTCGGCATCGGCTTCGCCCAGGCGACCCCGATGAAGACCGTGGCGCCCGAGTTCCCCAACATCAAGTTCGTCATCATCGACGGCGTGGTCGAGGCGCCGAACGCCCGCTCGATCCTGTTCAAGGAGCATGAGGGTTCGTTCCTGGTCGGCATGATCGCCGCCATGAAGTCGCAGACCGCCAAGATCGGCTTCGTCGGCGGCATGGACATCCCGCTGATCCGCAACTTCGCCGCCGGCTACGTCGAAGGCGCGAAGTACTCGAATTCGGGCATCGAGATCTTCCAGAACATGACCGGCACCACGCCCGCCGCCTGGAACGACCCCGGCAAGGGCGCGGAACTGGCCAAGAGCCAGATGGACCGCGGCGCCGACGTGGTCTATGCCGCGGCCGGCGCCACGGGCCTCGGCGTGCTGCAGGCGGCCAAGGACGGCGGGAAGTATTCGATCGGCGTCGATTCCAACCAGAACTACCTGCATCCCGGCTCGGTTCTGACCTCGATGATCAAGCGGGTCGACAACGCGGTCTACGACTCGTTCAAGTCGGCCAAGGACGGCACGTGGAAGGCCGGCATGGTCTCGCTCGGCCTGAAGGAGGAAGGCGTCGGCTACGCGCTCGACGACAACAACCGCAAGCTGATCACCCCCGAGATGGAAGCCAAGGTCAACCAGGCCAAGGCCGACATCATCGCCGGCAAGATCGTGGTGCAGGGCTACAAGTAACCCTGCTTCCGGGGCCATGACGCCTCAGTCGACGGCTGCCGGCGGTGCGGGTGCATCGCCGGCGGCTCCCCCGCTCGTCGAACTGATCGGCATCGACAAGCGCTTCGGCGCGGTCCATGCCAACCGCGACGTGTCGCTGCAGATTTCCGCCGGGTCGATCCACGGCGTCATCGGCGAGAACGGCGCGGGCAAATCGACCCTGATGTCGATCCTGTACGGCTATTACAGCGCCGATGCCGGCGAGATCCGGGTCGACGGCCAGCCCGTCTCGATCCGCTCGTCGCAGGATGCGATCCGGGCCGGGATCGGCATGGTCCATCAGCATTTCATGCTGGTCGACACCTTCACCGTGCTGGAAAACGTCTGCCTCGGCGTCGAGGGCGGCTTCCGCCTGGGGCAGGGCATGGCGCGCGCCCGCGAGACGCTGGCCGCGCTCGAGCGCGACTACAAGCTCGAGGTGCCGCTCGACGCCGTGGTCGGCGACCTCGCCGTCGGCATCCAGCAGCGCGTCGAAATCCTGAAAGCCCTCTATCGCGGCGCCCGCATCCTGATTCTGGACGAGCCGACCGGCGTGTTGACGCCGCAGGAGGCCGACCATCTGTTCCGTATCCTGAAAAGCCTGCGCGATGAAGGCAAGACGGTCATCCTGATCACCCACAAGCTGCGCGAGATCATGGACGTGACCGACCGGGTCACGGTCATGCGCCAGGGGGCCGTGGTGGCCGAGCGGCGGACGGCGGAGACCAACCGCCAGGAGCTGGCCGAGCTGATGGTCGGCCGCAAGGTCCTGTTGCGCGTCGAGAAGGAAGCTGCCCGGCCGGGTCCGCAGATGCTGATGGTCTCCGACCTGTCGGTGGTCGACGAGGCGGGCGTCGCGCGGGTCAAGAACGTCTCCTTCACCGTTCGCGCCGGCGAGATCGTCGGCATCGCCGGTGTCTCGGGCAACGGCCAGTCGGAACTTCTGGAGGCGCTGACCGGCATGCGGCCGGCGACCTCGGGCCATATCGGCCTGCGCGGCGAGGACGTGACCGCGCGGCTGGCCGCGGGCGCGGCCGATTTCCGCAAATTGCGCGCCGCCCACGTGCCGGAGGACCGCCACCGCATGGGCCTGGTCAAGCCGATGGCGGCGCATGAGAGCTACATCCTCGGCTATCAGGACGACCCCGCCTATAACGGCTCGCTGCTGACCCGGCTGGGCCAGATCGTGCAGCGCTGCCTGAAGGCGATGAGCGGTTTCGACGTGCGCCCGCCCAACCCGCATCTCCGCTCGGCCGCCTTCTCCGGCGGCAACCAGCAGAAGCTGGTGCTGGCGCGCGAATTCGAGCGCGATCCCGATTTCCTGGTGGTCGGCCAGCCGACCCGCGGCGTCGACATCGGCGCCATCGAATTCATCCACCGGCGGCTGATCGAACTGCGCGACCAGGGCAAGGCGATCCTGCTGGTCTCGGTCGAACTCGACGAGATCCTGTCGCTGTCCGATCGCATCCTCGTGATGTTCGACGGCCATATCGTCGGCGAATGCCTGCCGGCCCAGGCGACCGAACAGCGGCTGGGGCTGATGATGGCCGGCGTCGCCGACGTGGAGGCCGCCTGATGCAAGCCTCGGGCAGCGGCGGCCTGCCGCGCTGGGTCGATATCGGCCTGATCCCGCTGCTGAACCTCGCGGCGGCGTTCGTCTGCTCCGGCCTCGTCGTCGTAGCCGTCGGCGAGAACCCGTTCAAGGCCATGATGCTGCTGGTGCAAGGCGCCTTCGGCTATCCCGACCTGATCGGCTGGACGCTCTATTACGCCACCAACTTCATCTTCACCGGCCTCGCCGTGGCGGTGGCCTTCCATGCCGGGCTGTTCAACATCGGCGGCGAGGGACAGGCCTATCTCGGCGGGCTGGGCGCGGGCCTCGTCTGCCTCTATCTCGGGCCGCATCTGCCCGCAGCCGTCATCATCCCGCTGGCGATCCTTGCCGCGGCCGCCTTCGGCGCGGCTTGGGCGGCGATCCCCGGCTGGCTGCAGGCCTATCGGGACAGCCACATCGTCATCACGACGATCATGTTCAACTTCATCGCCGCGGCGCTGATGACCTATCTGCTGGTCAACGTGCTGATCAAGCCGGGCCAGCAATCGCCGGAATCGCGCGAATTCGCGACCTCGGGCTGGATCCCGCAGGTGCACGAGGTGCTGGGCTGGATCGGCATCAAGATGCCGCCCTCGCCGCTCAACCTCGCCTTCGTGTTCGCGCTGCTGGCCTGCGTCGCCTTCCAGCTGTTCCTGTGGCGCACCCGCTGGGGCTATTCGTTGCGCGTCGTCGGCCACAACGAGACGGCGGCACGTTATGCCGGCATCTCGCCCAAGCGGATGATCGTGCTGGCGATGCTGCTGTCGGGCGGCTTCGCCGGGCTGGTCGCGGTCAACGAGCTGATGGGGGTGCAGCACCGCATCCTCTTGAACTTCACCGGCGGCTACGGCTTCGTCGGCATCGCCGTGGCGCTGATCGGCCGCAACCGGCCGCTCGGCATCGTGCTGGCCGCGATCCTGTTCGGCGCGCTCTATCAGGGCGGCTCGGAACTGTCGTTCGAGATGCCGAACGTGAAGCGCGAGCTGGTGGTGGTCATCCAGGGCCTGGTCATCCTGTTCTGCGGCGCGCTGGAACAGCAATTCCGCGGGCGGCTCGCCGCCTGGTTCAGCCGCGCGAAGGAGTGAGGCCGATGGACGAGATCATGATCACCGTCGCCTCGCTCGCCGCCTCCACCCTGCGCGTCGCGACGCCGATGATCCTGGCGGCGCTGGGCGGGCTGTTCTCCGAACGGGCCGGCATCGCCAACATCGCGCTCGAAGGCAAGATGCTCGGCGCCGCCTTCGCCGCGGCCGCCGTCGCCGCCCTGTCGGGCTCGGCCGTCATCGGCCTGGGCGCCGGCATCCTGGTCGCCGTGCTGCTGTCCCTGATCCATGGCTATGCCTGCATCACCCATAACGGTGACCAGGTGGTGTCGGGCATGGCGATCAACATCATGGTGGCGGGCCTTGCCCCCACCTTGGCGCTGGCCTGGTTCAGCCAAGGCGGCCAGACCCCGATCCTGTCCGGCGCCCAGCGTTTCGCGCCGATCATCCTGCCGTTCAGCGACGTCGCCCGCGACGTGCCGCTGTTCGGGCCGCTCTATTCCCGCGTGCTGTCCGACCACACCGTGCTGGTCTATGTCGCGCTGCTGGCCGTGCCGCTGGCCGCCTGGATGCTCTACCGCACCCGCTTCGGCCTGCGGCTGCGCGCGGTGGGCGAGAACCCGCATGCGGTCGATACCGCGGGCATCTCGGTCGCCGGCATGCGCTATCGCGCGCTGATCATCGCCGGGGTGCTGTGCGGCATCGCCGGGGCCTACATGTCGACCGCGCATGGCGCCGCCTTCGTGCGCGACATGACGGCGGGCAAGGGTTTCCTGGCGCTGGCCGCGCTGATCTTCGGCAAATGGCGGCCGGTCCCGACCATGCTCGCCTGCCTCCTGTTCGCCTTCGCCGACGCGGTGCAGGTGCGGCTGCAGGGCACGGTGCTGCCCGGTATCGGCGAGGTGCCGGTCCAGGCGATCCAGGCCCTGCCCTATATCCTGACCGTGGTGCTGCTGGCCGGTTTCGTCGGCAAGTCGGCGGCGCCCCGGGCGATCGGCCTGCCCTTCGTCAAGGACCGTTGAGGAAAACCACAGCCTCGGCCTATAGTCGCGGCCAACATAAAAACATCGATCGCCCCAGGGGATACACAAGGAATCGATGATGAAGCTTCTCCGCTCTCTCCTGCCGGCGGCCGCGACGGTGCTGCTGGCCGGTCCCGCCCTCGCCCATACCGGCACCGGCATGCTCGACCATGCTTATGACGGTTTCCTGCACCCGCTGCTCGGCCCCGACCATCTGCTGGCCATGATCGGCGTCGGTCTCTGGGCCGCCCAGATCGGCGGCCGCGCCTTGTGGGCCCTGCCCGCCTCCTTCGTCGGTTTCATGGTGGTCGGCGCGGTTCTCGGCATGGCCGGCATCGCGATGCCGCAGGTCGAGACGCTGATCGCCGTCTCGCTCCTGCTGTTCGGCATCGTCATCGCCCTGGCCTGGAAGCCTGCGACGCCGCTGGCCATGGCGATCACCGCCTTCTTCGCCGTGGCCCACGGCCATGCCCACGGCGCCGAATTGCCGGAGGCCGCGACGCCGGTGGCCTATGCGCTCGGCTTCGTCGTCGCCACCGCGATCCTGCATGGCGTCGGCCTCGCCGCAGGGCTGGTGCTCAAGACCCGCGGGGCGATACTGATCCGCGCCCTGGGCGGGCTGGTCGCGTTGGGCGGCGCGTATTTCCTGATCGCCTGACGGATAGGCGGCCGCGCAATCATTTGACCGCGGCCGCTTTTTCGGTTTATTGATCGACCGGTCGGCCGGTCAATTCAATGATGCCGGCGCTTGGGAGAGAAACGATGGATGGGTCGACGATCACGGTCGAACGCGTGGACGGCTATGCGCTGGTCACGCTGAACCGCCCGGACAAGCTGAATTCCTTCACCGAGGCGATGCACGGCGAGCTCAGCCTCGCCCTCGACGCCATCGCGGCCGACGACGCGATCCGGGCCGTGCTGCTGACCGGTGCCGGCAAGGGGTTCTGCGCCGGCCAGGACCTCGCCGACCGCAAGTCGGAGCCGGGCCAGCCCCCCGATCTCGGCGATACCATCGACCGGCTCTACAACCCGCTGATCCGCCGCATCCGCAACCTCAGGAAACCCGTCATCGCCGCGGTCAACGGCGTCGCCGCCGGCGCCGGCGCCAATATCGCGCTCGCCTGCGACCTGGTGCTCGCCGCCCGCTCGGCCCGCTTCATCCAGGCCTTCGCCAAGATCGGGCTGGTGCCCGATTCCGGCGGCACCTGGACCTTGCGCCGCCTGGTCGGCGAGCAGCGCGCCAAGGGCCTGGCCCTGCTGGGCGAACCGCTCGGCGCCGAGCAGGCCGAGGCCTGGGGGCTGATCTGGAAGGCCATCGACGACGACAAGCTGATGGCGGAGGCCCGCGCGCTGGCGGCCCGGCTGGCCACCCAGCCGACCTTCGGGCTGGGCCTGACCAAGCATGCCATCCACGAAGCGGCCGGCAACGATCTCGACGCCCAGCTCGACCTCGAGCGCGACCTGCAGCGCGAGGCCGGCCGCAGCGACGATTACCGCGAGGGCGTGACGGCGTTCCTGGAGAAGCGCCCCGCCCGCTTCACGGGGCGCTGACCATGACCAGCGACGCCGACCGGCTGGCCCGCGACTGCGCCGAAGCGATGTGGGCGAACGACCATGCCTCGCAGGGGCTGGGCATGAAGATCGAGGAGATCGGCGCCGGCCGCGCCGTCCTCTCGATGACCGTGCGGCCCGACATGGTCAACGGCCACGCCATCGCCCATGGCGGGCTGATCTTCACCCTGGCCGATTCCACCTTCGCCTTCGCCTGCAATTCCTATGACCAGCGGGCGGTGGCCCAGCATTGCGCCGTCACCTTCGTCAATCCCGCCAAGCTCGGCGATCGGCTGACCGCCACGGGGCAGGAACGCGGGCGCCAGGGCCGCGGCGGCATCTACGACATCACCGTCACCGACCAGGACGGCCAGGTGATCGCCGAATTCCGCGGCCATTCGCGCACCATCAAAGGCACCGTGCGCGGCTGAACAAAAAGAAGACTGGGAGGACCATGATGCTGCCCGACCTGACGCCCGCCCGCGACAGCCTCGATCCGATCGAAATCGCCTCGCGCGACGAAATCGCCGCCCTGCAGCTGCAGCGCCTGCAGTGGAGCTTGCGCCACGCCTACGACAACGTGCCGCTTTATCGCGCCAAGTTCGATGCCGCCGGGGTGCATCCCGACGACTGCAGGCGGCTGGAGGATCTCGCGCGCTTTCCCTTCACCACCAAGGCCGATCTGCGCTCGGCCTATCCCTACGGCATGTTCGCGGTGCCCAAGGACCGGATCCGGCGCATCCACGCCTCGTCGGGCACCACCGGCAAGCCGACCGTGGTCGGCTATACCGAGAACGACATCAAGACCTGGGCCCATGTGATGGCGCGCTCGATCCGCGCCTCCGGCGTGCGCACCGGGAGCCGTGTGCATGTCGCCTACGGCTACGGCCTGTTTACCGGCGGGCTCGGGGCCCATTACGGCGTCGAGGCGCTGGGCTGCACCGTCATCCCGATGTCGGGCGGCCAGACCGAGAAGCAGGTCCAGCTGCTGGTCGATTTCGAGCCCGACGCGATCATGGTGACGCCGTCCTACATGCTGGCGATCCTCGACGAATTCCGCCGCCAGGGCATCGATCCCCGCTCGACCGCACTGCAGGTCGGCATCTTCGGGGCCGAGCCCTGGACTCAGAGCATGCGGGCCGAAATCGAGCAGAGCTTCGGCATGCACGCCGTCGACATCTACGGCCTGTCGGAAGTGATGGGCCCCGGCGTCGCCAACGAATGCGTCGAGACCAAGGACGGCCTGCATATCTGGGAAGATCACTTCTATCCGGAAGTCGTCCACCCGGAGACGACGGCCGTGCTGCCCGATGGCGAGAAGGGCGAGCTGGTCTTCACCTCGCTGACCAAGGAAGCCTTGCCGATCATCCGCTACCGCACCCGCGACCTGACCCGGCTGCTGCCGGGCACGGCCCGGACGATGCGGCGGATGGAGAAGATCACCGGGCGGTCGGACGACATGATGATCGTGCGCGGCGTCAACGTCTTCCCGACGCAGATCGAGGAACTGATCCTGGCCTGCGACGGCCTCTCGGCCCATTTCCATGTCGAGCTGACGCGCGAGGATCGCCTCGACGCGATGACCGTGGTGGTCGAGGCGCGCGAGACCCATGCCGCCGACGATGCCCGCCATGCGCAGGGCCTGGTGCTCGGTGCCCGCGTCAAGGAACTGATCGGCGTGTCGGCCGCGATCCGCGTGCTGGCCCCGGGCGGCGTCGAACGCTCGATGGGCAAGGCGCGCCGGGTGATCGACAAGCGGCCGAAGGACTGAACGCCCCGCGATGGCCCGCCTGCGCGCCAAGGATTACGACGACAAGCGGACGGCGATCCTCGAACACGCCGCGACGCTGTTTGCGACCGACGGGTTCGCCGCCGCCTCGCTCAGCCGGCTGGCCGCCGCCTGCGCGACGTCGAAGGCCTCGCTCTACCATTATTACCAGAGCAAGGAAGCGATCCTCTTCGACATCCTCGACGGCCATATCCGGCTGCTCCTGGAAATCGTCGATGCCGCCGCGCGGGCGCCGGCGGCGGACGCACGGTCCCGGCTGAAGGCGATGGTGCGCGCCCTGATCGGCGCCTACGACCAGGCCGACCACGAGCATCGCGTGCTGCTGAACGAGATCACCCGGCTGGCGCCCGACCAGCAGGACCAGATCCGGCAGATGGAGCGCGCGATCGTTGCGCGTTTCGCCGAGGCGATATCGGCGGCTATCCCTGAGATGGCGGGGCATGAACGCTGGCGGACGCCGGCGACCATGTCGCTGCTGGGCATGCTCAACTGGCACTATACCTGGTTCCGGCGCGACGGCTGGCTCAACCGCGAAGCCTATGCCGATTTCGCCTGCGCCTTGTTCCTGGATGGCGTTCCCGGGGCGCTGCTAAAGGCCGCCGAAGCGCCGGCGGAAGTCTGAGGCGGCCGGCGGCAGCGGCCCGCCGTCGCGGCCGCGCCAGTGATCCGATATCCAGCCCTCGGCGGCGAAGGCAATGGCGCGGTAGAGGCTCGCCGCCGCCTTCAGCACCGCCCGCCCCGACCAGTCCGGCGGCATCAGTTCGGCCGGCAAGAGCGGATCGCGCAGGATGACCCGGCGATAGTCGTGGACCAGCATGACCCGGGCGACCAGGCAGTCGAGCGGAGCGAGGCGATCGCCCGCGGCCAGTGCCCGGCTCAAGGGCGCGATTTCCTCGGCGAAGCGGCGATAGGCCGCATCGAGCCCTGAGAAATCCCAGCAGCGCGCCACCAGCGCGCGCAGCGCCTCGGGCGACGGGTCGAACTGGCTCGGCCCGGCCACGACGACCGGGCGCTCGTCGGCCGGCCAGTCGGCGACGAGCTGGGCGAGCGAGCAGGTATCGGGCGCCGGATGGACCAGCACGGCGGGGGCGAGCTGGCCGAAGCCGAGCCATTGCAGCTGCCGCACCAGCTCGGCCCGCCGGTCGCGCGCCACCTCGGGCAGCACGGCGACGGCCCAGGCGCCGTCCCAGTCGGAGACGCCGTCGCGATAGATGCGCCCTGCGGCGGCATGGAAGCGGCGGGCGCCGGCGTCGGACAGGCGATAGAAGCTCTGCCGCCCGATGCGCTCGGCCACCAGCCAGCCGTCGGCGACCAGCCGGGACAGCGCCGTGCGGGTCTGGCTGTCGTTGACGCCGAGCTGTTCGAGCAGCCCGAACAGATCGGCCAGGAACAGCCCGCCCCCGCCCGGGGCGGCGGCAACGCCCAACCCCGTGACGAACA
>JAEYTW010000575.1 GCA_023433835.1 Pseudomonadota bacterium | reverse complement strand
GCCGCGGGTGATGCTGAGCCTCAATCCCGACGCGGCGGCGGTCTGCGGCGCCAAGCTCGCGCCGAACCAGATCACCATCGCGGTAACCAATTTCCAGGCCGACCTGCTGGCGGGGCTGAGCCTGCCGATCCGCGTCGATCGCCAGCCGGTCTCGGTCATTCTCGACATCGTCGAGGATGGCGTGCGCCGCTGCGTCGAGGATGCCGGGCTGGCCATCGCGGGGCTGTCGGGCCTCTGCATCGGCCTGCCCGGGGTGATCGAACGCGCCGCGGGCATCTGCCGGCAGAGCCCGCTGTTCCGGGAACGCGACCATGGGTTCGGCGCCGACCTGGAGGCCCGGCTGGGCCTGCCCGCCACGATCGACGCCGACGTCAACCTGATCACTCAGGCGGAACACTGGTTTGGCCATGGCCGCGGCCTGAATGATTTCCTGGTGGTGTCGGTCGAGCATGTCATCGGGCTCGGCATCATCCACGGCGGCGAGCTCTTCCGCGGCGCCGGCGGCCTGAGCCCGGATCTCGGCGACCTCGTTGTCTGGCCCGGCGCGAAGCCCGGCCGGCTGTCGGCCACCGCCTCGACCACGGCGATCGTGGCGGCCGCGGCCGGTCTCGTCGAAGATGCGGCGCTGCGAGGCGGCCGCGGGCTGGAACGCGCCATCCAGCTTGCCGGCGACAGCGCCGATGTCGCGCGGATCTTCGAGCAGGCCGGCCAGGCGCTGGGTGTCGCCATCGCCAACCTGATCACCCTGTTCGCACCACCGCGGGTCATCCTGACCGGTTCCGGGCTGCAGGCCGGCGCGCTGCTGCTGGCGCCGCTGCACGAAGCGCTGCGCGCCGCCCTGCCCGCGACCCTTGCCGATGTCGCCGAGGTGGTGGTGCACGAAACCGACGATGCGCTGTGGGCCCGCGGCGCCGCGGCGCTCAGCCTGCGCGATCTCTACGGCGCACCGTGGAACACCACGGGGCCGGTAAAAAAGACGAAGAACGGGGGAAACGAGCATGGATAGGGTCGGCGTCGGCATCATCGGCTGCGGCAATATCAGCGAGGCCTATCTGAAGGCCGCGGCAGACTTTCCCATTCTCGACATCCGCGGCCTCGCCGATCTCAGGCCCGCGGCGGCCGAGGCGCGCGCCGGCCAGTTCGGCCTGCATGCGCGCTCGATCGACGACCTGCTGGCCGACCCCGGGATCGAGATCATCATCAACCTGACCATCCCGTCGGCCCATGTCGCGGTGGGCTTGCAGGCGATCGCGGCGGGCAAGCATGTCCATTCCGAGAAACCGCTGGGCCTGCGCGTGTCCGAAGCCCGCAAGCTGCTCGATGCCGCGGCGCAGCGGAGCCTCCGGGTCGGCTGCGCGCCGGACACCTTCCTGGGCGGCGGCCACCAGGCCTGCCGCCAGCTGGTCGACGACGGCGCCATTGGCAAGCCCGTGGCCGGCTCGGCCTTCTTCATGTGCCCGGGCCATGAACGCTGGCATCCGGCCCCGGCCTTCTACTACGCCGAGGGCGGCGGGCCGATGCTCGACATGGGTCCCTACTACATCACCGCGCTGGTCAACCTGATCGGGCCGGTCGCCCGCGTCTCGGGCGCGACGGCGAAGGCGCGGCTGGAACGGGTGATCACGTCGGAGCCGCTGAAGGGCCAGACCATCCCCGTCGCCGTCTCGACCCATGTGGCCGGCACGCTCGATTTCGCCTGCGGCGCGGTGGTCTCGATCGCCACCTCGTTCGACGTCGCCCGCCATCGCCATGTGCCCATCGAGCTCTACGGCACCGAAGCCAGCCTGATCGTGCCCGACCCCAACCGCTTCGGCGGCGCCGTCGAACTTGCCCGGCCCGGCCAGGAGTGGGAACCGCAAGCCGTCCGGCACGCCTATGCGGAAGGCAACCACCGCATCCTCGGCGCCGCCGACATGGCCTGGGCGATCCGGCAGAATCGGCCGCATCGCACGTCCGGCGACCTCGCGCTGCATGTGCTGGAAGTGATGGAAGCCTTCCAGATCTCGTCCGACGAAGGCCGTCACGTCACCATTTCGAGCCGGCCCGAGCGACCGGCCGCGATGCCCGCCGGCGGGCTCGGTTGAGGGAGGAGCCAGGATGCGCGAAGCACTGATCGTCTGGGGCGGCTGGAGCGGGCATCAGCCCGAGCAATGCGCAGGTGTCGTCGCCGCGATGCTCGAGGAAGACGGCTTCCGGGTCTATGTCGAGAATTCGACCGAAGCTTTCGCCGATCCCGGCCTGAGCGCCATGAGCCTGATCGTGCCGATCTGCACGATGTCGAAGATCGAGAAGGAGGAGATCGACAACCTCTCCCGCGCGGTCAAGGGCGGCGTGGGCCTCGCCGGCTTCCACGGCGGGATGGGCGATGCCTTCCGCGAGGCGGTCGAATACCAGTTCATGTGCGGCGGCCAGTGGGTGGCGCACCCCGGCAACATCATCGACTACCGGGTCAACGTGACGAAACCCGACGATCCGATCATGCGGGGCATCGAGGATTTCCCCTACCGGTCCGAGCAGTACTACATGCATGTCGACCCGTCGAACGAAGTGCTGGCGACCACACGCTTCTCCGGCGAGCACGCGGACTGGATCGAGGGCGTGGTGATGCCGGTCGTGTGGAAGCGGCATCATGCCAAGGGCCGGGTGTTCTACTCATCCCTCGGCCATGTCGCGGCCGAATTCGAGGTGCCGCAGATGCGGACCATCTTCCGCCGCGGCATGCAATGGGCGGCGCGCGAAGCGGTATAGGAATCCCTTCGTCATTCCGGCGAAAGCGGGAATCGAGAGCAAGAGCGTCGCAAGCGGCGCGGCGCTTTCCCTGGATTCCGGATCTACGCTTCGCTCCGTCCGGAATGACGGCGATTGGATATCTGGATCTTAACCCGGCTCGGCCTCGTCAGGCGGTTCGTAGCGCACCACCTGCTGGTCGATGGCGCCGAAGATCGAGCGGCCTTCGGCGTCCAGCATCTCGATGCGGATGCGGTCGCCGAACTTCATGAAGGGGGTACCGGGCGCGCCGTTGTCGATCGTCTCGATCATCCGCACCTCGGCAAAGCACGACCAGCCCTTCGACCGGTCGTAGTTCGAGATCGTGCCCGAGCCGACGATGGCCCCGGCCCGCAGGTTGCGGGTCTTGGCGGCATGGGCGACGAGCTGGCCGAAATCGAACTGCATGTCGGCGCCGCAATCGGGCTGGCCGACCAAGGTGTCGTTGTAGGTCGACAACAGCGGCCGGTGCACCTTGGCCCCGGCCCAGGCGGACCCGAGCTCGTCCGGCGTCACCGCCACCGGCGAGAAGGCCGACGAAGGCTTGGCGTGGAAGAAGCCGAACCCCTTGGCCAGCTCGGCCGGGATCAGCCCGCGCAGCGAGACGTCGTTGACCAGCATCAGAAGCTTGATGTGGTTGCGCGCCGGCCCGGCGCTGATGCCCATCGGCACGTCGTCGGTGACGACGGCGACTTCGCCCTCGAAATCGATGCCATAGGTTTCGGAAGCGACGGGAATGTCGTCGCGCGGGCCCAGGAAATCGTCCGATCCACCCTGGTACATCAGCGGGTCGTGCAGGAATTCCGGCGGCATCACCGCGCCCCGCGCCTTGCGCACCAGCTCGACATGGTTGAGATAGGCCGAGCCGTCGCACCATTGATAGGCGCGCGGCAGCGGCGAGGCGCAAGCCCGCTGGTCGAAGGCAAAGGCTCCGGCCAAGTTGCCCTCGTTGAGCAGGCGGTAGACCGCGTTCAGTTCCGGCGCCTTGACCGCCCAGTCGTCGAGGGCGGCCTGCAGCGTCGGGGCGATGTTGGGCACTTCGACCGCGCGGGCGAGGTCGCGGCTGACGACGACCAGGCGGCCGTCGCGGCCGTGGCGCAATGACGCAAGCTTCATCTGCCCTTACTCCGCCGCCTGGGCCGGATAGGCCGACGGCCCACCCCAGGATTGCACATACCCGGTGAATTCGACCTGGGCCGCGGCATCGCCGATCTCGAGGGCGTCGCGGGTATCGATCATCACCGCCACCTCGTCGGTTTCCTTCTTGGCCGACTTGGCGCCGGTGGCGAAGGCCTTGGGGTGCGGGCCGTGCGGGAAACCGCAGGGATGCAGCGAGATCATGCCGGGATGGATGTTGTCGCGGCTGAAGAAATTCCCCGCGTGATAGAAGATCACTTCGTCGAAATCGTCATTGTTGTGGAAGAACGGCACCTTCAGCGCCTCGGGGTCCGATTCGATCGGCCGCGGGCAGAAGGTGCAGATGACGAAACGCTGCGACAGGAACGTCGTATGCGCCGACGGCGGCAGGTGGAAACGCGCGCTCATCAGCGGGCGGATATCGCGCCAGTTCAGCCGCACCGGCGCCAGCGTGCCCTTCCAGCCGACCGCGTCCAGCGGGTTGAACGGATAGGTCACGGTCGAGATCGCGTTGCGCCGCTTGATGCGCACCGCCCAGTTGCCCGGGCCCTGCTGGGCCTTGAACGCCTCGTCGAGCCGGGGGATGTCGAGCACGCCGGGATCGAAGATCGCGTGGTCGCCGACGATGCCTTTTTCAGGCAGGTAATAGCTGTCGTTGGTCGCCTCGATCAGCAGAGCGACCAAGGGCTCCGAAGGTTCGACTCGCCACATCGTGCCACGCGGCAGCATGACGTAGTCGCCCTCGCCGATGGTCAGGTGGCCGTAGTCGCAATAGAGCTCGGCCTTGCCGGCATGGACGAAGATCATGTCGTCGCCGTCGCCGTTGCGCACCAGATGCCGCATTGCCTTGGTCGCCCGCCAATGCCGCAGCCGCACGGCGGCGTTGTGCAGCAGGACCGGGGCAGCGAACGGGCATTCGTCGTCCTGGGCGGGCAGTTCGACCGTGTCGAAGGCCCGCGGCTTCAGCGGGCCCTCCCAGTCGGTCCAGGCCGTCGGCGGGTTGGCATGGTACATATGGGCCGACGGCCCGAAGAAACCTTCCTTGCCGAGCTCGCGCTCATAGGTGCCCTTGGGCAGCGCGACATGGGCCAGGCGCGCTGCCAGGCCCTCGACAATCGGCAGAAGGCTCCAGCTCATGCCCAAGGCGC
>JAEYTW010000538.1 GCA_023433835.1 Pseudomonadota bacterium | reverse complement strand
CCATGATCTCGTCGACCGTGGCCTGGGCGATACCGTCGCCGTGCAACTGCGGTCCGTGCAGCAGCTTGGCGTCGCCGACCGGCTGACCGTTGGTCGGCGCATCGTGGACGTCGGGGCCCATGATGCGCAGCAGGCCTTCGAGTCGGTCCTCGATATGGCCCAGGGTGGAGACGACCTTGCGGATGCGCTGGCCGGTGATGTCCTGGAACGAGCAGGCTTCGAAGATGCGCAGGCAATTGTTGTCGACCAGGGTCTTGAAGGCTTCGGAATCGCTGGCGTCGGCCGCCATGATTTCCTCGGCCGCGGCCATGATCTCGTTGGTCGCGCCCTCGGTCTCCTTGACGATGGTATCCAGTTCCTTGCCGGCGCGTGGCAAGCGATCGGTTTTCAACTCATGCGGGCGTAGGCGCGCGATTTCGCTACGGGCGCGAGCGATGTAGCGCGCCAAGTCCTGACAGTCCCGGTACAACGCCTCGATTCTCGGGTCCGTGGCGTTGCTCGCCGCCGGTTTCGCCATGCTCAACTAAACCTCCCGACGCCCCCGCCCATCACGCGTCCGTCGTCGTCATCGCAAACACAGTTCACGCCGCCACCACCACCCTTTAGCCCTACCGCGGCCAGGGGCGAGTAGTCCAGGCCAGACTATGCCCGCCGTCCTCTCCAATTCGTTACACATTAGTTCGTTTTGTCGCCGGTTGCGACGCGTTTCCCTGCGGCGTTGCGCGATCTTGCACCTGCCCGCCGCCGCCCATAGAGTGGCCGCGCGCAAAAGCCCATAAACCGCTGATTCCAGGGATAATCCGAGATGACCGCAGGTCTCACCATCGAACAGATCGACGTCGGCATGGAGGCCCGCTTCTCCAAGACCATCACGGATGCCGACATCGTCATGTTCGCCGGCGTGTCGGGCGACACCAATCCGGTGCATCTCGACCAGCAATATGCCGAAGGCACGATGTTCAAGGGCCGCATCGCCCACGGCATGCTGTCGGCCAGCCTGCTCTCGACCGTGTTCGGCACCAAGCTGCCCGGGCCCGGCTGCATCTACCTGTCCCAGACGCTGAAGTTCAAGGCGCCGGTCCGCATCGGCGACACGGTGGTCGCAAGCGTCACCGCCCGCGAGGTCGTGGCCGCCAAGAAGCGTGTCGTCTTCGACTGCGCCGTCCGGGTCGGCGAGACCGTCGTGGTCGAGGGCGAGGCGGTCATCATGGTTCCGGCCGCCTGACCATGACGCTCTACCGCGATGCCCGCAGCCTGCCCGAAACCGCCCGCGGCGGGGTAGTGCTGCTCGGCAATTTCGACGGCGTGCATCGCGGCCATCAGGCGGTCATCGCGGCGGGGCGGAAAGTCGCCGATGGGGCGGGCGCGCCGCTCGGCGCGCTGACCTTCGAGCCGCATCCGCGCAGCCTGTTCGTGCCCGATACCGCGCCGTTCCGGCTGACCGCGCTGCCGGCCAAGGCACGGCTGCTGCAGGCCCATGGCTGCGATTTCGTCGTGGCCCAGACCTTCGACCGCGCCTTTGCCGGGCTGGAGGCGAACGCCTTCGTCACCGATATCCTGGTCGCCGGGCTCGCTGCCCGCCATGTCGTCTGCGGCTACGACTTCACCTTCGGCCGCCAGCGCCACGGCCATGTCGACGCGCTGACCGAATGGGGCCGGGAATTCGGCTTCGGCGTCACCGTGGTCCAGCCGGTGACCCGCGAGGGCGAGATCTACTCCTCGACCCGCATCCGCGAGGCGCTGCGGGGCGGCCATGTCGCGGAGGCCTCGGCCCTGCTGGGCCAGGATTGGGAGATCGAGGGCGAGGTGATGCACGGCGACAAGCGCGGCCGCCTGCTCGGTTTCCCCACGGCGAACGTGGCGCTGGGCGACTACCTGGTGCCGCAGCTCGGCGTCTATGCCGTGCGGGTGGCCGATGCCGCCGACGCCGCGCCCGACTGGCGCGCGGGGGTAGCCAATCTTGGCCGCCGGCCAACCGTCGATGGCGAGAAATTATCGTTCGAAGTCAATCTGTTCGACTTTTCGGGCGATCTCTACGGCCGCATGCTGCGGGTGGCGCTGGCGGCCTTCCTGCGGCCCGAGCAGAAATTCGCCGGGCTCGACGCGCTGAAGGCCCAGATCGCGGCCGATGCCGAGGCGGCGCGGGCGATCCTTGCCGGTTAGGCAAGGGGCTGCTATGAACCGGGCTCAGTTTCCAGCCACGGCAGAGCGGTGCGCGTGACCAGGCGATCGGCCACAGGAAGGCGAATTATCGGCCCGGCCCGTTAAGGCGGGCCGGGGTCGTACACCCTGTGCCGGCGCCGGGGCCGAAAATGGCCCGGCACCAGCCATGATTTCGCCGCAGCCATCTCATTTAAAGATCCGATCATGACCGTCGACTACAAGACCACCGTTTTCCTGCCCGCGACCGACTTCCCGATGAAGGCCGGGCTGCCGGCGCTCGAGCCCAAGATCCTGGAGCGCTGGGAGCGTATCGGGCTCTACCGGAAGCTGCGCGACGTCGCGCGCGGCCGCGAGAAGTTCGTGCTGCACGACGGCCCCCCCTACGCCAACGGCCATCTGCATCTGGGCCACGCGCTGAACAAGATCCTCAAGGATGTGGTCACCCGCAGCCAGCAGATGCTGGGCAAGGATTCGAACTACGTGCCGGGCTGGGATTGCCACGGCCTGCCGATCGAGTGGAAGATCGAGGAAACCTACCGCGCCGCCGGCCGTGACAAGGATCAGGTGCCGATCGTCGAATTCCGCCGCGAATGCCGCGACTTCGCCGAGAAGTGGATCAATGTCCAGCGTGAGGAATTCAAGCGCCTCGGCGTGGTCGGCGACTGGGAAAATCCCTACACCACGATGTCCTACCGGGCCGAGGCCCAGATCGTCCGGGAATGCCTGAAATTCCTCACCAACGGCGGGCTCTATCGCGGCTCCAAGCCGGTGATGTGGTCGATCGTCGAGAAGACCGCGCTGGCCGAGGCCGAGATCGAATATCACGATCACGTCTCGCCGACGATCTTCGCCAGGTTCCCGATCGTGACGCCGAAGGTGCCGGCATTGGCCGGCGCCGGCATCGTGATCTGGACGACGACCCCGTGGACCATGCCGGGCAACCGCGCCATCGCCGCCAAGGACGATGCCGACTACGCCCGCATCCGCATCGACGCGGTGGGCGAGAAGTCGACCGCGCGGGTCGGCGACGAGATCATCCTGGCCGTGGAACTGGCCGCCGGCGTGCTGGAAGCCTGCGGCATCACCGCCTCGACCGAGGTCGCGCGCATCAAGGGCGCCGACGTCGTCGGCTCGATCTGCGCCCATCCGCTGCGCGGCCAGGGCTATGATTTCGACGTCCCGGTACTGGCCGGCGATTTCGTCACGCTGGACCAGGGCACGGGCTTCGTCCATATCGCCCCGGGCCACGGCGAGGACGACTTCGCGCTGGGCCGCGACAACGGCATCCAGCCGCCGCATACCGTCTCGGAAGACGGCAGCTATTTTCCCCACGTGCCGCTGTTCGCCGGCAAGCGCGTGCTGACCTCGGACGGCAAGGAGGGCGATGCCAACCGCGCCGTGGGCGAGGCGATCGCCGCCGCGGGCAACCTGGTCGGGCGTGGCCGGCTGAAGCATTCCTATCCGCATAGCTGGCGGTCCAAGGCCCCGGTGATCTTCCGCAATACCCCGCAGTGGTTCATCTCGATGACCACGAACGACCTGCGGGCCAAGGCGCTGGCCGCGATCGACGAGGTGCGCTGGGTGCCCAAACAGGGCCGCAACCGCCTCTATTCGATGATCGAGCAGCGCCCGGACTGGGTGATCTCGCGCCAGCGCGCCTGGGGCGTGCCGATCAGCGTGTTCGTCAGCAAGAAGACCGGCGAACTGCTGCGCGACGACGCGGTCAACGAACGCATCGTCCGGGCGGTCGAGGCCGAGGGGGCCGATGCCTGGTTCGCCAGCCCGCCCGAGCGTTTCCTGGGCGATGCCTATGACGCCGCCGAGTACGAACAGGTCAAGGACATCCTCGACGTCTGGTTCGATTCCGGATCGACCCATTCCTTCGTGCTGGAGCAGCGCCCCGACCTGAAATGGCCGGCGTCGATGTACCTCGAAGGCTCCGATCAGCATCGCGGCTGGTTCCATTCGTCGCTGCTGGAATCCTGCGGCACCCGCGGCCGCGCGCCCTACGAGGCGGTGCTGACCCACGGCTTCATCGTCGACGGCGAAGGCCGCAAGATGTCGAAGTCGCTGGGCAATGGCGTCGAGCCGCAGGAAGTGATCGACCAGAACGGCGCCGACATCCTGCGCCTGTGGGTGGTCTCGTCCGACTATACCGAGGATCTGCGCGTCGGCCCGGCGATCATCAAGGCCCAGGTCGATTCCTATCGCCGCCTGCGCAACACCTTCCGCTACCTCCTGGGCGCGCTGGCCGGGTGGAGCGAGGCCGAGCGGCTGCCGGCGGCGGAAATGCCGGAACTCGAGCGGCTGATGCTGCACCGGCTGGCCGAGCTCGACCAGCTGGTGCGCGAGGCGGTCGGCGATTTCGACTTCCACCGCATGTTCGTCGCCATCCACCAGTTCTGCACGGTCGACCTCTCGGCCTTCTACTTCGACATCCGCAAGGATGCGCTCTATTGCGACGCGCCGGGCTCGGTCGCGCGGCGGGCCACCCGCACCGTGATGGACGAGGTGTTCGAGCGGCTGGTGCGCTGGCTTGCGCCCTTCACCTGCTTCACCGCGGAGGAAGCCTGGCTGCAGCGCCATCCGTCGGAGGACGGCTCGGTCCATGCCGAAGTCTTCCTGGCCACGCCCGCCGACTGGCTCGATCCGGCGCTTGCCGCGAAGTGGGAGCGGATCCGCAAGGTGCGCCGCGTCGTCACCGGCGCGCTCGAGGTCGAGCGTGCCGCCAAGCGCATCGGCGCCAGCCTGCAGGCCCAGCCGGTGGTGCATGTGACGGCGGAGGATCTCGCCGCCCTCGACGGCATCGATTTCGCCGAGATCTGCATCACCTCGCGCATCAGTCTGACGACCGATCCGGCGCCGGACGGGGCGTTCCGCCTGGCCGATGTCGAGGGCGTGGCCGTCGCCCCGGCGCTGGCCGAGGGCGCTAAGTGCCTGCGCTGCTGGCGGGTTCTGCCCGAGGTCGGACTGGTCAAGGACCATCCCGATCTCTGCGCCCGCTGCGCCGACGCGGTGGCCTGACGCGATGCGCCTCCTGGGTATTCTCGTCGCCGTACTCGTCATCGCGGCCGATCAGGGTTCGAAGGACGCCCTGATCAACCTGATGAAGGAATATCCGGGGGGCCTGGCGGTCACCCCGTTCATGGACCTCGTCATGGTCTGGAACTACGGGGTCAGCTTCGGCCTGTTCAACAATGGCGAATCGGGCCAGCGTTGGATCCTGATCGCGGTATCGGGCGCCATCACCCTGTTCCTGATCGGCTGGCTGTGGCGGGCGCGCAGCCGCTGGATCGCGCTGGCCCTGGGGCTGGTGATCGGCGGGGCGATCGGCAATATCGCCGACCGCGTGCGCCTCGGCGCCGTCGCCGACTTCTTCTATTTCCACATCGGCAATCATTATTGGCCGGCCTTCAACTTCGCTGATGCGGCGATCGTCTGCGGGGTCGGGCTGCTGGTTGCCGAATCGCTGTTTGCCAAGCGGGAGAGCCGGTAAAATGCCGTCCATGCCGATATCTCGTTGCCTGCGCCCGATGGCGCTTCTGGGCCTGGTGGCCGCCACGGCCATGCTCGGCGGTTGCGACACGCTGCGTTCCACCTTCGGGCCGTCGAAGAAGCCGCCCGATGAGTTCGCGGTGCTGACCAAGGCGCCGCTGGTGCTGCCGCCCGATTTCACCCTGCGCCCGCCCGAACCGGGCGCCCCCTCGCGCGTCGAGACCGATCCGCGGCAGAAGGCGGCGTCGACCCTGGGCGCGTCGACGTCCGGCACGGCGGCCGGGACGACCATCGCGGAGGAGGATTTCCTCAAGCTCGCCGGTGCCGACAAGGTCGATCCCAATATCCGCCAGGTGGTGAACGCGGAACTGTCGCAGTTCATCGAGAAGGACAAGAGTTTCGTCGACACGCTCTTGTTCTGGCGCAAGCCGGAGCCGCCGGGCACCATCGTCAACGCCCCGGCCGAGGCCCAGCGCCTGCGCGCCACCGCCTCGGCCGGCGATCCGCCGACCACCGGCAACACGCCGACGATCCGCCGGCGCGACCGGGCACTGCTCGAAGGGATCTTCTGACCGGCGGCTTGGCGATACGGTACTCACATGCCACTATCGGCCGGGTTGAGCTGATGGTCGCCCTGTTGGAAGCGGTAAGATGGCCCTGATCCTGGCAGTCGAGGATGATCCGACCCTGCTGCGCCTGGTTTGCCTGGCGTTGAAGGATGCGGGGCATGAGCTGATCACCGCCACCAACGGCCGCGAAGGGCTCGAGGCGGTGCTGCGGCACAAGCCGGCCCTGGTCGTCTCCGACATCACCATGCCGGAGATGGACGGCTTCGCCTTTCTCAAGGCGCTGCGCGACAACCATCGCCGGTTCGCCGACATGCCCTTCATCTTCCTGTCCGGCCTGTCCGAGCGGAAGGACATCATCGCCGGCCGCGCGCTGGGCGTGGACGATTACGTCACCAAGCCGATCGATGCCGATCTCCTGATCGCGGTGGTCGATTCGCGGCTGGCCCAGGTCGCGCGCATGCGCGCGCTCAAGGACCAGCAGATGGTCAAGCTCTATCGCCGCCTGACCAGGCCGGACGACGAGGCCGAAGCCGTAGCGCCGACGGCTGCGGTCGCGGCGCCGTCGGTACGCATCGTCGCGGTCAGCAACGGCGAGGTCGCGATCGAACCCGCGCTGACCGCGCTGGAGAAGTCAGGCATCGGCGTCGAGCGCCTGCGGTCGGGCCGGGCGCTGATCGATGCGGTGGCCTCGGGCGCGCCCGATCTCGTGCTGATCTCCTACAACACCGACGACCTGCAGGCGCCGCTGGCGGTGATCACCGCGCGCGGTTCCTGCGATTACGATTTCCCGGCGCTGCTGCTGGTGCCGCCGACGATGACCGACCTGCTGCGCGCGAACTCGGTGCCCGGGTTCGACGCGGTGATCCCCGGCAACGCGCCGGAACGCGACCTCTTGTCGGCGATCTACGGCCTGCTCTCGCCGCGGGGGGCGGTGCAGGGGTGAGCGCACCCGTCCTGCGCCGCCTGCCGGAGACGCTGGTCAACCAGATCGCCGCCGGCGAGGTGGTCGAGCGGCCGGCCAGCGCGCTCAAGGAACTGGTCGAGAACGCCCTCGATGCCGGCGCCCGGCGCATCGAGGTCTCCTTGCGCAGCGGCGGCAAGGCCGAGATCTCGGTGGTCGATGACGGCCGCGGCATGACGGCCGACGACCTGGTGCTGGCGGTCGAACGCCACGCCACCTCCAAGCTGCCCGACGACGACCTGACCTGCATCGGCTTCCTCGGCTTCCGCGGCGAAGCCTTGCCCTCGATCGGCGCGGTCTCCCGCCTGACCCTGGTGTCGCGCCCGCGCGGCCAGGACACCGCCTTCGCCCTCACCGTCGACGGCGGGCGCCTCGACGGGCCCCGGCCCGCCGCCCATCCGCCGGGCACCCGGGTCGAGGTGCGCGACCTGTTTCATGCGACGCCGGCGCGGCTCAAATTCCTCAAGGCCGACCGGGTCGAGCTCGACCATGCGCTCGACCATATCCGCCGGCTGGCCATGGCCCATCCGGATGTCGGCTTCACCGTGTCCGATGCCGGCCGCGTCGTGCTGCGCCTCGACGCGACGCAAGGCGACCTGTTCGAGGCGCGGCTCGAGCGGCTGGCCCAGATCCTGGGCCGCGACTTCGCCGAGAACGCGGTGCGCATCGATGCCAATCGCGATGGCGTGCGGCTGACCGGCTTCGTCGGCCTGCCGACCTTCAACCGCGGCTCCGCGCGCCACCAGTATCTCTGCGTCAACGGCCGCCCGGTGCGCGACAAGCTGTTCCTCGGCGCCATTCGCGGCGCCTACATGGACGTGCTGGCCCATGACCGCCATCCGGTGGTGGCGCTGTTCCTCGATCTGCCGCCCGACATCGTCGACGTCAACGTCCACCCGGCCAAGGCCGAGGTGCGCTTCCGCGACGGCCAGGCGATCCGCGGGCTGATCGTCGGCGCCATCCGCCATGCCCTTGCCGGCGCCGCCGGCCAGCGCGCCTCGACCAGCAACACCGCCGTCGCGCTGGACATGCTGGCGCGCCAGCGCGAGTTGCCGGCCGCGCCGCAATTCCAGTGGCAGCCGCGCCCCGGCGGATCGACCCCGTCCTATGCGCTGCGCGAACAGGCCGCCGCCTACCAGGCGCCGCTGGCCGGCAGCGTCGCCCAACCCTCGGCGCGGGCCGAAATGCCGCCGCAGGAGGCGATGGCCGAACTGCACCCGATGGGCGCGGCCCGGGCGCAACTGCACGGCACCTACATCGTCGCCCAGACCGCCGAGGGCATCGTCATCGTCGACCAGCACGCCGCCCATGAGCGGCTGGTCTACGAGCGGATGAAGGTGGAACTGGCCGGCCGCGGCGTCGCCCGCCAGATGCTCCTGCTGCCCGAAGTGGTCGAGCTCGATGCCGGCGACGCCGACCGGCTGGCGGCGCGGGCCGAGGAATTCGCCGAGCTCGGCCTGGTCATCGAAGCCTTCGGCCCCGGCGCCATCCTGGTGCGCGAGACGCCGGCGGCCTTGGGCCAGAGCGACGTGCACGGCCTGATCCGCAACCTCGCCGACGAACTGGCCGAGATGGATCAGAGCCTCGGGCTCAAGGAACGCCTCGACCATGTCTGCGCCACCATGGCCTGCCACGGTTCGGTGCGCGCCGGCCGGCGGCTGTCGGCCGAGGAGATGAACGCGCTGCTGCGCGAGATGGAGCGGGTGCCCAATTCGGGCCAGTGCAATCACGGCCGCCCGACCTACGTCACCCTGAAGCTCGGCGATATCGAGCGGCTGTTCGGCCGCAAATAGGCCGTCAGAACCGCGCCAGCACGCCGGCCTGCCAGACCCAGCCGCGGTTGGCGGCGCGCGGGTTTACGGTGTAGCTGGTCCAGCGCTCGAATTCGGTGCCAGCGGTCAGGGAGACGCCGGGGCCGAGCTCGTAGGAACCGCCGATCTCGACGGCGCGGTAGCGGTCGTCGCCGAGCGCGGTGCCGGTGGTGTCGAGTGCGGCAACCCGCGTCGCCGCATAACCGATGCCGTAGCGCCAGCGGCCGGCGAGGCGGACCAGGCCGATATTCCAGTCGGTCTCGCGGCCCTGGACCGGCGTGGTCGCGGCGCGCACCGTGCCGTGGTTGTCCGACTTGAAGGCGGCGCCCAGGATGAAATCGGCATGGCGCAGCTGGCCGCCGATGTTCCAGGCCTGCTGGTCGCGAAAGCGCCCGCCGCCCGTATTTTCGACCCGCGCGGCGAGATAGCCGGCCGACAGCGCCAGCTCGACGGCGCCGAGCTTGCGCACGTAGTTGATCCCGACCGAGACCCGGTCGCCCTGCTGGCCCAGGTCGTCGGACCCCTGGAAGGCATTGTCGATCGTGCCCGGGCAGTTCGGGCTGACGGTCGGGCCGTTCTGGGTCGGCGAATCGTAGTTGCCGGGCGCGGCGATGCAGCCGTCCGGCGCATAGGACAGGCCGATCTGCACCCCCTCGATCCGCGGGCTGTAATAGACCAGCCGGGCGCTTTTCGGGGAATCGACGAAGCTCGACGAGCGGCGGGCGAGATTGGCCGGCGGGATCACCAGCCCGGTGAAATCGCCGGCCGGCCGGTTGATCAGCCAGGGATCGCCGGCGCCCTGGATACCCGGCATCGCGTAATGCATCAGATAGGCGGCGCTGCGCACCCGGCCCAGCTCGAACCGGCCGAAGGCATGTTCGAGGAACACCCAGGACTGGTCGACCTGGTTGCGCTGATGCGCCTCGCCGCGCAGCACGATGCGGAAGCCCGTCTTGGACCCGTCGTCGAGCAGGGTGTCGCCGGCGAAGGTCAGGCGCGAACGGCGGTAGATCGCGAAATCGCGCCGGCCGAAGCCCGGCTGGCCGACGCCGTCCTGCTGGTCCATGCCGACCAGATAGCCTTCGAACACGCCGCCGACCGACACGCGGATCGGTTCGGCGGCCGGGGCGGGCAGGGCGACAAGGCCGAAGCCCAGGGCGAGTACGATCGCCCGCATCGTCAGCGCTGGCGCAGGAAGACGAGCTTGGCCGCGCCATAGACCCGTTCGTCCAGGGCGGCGAAACCGGCGGGGGCCGACAGGTCGCTCTTCGCCGGGATTTCGGCGACGACGAGCGCGCCGGGCGCGATCCAGCCCTGCATTGCCAGCGCCGTCAGGATCTGCGGCACCAGCCCGTCGGCATAGGGCGGGTCGGTGAAGACGAGGTCGAAGGGGGCGGGCGCCTTGCCGGGCGCGGTCGCGTCGCGCTGGAACACCTGCGGCCGCTCGATGCCGCAGCCGCGGGCGTTGCGTTCGATCAGCCGGCAATGGGCCGGGGCCTTCTCGATGAAGGCGACCAGGGCGGCGCCGCGCGACCAGGCTTCCAGCCCGAAGGCACCGGTGCCGGCGCAGGCATCGAGCACCCGGGCATCGCGCGGCCAGGCCGGGCGCTCGTCATCCAGCGGCGCCAGCTCGGCATTATGGGCGAGGATCGAGAACAGCGCCTCGCGCGTGCGGTCGCTGGTCGGTCGGATCAGCTGGTCGGGGCCGGTCTCGAGCTTGCGGCCGCGATACTTACCGCCGACGATCCGCACGCTCGGGTTCCGTCTTCACCTTCTCGCCCTTCTTCAGGCCGAGCTGCTCGCGCAGCACCTTGCCCGCGACTTCCTTGACCGCGCCTTCCTCGAGCTGGCCGAGCTGGAACGGGCCGTAGGCGACGCGGATCAGGCGGCTGACCGGCATGCCGAAGAATTCGAGCACCTTGCGGATCTCGCGGTTCTTGCCTTCGCGCAGGGTCATGGTCAGCCAGGTGTTCGAACCCTGGACCTTGTCGACCGCCGCCTTGATCGAGCCGTAGGCGATGCCGTCGACGGTGATGCCCTGGTCGAGCCGGTCGAGGATCTTCTGGTCGGGCGCGCCGTGGACGCGCACGCGATAGCGGCGCAGCCAGCCGGTCGAGGGCAGCTCCATCCGCCGGGCGATCTCGCCGTCGTTGGTCAGCAGCAGCAGCCCTTCGGAATTGAAATCCAGCCGGCCGACCGAGATGACGCGGGGCAGGCCCGCGGGCAGGCTGGCGAATACCGTCGGGCGCCCTTGCGGATCGCGATGGCTGGTCACCAGCCCCTTGGGCTTGTGATAGAGCCACAGCCGGCTCGGCTCGGCCTCCGGCAGCGGCTTGCCGTTGACCGTCACGGTCTGGCCCGGCACCACGTTGTAGGCGGGCGACGACAGGACCTTGCCGTCGACCGCGACGCGGCCCTCCGTAATCAGCTTCTCGGCATCGCGGCGCGAGGCGATGCCGGCGCGCGCGATGATCTTGGCGATGCGTTCGCCGCCGCGCGTCTCGCTCATGCCGCGGCACTCGCCGCGATCAGCGCGCGGTGCAGCGCCACGTCGCCCGCATTGATCGCGAATTCGGGATGCCACTGCACCCCGATGCAGAAGCGGCGAGAGGGATCCTCGATGCCTTCGACGACGCCGTCCTCGGCCACGGCGTTGACGATGCAGCCCGGGGCGGGCGCGCGGATCGCCTGATGATGGGCCGAATTCACCGGCAGGCGGTCGGCCCCGACGATGCGATGCAGCAGCGTGCCCGCCGTCACCACGACGTCGTGGCCCGGTTCGTTGCGCGGGTTCGGCTGTTCGTGGGCGAAACCCTCGGGAAATTCGTCGGGGATATGCTGGACCAGGCTGCCGCCCAGCACGACATTGAGAAGCTGCTCGCCGCCGCAGATGCCCAGGATCGGCATGTCGCGCTGATGGGCGCCGCGGATCAGCGCGAATTCGAATTCGGTGCGCGCGGTCTTCAGCTTGACCGTGTCATGCCGGCTGGCATCGCCGAACAGGGCGGGGTCGACGTCGAAGGCGCCGCCGGTGACGATCAGCCCGTCGAGCAGGTCGAGGTAATGGCCGACCAGGCCCGGCTCATGCGGCAAGGGCAGCGGCACGCCGCCGGCCGCCGCCACCGCGCCGCAATAGTTCTGGCGCAGGGCATACCAGGGAAATTTCGAATACCCGCCGGGCTCTTCCGAGTCGAGGGTCAGGCCGATCAGGGGCGCGCTCATGATCTACAGCGTTTACCGCGAAGGCCGGGGGCCGGCAAGCCTCACACGTTAACGGTCAGGCACCCCTCCGGCAGGCCTTCGCCGGGATAACCCCATTGATGGCTGACAACCCGGGTGTCGCCCACCCGGTAATCGACGTTGTGATGGGTATGGCCGTGGATCCACAGCGGCGGGGCGTGGCGCGTCATCAGCGCGGTGAGATCGGAGGCGAAGGCCGGCGACAGGCTGTCGCCGGCAAAGCGCGGCGCGACCGAAAGCGGCGCCGGCGCGTGATGGGTGATGACCACCGTCGGTCCGTCGTGGAAACGCCCGAGTTCCCGGTCGAGCCAGCCGATCGCCGTTTCATGCAGCCCGGCGGCATCCTCCGGCCGGAACAGCCCGTCGCCGAAGCGGATGCGCTTGTGGTCGTACATCAGATCGGCCGCGCGCCGGCGGGTCGTCGCGGCGACGTCGGCGCCGTAGAGCTGGTAATCGGTCCAGGCGGTACAGCCGAGCAGGCGCAGGCGCCGGCCGCGGATTGCCAGCGTGCGGGTATCCCCGTCGAGGAAATGAATGCCGGCGGCCGTGGCCGAGGCGCGGAATTCCGCCATCAGTTCGGCATGGTGGTGATTGTAGAACTCGTGGTTGCCCGAGACGTAGGCGACGGGCAGGCCGGCGAACGTCGCCGCCGCCCAGGCAATGCCGCGCGCCCCGTTGGCGACGTCGCCGGCCAGCACGACGAGGTCGGCGCCGTCGACCGCAGCGCGGGTGGCGGTCGAGATCGCGGCGATGGCCTGATCGGGATCGGCGCCGTTCTTCTCGGCCAGGCGCCGGCGGACATCGAGATGCAGGTCGGAAAGGATGGCCAGGCGGATATCGGTCATGGGGCGATCTTGGCCCGGGCCGCCCATGTCGGACAAGCCTGGCCACACAAGCCCGGCCGCCTCACCGGCGCGGCACCGCCTCGCGGCAGACCGCGATCACGGTTTCGCGCAGCCAGCGTTGGGCCGGATCGGCATCGAGGCGCGGGTGCCACATGGCGGAGACGCTGATTTCGGGTGTCCGGACCGGCAGGTCGAAACCGACCAGGCCTTCGATCAGCGGCTCGACGCTGATCATCGCGCTGCCCAGGCATGAGCGCGGGACCAGCGCGACGAAGTCCGACCGGCGGGCGATGCGCAGCGCATCGAGGTGGCCAGGCACCACGGCCGCGATCCTTCGCCTGAGCCCGAGCTGGTCCAGCGCCTGGTCGACCGGCCCGGTCACGGTCTCCTTGCGCGATGCCACGACATGGCTGCAGGCGGCGAAGCGTTCCGGCGTCATCGGGCCGCTCAGCAGGGGATGGCCGGTCCGGACCGCGCCGGCGAACGTGTCGCGAAAGAGCGACGTGGCGCGCACTTCCGGCGCGAACGCGCCGAGCACCCCGATCTCCAGATCGACCTGGCCTTCGCGCAGCGGGCCTGCATCCTTGATCGGCTTGGGCGCGAAGCGCAGGCGGACCAGCGGTGCCGCCGCCGCGACGGCGGCGACCAGCGGCACCGAGAGCAGGGCCACGAATCCCTCGCTGGCGCGGATCGTGAAGGTCCGATCCAGCGCGGCGAGATCCAGCCGGGCGACCTGCGGGCTGAGGATCGCGCGCGCATGCCGGGTCAGTTCATGCACGTCTTCGCGTATCTCGATCGCACGCGGCGTGGCCACGAGGCTGCGGCCGGCCCGTACCAGCAGCGGATCGCCGGTGGCCGCCCGCAGCCGCGTCAAGCTGCGGCTCATGGCCGAGGTGCTGAGGCCGAGGCGCCGGGCCGCCCCGGTCACGCTGCCCTCGGTCAGCAAGGCATCGAGGGCCCGGAGAAGGTTCAGGTCGAGGTCGTCCATCGACCGAGCTTAGGCGATCGATCGCCGGAGACCTAGCGTTCGGTGCAACAGTTTTGTGCATCCTGTGCGTCTGGCGCCGGTCCGGCGAAGCAGCCTATTCAATGACGGTCTTCAAGGGAGGCCATCATGCAACTCGAACTCACTCGATCTCTCCGGCGCGGGGCCCTGGCGGCCGCGGCACTCGCGGCGGCCATCTGCGGCACTGCCGCCCAGGCCGCCGAAGGCTGGCGCAACGTGCTGCCGGCTGGGGCGCCCGGCTGTTCGCAGGGCACGCCCTATTCCTTCTGGGCCAGGGAGGGCGACCCGAAGAAACTCGCCGTCATCCTGTCCGGCGGCGGTGCCTGCTGGTCGGGCGAGAACTGCGCGCTGCACGGCAAACCGTTCTACCGGCCCAATGCCGGGCTCGAGCAGGATCCGAGCAAGTCCGGCGGGGTCTTCGACACGGACAATCCGGAAAACCCGCTCGCCGGCTATACCCTGGTCTACCTGCCCACCTGCAACGGCGACGTCTTCCTCGGCGACGCGGTCGCCACCTATGACGTCCCGGCGCTGAACGGCCGGCCGGCGGGCAAGGCGCAGGTCCTGCACAAGGGTTACGAGAACGCGATGGCCGCGCTGGAGTGGATGTTCGGCACCTATCGCGATCCCAAGGCCGTCGCGGTGCTGGGCTGGAGCGCGGGCGCGATCGCCTCGCCCCTCTATACCCATATCGTCGCCCAGCATTATCCGGACGCCGCGGTCAACCATCTGGCCGATGGCGGCGGCGCCTATCGGGTCGGCGACAAGCTCGCGCCCCCGTTCAAGGCCTGGGGGACGGCCAATGTCCTGAAGCGGGTCAAGGGCTTCGAAGACCTGCGGGTGGACGGCCTGACGCTCGAGGATCTCTATGTCAGGGCGGCCAGGCTCAATCCCGGCATCACCTTCCATCAGTACAATGAAAGGCACGACGCCATCCAGGCATTGTTCATGCGGGCGATGGGCGTGGCCAAACCGGATGTCGCGGCGAACCTGGACGAGGCGCATGCCTATATCCGGGCGCGTGTGCCCAATTTCCGCAGCTATACCAACTGGGGGCACGACGAAGCCGTCATCGGCGGCTACTACGCGGGCGTGCCGGCTGCGAATGCGCTCGATAATCGCGGGCGCCCCTACGTGCTGGACCGGCTCTACACCTATCAGACCAATGGCGTGCGCTTCCTCGACTGGTTCACCGCCGCCGTGACGGGCCGGCCGGTCGACGACGTCGCCTGCCGGGATTGCGAAACCCCCGAATATCATTGGCAGCGGCCGAAATCCCCGGCGCAACCCTGACAGGCCCAGCCGTAGCGAGGCTGGACAAGCCTGCCCGCGCGCAGGCACAGTTTCGGCCATGACGATCCCGGCGCCCCCGCATTTCACCCGCAAGGTTCCCGACGGCGACAATCGGGAGCGGCTGGTCTGCGGGGATTGCGGCTACATCGCCTATGCCAACCCCAAGATCGTCGTGGGGGCGGTGGTCGAGGGCGACGATGGCCGCATCCTCCTGTGCCGCCGGGCGATCGAGCCGCGTTCGGGGTTCTGGACCCTGCCTGCCGGCTACATGGAAGAGCGCGAGACGTCGGAGGCCGGTGCCGCGCGCGAGGCGGAGGAGGAGGCCGGGGCGATCATCGCCATCGACGGCCTGCTCGCCGTCTACAACATCCCGCGCATCAGCCAGGTGCAGTTGATCTATCGCGCCAGGCTGGCCGAGCCGATCCTGGCCGCCGGGCCGGAATCGCTGGAAGTCCGGCTGTTCGCCTGGACCGAGATCCCCTGGACCGACCTGGCCTTCCCCAGCGTCCATTGGGCGCTGCATGCCTGGCGCGAGTCGGCCGGCCGGCCGCTGGGGCCGCCGGCCGTCAATCCGCCGGGCGAAACCGGAAATTACAGCACGGGTCAGAAGAACGGGTTGTGATTTCAGGGCCTTATCGCTAGATCTCAGCGATGTCCAGATCGCAAGCCCGGGCCGAGCGCCGGCCCTACCACCATGGCGACCTGCGGAACGCCCTGATCGGCGTCGCCCTCGACCTCCTGGAAACCGAGGGTGTCGCCGATCTTTCGCTGCGCCGCCTGGCGCGTGAGGCCGGGGTTTCCGCGACCGCCCCCTATGCCCATTTCGCCGACCGCCAGGCGGTGCTGGCGGCGGTGGCCGAGGCGGGTTTTGCCTTGCTCGACACCGATCTGGGCCTGGCCGAGGATGCGATGGCCGAACAGGGCCCGGCCAAGCAACTCACCGCGCTGGGCGCGGCCTATGTCGGTTTCGCCATCGATCATCCGGCGCTGTTCCGGCTGATGTTCGGCTCGACGCTCGCCGATCTCTCGGCGGTCGCCTCGGTGCAGGAGGCGGGGCGGGCGACCTATGCCCGGATCGACACGGCCGTCGCCCGCCTGCGGCCCGAGCCGGCGGCGGCCACTGCCTGCTGGTCGATGCTGCACGGCCTCGCCGTGCTCGTGCTCGACAACAAGCTCGGCGAGGATTTCCGGGCGCGCAGCGAACTCGTCGAAGGGTCGCTGGCTTATCTGGTGGCCGGCCTTACCGCTCCTTGAGGCGATCCACCACCGCCAGCATCGCATCGAGATTGGCCATGCCCAACCGGTCGGCGCGTTCCGGCGACCAGCCGGCGCGCGCATCCGGCGTCTCGATCGTGTCCTTGAACGGCTGTTCGAGCGTCATGGCAAGGCAGCCGAAGGTTTCGGCGAGGTAGTTCGAACACAGCGCCAGATTGGCCTTGCCCGGCGCCGAGGGCGGGTAACCCTTCGCGGTCTGGAAATCGGGGCTGGCGCGGACCAGCGCCTCGGCATAGTCGAGATGCAATTGCCGCTGCCGCTCGGTCAGCGACGGGATGCCGAAGGCGGTGACCAGGAAGTTGTAGGCCAGCACCTCGTCGCCGTGGACGTCGAGGCAGAAATCGATGCCGCGGTCGCGCATCGCCTCGCGCACCAGGAAGACTTCCGGGCTGCGCTCCAGCGTCGCCACGCCCCATTCGCGGTTGAGGTCGGCGCCGGCCGCATTGGTGCGCAGATGGCCGCGGCGCGAGCCGTCGGGGTTCATGTTGGGCACCACGTGGAAGGTGGCCCGGGCCCGCAGGCTGCGGGCGACCGGATCGGCGGGGTCGAGCAGGCGGCGCAGGAAACCTTCCATCCACCAGGATGCCATGGTCTCGCCGGGATGCTGGCGGGCGATCACCCACAGGTTCGGCCTGGTCCCGGCAGGCTCGCCGATGCGCAGGTAGTCGAGGTCCTGGCCGTCGAGGGTCGTGCCCAGCACGTCCAGCGCGACACCGGGCCGGCCGGCGCATTCGGCGACGAAATCGGCATGGCGCTCGCGCGAATAGGGCGCGAAATAGGCGAAATAGACCTGATCGGCCTCGGGCTTGTGGCGGATGGTCAGCACGCCGCCCTCGTAGGACGTATCCTCGACCCGGAACCAGTCGCGCCGGTCGTGGGAGGCGACCGCGCGATAGCCTTCCCAGCCGCCGGGGTAGGACGAACCGCCGGCATTGGTCAGCCGCAGCACGCACGCCCGGCCCTTGGCGCCGGTCAGGCGGAAATAGAACCATTGGCGAAAATCGGCCGCGCCGTCGGCGCGGATGGCCAGGCGGATATCGGCGGGATCGTCACAGGCCAGGCAATCGATGTTGCCGCCGTCGAATTCGGCAGAAATCTTCACGGAACAGAACCTCTCAGGCATCAGCCGGGGTGCATGATCCCGAACAGCTTGGACGGGATCGGAATTCGATCGATAACGCGCCAGATTATCCCGCCGGCAATCATCGGGACACGGTGAAAAGGTCGCCGCCACTGTGCTTTGCCTGAGCCGGCGAGATCGTACCCGGGTTCCAGCGGTGGATTGACCGGGGGGCGCCGCCTTGTGATAGATTGCGGCAAGCGTCGATCAGAAGATGGCATCGTTCCGGAAACAAGCAAGGGGCGTTGAATATCTCCATCGCTGAAGACTTGTTTTTGCGCACGAACCAGATGAAGGGTACAGAGTATGGCACGGATTTTGTCCGAAATTCCAAAGGGAAAGCGGGTCGGTATCGCGTTTTCTGGCGGATTGGATACTTGTACCGCTGTTGCCTGGATGCGCGAGAACGGGGCGCTGCCCTATGCCTATACTGCTGATCTTGGCCAGCCCGATGAGAAGGATTGCAGCGTAATCCCGGATATCGCCAAGCGATACGGCGCTGTCGAAGCCCGCCTCGTCGATGCGCGCGAAGTCCTGGTCAGCGAAGGCCTGACCGCGATCGCCTGCGGCGCTTTCGACGTCTCGACCGCCGGCAGGACTTACTTCAACACGACGCCGCTGGGCCGCGCGGTGACGGGCACGCTGCTTGTCCAGGCCATGGCCGAGGACGGCGTCGAGATCTGGGGCGACGGCTCGACCTACAAGGGCAACGATATCGAGCGGTTCTACCGCTACGGCCTTCTGTGCAATCCCGCGCTGCAGATCTACAAGCCGTGGCTCGACCGGAAATTCGTCTCCGAGCTGGGCGGCCGTTCCGAGATGAGCGCCTGGCTGACCGAGCGCAAGCTCGATTTCAAGCTGAAGGCGGAGAAGTCCTACTCGACCGACGCCAACATGCTGGGCGCGACGCACGAGGCCAAGGATCTCGAGTTCCTGAACAAGGGCCTCTACATCGTCGAGCCGATCATGTCGGTCCGCTTCTGGGACGCCGACGTCAAGGTCGCGCCGGAGCGGGTAACGGTCGCGTTCGAGGCCGGGCTGCCGGTCGCGATCAACGGCCAGCGCTTCGGCACCCTGACCGAACTGTTTGCCAAGGCCAACGAGATCGGCGGCCGCCATGGCCTGGGCGTTTCCGACCAGATCGAAAACCGGATTATCGAAGCCAAGAGCCGCGGGATCTACGAGGCGCCCGGCATGGCGCTGATCCACATCGCCTACGAGCGTCTGGTGACCGGCGTGCATAACCAGCAGACGATCGAGACCTATCGCGATTCCGGCCGGCGGCTGGGCCGCCTGCTCTACGAGGGGCGCTGGTTCGATCCGCAGGCCCTGATGCTGCGCGATTCGCTGTGGCGCTGGGTCGCCAAGGCGATCACCGGCGAGGTGACCCTCGAGCTTCGTCGCGGCGACGATTACTCGATCCTCGAAACGGCCAGCCCTCATCTGACCTATGCGCCGGAACGCCTGAGCATGGAGCGCAGCAGCACCATCTTCACGGCGCAGGATCGCATCGGCCAGCTGGCCCTGCGCGACCTCGACATTTCCGATACGCGCGCAAAGATCGATCTCTACGCCGATGGTGTCGATCAGAGCGGCGGTCGGCTGGACGTGCTGCTGGGCGGCAAGCGGGACGCTTAATCCAGGAAGGCTCAGGTCTTCCGACGTTTACGCCGGGGGCCCGAGGCCCCCGGCGGTTTCCCGCCGCGGGCGTCAGGCCTCGGCCGGCATGTGGCGCTTGATCAGCGGCATCTGGGCGATGCCGAACAGCAGCGTCAGCGGCATGATCCCGAACAGCTTGAACGAGATCCAGAATTCGGTCGAGAAGCCGCGCCAGACCACCTCGTTCAAGATCGCCAGCACGACGAAGAAAATCGCCCAGCGCCGGGTCAGGATATCCCAGCCACGGTCGTCGAGGCTCAGCGCGGCGCCCAGCAGCGGCTTCAGCAGCGGCCGGCGCATGATCAGCCCGCCGAACAGGATGGCGGCGAACAGCAGGTTGACGATGGTCGGCTTGAGCTTGATGAACAGCTCGTCCTGCAGGATCAGGGTCAATCCGCCGAAGATGACGACGAAGATCGCGCCGACCAGCGGCATGATCGGCAGCTTGCGGGTCATTGCCCAGGATGCGGCCAGCGCCACGACCATCGCCACCATGAAGGCCGCCGTGGCGTGGTAGATCCCGAACTTGGCGTTGCCGATGAAGAAGACGACCAGGGGGCCTGCTTCCAGCGCCAGCTTGATCAGCGCCGAAGCGGCGCTCGGTTCAGCGGCGGGGGTTTTGGTCGGGGCGTCGTTGTTCCGGATATCGGCCATCGTCTTCGGTCAACTCATACCAGATCGCATTGAGGATGCCGAAGGTGCAGGCGAGCGCCAGCCCCAGGGCCCAGGAGAAATACCACATCGGGAGACCTCCTTCTCAATAATTGCCGTGGCTGTCGGCGGCAATGTCGCGGGCGGTGACCTTGCCGCGCATCACCCGGTATACCCAGGCGGTGTAGGCGAGGATGATGGGGATGAAGACGATTGCCGCGATCAGCATGACGAACAGGGTCGGCCGGCTGGCCGAGGCATCCCATACCGTCAGGCTGGAGCGGGGATCGAGGCTGGAGGGCAGCAGGAACGGAAACATGCCGACGCCGGCCATCGCCACCACGCCGCCAACGGCGGTGCCGGAGAAGACCAGGGCCAGCCGTTCCAGCCGCATGACGAAGCACAGCAGTGCGATCGCCGCCCCGACGAAGCCGGCCGAGGGCGCGACGGCAAACCAGGGATGGGCGGCGTAGTTCGACAGCCAGGCCCCGGTCTCGACCACCACGACCTTGGCCAGCGGGTTCGACGGGCCGTTCGGGTCGGCGCCGCTGACGATGCGCAGGCCGGGCAGGGCGGCGGTCCACACCCACGCGACGGCCAGCAGGACCAGCGTGACGACGGAGGTTCCCATGCCCCAGAGGCGCGCGCGCGCCGCGATGCGATCCTCGGTCTTGGCCACGACCCAGGCGGCGCCGTGCATCACCAGCATAGCGACCGACAGCGCACCGCAGAGCAGGGCGAAGGGTTGCAGCAGGCCGATCAGCCCGCCCTCGTAGGTCGAGCGCATCGTGTCGTCGAGGCGGAAGGGGGCGCCCAGCAGCACGTTGCCGACCGCGACGCCGAACAGCAGCGCCGGCACCAGGCCGGCCACGAACAGCACGCGGTCCCACCAGTCGCGCCAGGCGGTATCCTCGACCTTGGAGCGGAACTTGAAGCCGACCGGGCGCAGGATCAGCGCGGCCAGCACCAGGAACAGCGCGGCGTAGAAGCCGGAGAAGGCCGTGGCATAGACCTGCGGCCAGGCCGCGAACATCGCCCCGCCGCCGAGGATGAACCAGACCTGGTTGCCCTCCCAGACCGGCCCGACCGTGTTGATGACCACCCGTCGCTCGGCGTCGGTGCGGGCGACGAAGGGCAAGAGGATGGCGGTGCCGAAATCGAAGCCATCCATCACGGCGAAGCCGATCAGCAGCACGCCGAGCAGCACCCACCAGATCAGGCGAAGGTCTTCGTAGGAAAGGGGGATCGGCATGGCTGTACTCTATTCGGCGGGTTGCAGGCGCTGGGACGGTAGGGCGACCGGCTGGCCGAGGGCCTTTTCCGGACCGAGGCGGATGTATTTCAGCATCAGGAAGACGTCGATGACGAGCAGGGCTGAGTAGAAGACGAAGAAGCCGATCAGGCTGCCCGCCACCTGGGCGGGCTGCAGCGGCGAGGCGGCGAGGAAGGTCGGCAGCACGCCGTCGATGATCCAGGGCTGGCGGCCGTATTCGGCGACGATCCAGCCAAGTTCGGCCGCGACCCAGGGCAGCGGCAGCGACCAGAGGGCGGCATGCAGGAACAGGCGGTACCGGTCCAGCCGGTGGCGTGCCGACAGGTAGAAGGCCAGCGCGAACAGCGCGATGAAATACATGCCGCAGGCGACCATGATGCGGAAGGAGAAGAAGATCACCGGCACGTTGGGAACCGTGTCCCAGGCCGCGGCCTCGATCTCGGCATCGGTCGCCTTCGCCGGATCGGCGATGTGGCGCTTCAGCAGCAGCGCATAGCCGAGATCCTTGACATGGGCATCGAACAGCGCCCGGGTGGTGCCGTCGCCGCTGCGGGCGCGGATCTTTTCCAGCGCGTCGTAGGCGATGGTGCCGGAGCGGATCCGCGTCTTCGCCTGGTCGACCAGCGCCCGGATGCCCTCGATCGGCGTGTCGAGCGAGCGGGTGCCGATGATGCCCATCACCCAGGGAATCTCGACGGCGAAGCGCGTGGTGCGGCCGGCGACGTCGGGCAGGCCGATCAGGGTGAACGAGGCGGGGGCCGGCTGGGTCTCCCACATCGCCTCGATCGCGGCGAGCTTCATCTTCTGGTTATGCGAGGTCAGATAGCCCGATTCGTCGCCGAGCACGACGACCGACAGCGCGGCGGCGAGCCCGAAGCTGGCGGCGACGGCCATCGACCGCTTGGCGAAATCGGGGCGCCGCCGGCGCAGCAGATACCAGGCCGAGATCGAGAGCACGAACATCGAGCCGGTGACATACCCGGCCGCGACGGTATGCACGACCTTGGCCTGGGCGACCGGATTGAACAGGATTTCGGAGAACGAGGTCACCTCCATCCGCATCGTCTCGACGTTGAAGACGGCGCCGACCGGGTTCTGCATCCAGCCGTTCGCGATCAGGATCCACAGGGCCGACCAGTTCGAGGCGATGGCGACGGCCCAAGTAACCATCAGATGCTTGAGCGGCGACAGCCGGTTCCAGCCGAAGAAGAACAGGCCGATGAACGTCGCCTCCATGAAGAAGGCCATCATCCCTTCGATTGCCAGCGGCACGCCGAAGACGTCGCCGACATAGTGCGAATAGTAGGACCAGTTCATGCCGAACTGGAATTCCATGGTGATGCCCGTAGCGACGCCCATGGCGAAGTTGATGCCGAACAACAGGCCCCAGAACTTGGTCATGTCGCGCCAGATCGGCCGGCCGGTCATCACGAACACGCTCTCCATGATCGCGATGATGAACGACAATCCCAGCGTCAGCGGCACGAACAGGAAATGGTAGAGGGCGGTGACGGCGAATTGCAGCCGCGACAATTCGACGGTACCGAACTCGCTCATGGGCGCTGCTCCTTCGCCAGGATCTGGTCGGCCACCCGGCCGGTGTCGACATGCGGCCGCTGGGACGGCGCGAAGAACAGGAAAAAAATCGCCACCAGGGCCGCGACCTTGAGGGCAAGCAGAATGCCGATTTCACGCGCCAGCGGATGCATCGCAGGTCTCGACCCCGGGTGGCTGCTACGGAGAGAAAGTATGTCTAGCATCTCCTGTCCAGACAAGGCGCCGTGGCAATCTGGCGCAGCCTATCAAGGTATATATTGCGAGCCCGCCGTGTTGTTGGCGTCGGCACCCCGAAATGCCGTCCGCCGCGCCGGGAACGCCCGCGGTCATGCCGTGTTGCGGACCTCGCCGTCGGCGGCGTCGCGGAAGGCGCGTTCGAGTGCGACCGCCAGGGCATCGGCCCGATAGGGTTTGGCAATGATGGCAAAGCCGTCGCGCGAGGTTTCGGCGGCGGCCGCGTTCGAACCGGAGGCGAGCAGGATCGGCAGGCCGGGGAAATGCTGGCGTACCTTGCGTGCCAGTTCCAGCCCGCCCATGCCGCCCGGCATGATCAGGTCCGAGAACAGCACGTCGAAGCGCTGCCCGCCCAGCAGCACGGCCAGCGCGGTGCGGGCATCGCGCACATGCTGGGCCTCGCAGCCCAGCATGTTCAGGGTCTTGGTCGCGAGCGAGGCGACGTCGTCGTCGTCCTCGACCAGCAGCACGCGGCGGCGCCGGCGCGGATGGGTCACCGCGCCGGTGCCGTCAGGCACGGTTTCATAGCCGTCGGCGCGCGGCAGGTGCAGGGTGACGGTGGTGCCTTCGCCGACGGTCGAGGCGATGGTGGCAAAGCCCCCGGAGTCGCGCGCGAAGCCATGCACCTGGGCGAGGCCGAGGCCGGTGCCCTTGCCCACATCCTTGGTGGTGAAGAAGGGCTCGAACACCTTTTCCAGGTTTTCGGGCGCGATGCCGGTGCCGGTATCGATAACCGCCAGGGCGACGAACCGGCCTTCCTCGAGTTCGACGTTGCGGCCAGTGATGCGGACGAGGCCGCCGTCGGGCATCGCGTCGCGGGCATTGACACAGAGGTTCAGCAACGCCAGCTCGAGTTCGTCGGCATCGCAGAAGATCGGCCATAGATCGTCGTCGAGCGTCAGCACGACCTTGATGTCGCCGCGCAGCGAACGGCCGAGCAGTTCGACCAGCTCGGCGGAACGCGCGGTGAAGTCGACGACGTCGGGCCGCAGCGTGCGGCGGCGCGAGAAGGCCATCAACTGGCGCACCAGGCGGCTGCCGCGCTCGGCCGCCCGCTCGATCGCCTCGATCGCGCGGTCATGCCCGCCGACCGGGGCCGGCAGATGCAAAAGCTCGGCATTGCCCATCACGACCATCAGGATGTTATTGAAGTCATGGGCGACGCCGCCGGCGAGTTGCCCGACCACCTCGCGTTTCTGGCTCTCCAGCAGGGTTTCCTGGATGCGGTGACGCTCGGCGGTTTCGGCATCGAGCTGGCGATCGCTTTCGGCCACGCGCCGCTCCAGCCGTTCGGCGAGCAGGCGCTGCCGGTGCTCGGCCTCGCGCAGCGCCTGGTTGCTCAAGGACAGCTCGCGGATGGCGCGGGCATAGAGCGACCGGGTTTCAAGCAGCAGCACCAGCAGCACGAAGCTTGCCGCCAGCAGGCCGTAGATGCGCCCGGCGTAGAAGCCGAGATCGAAGCGCCCGGCGTTGAACACCGCGCTGAGCCCGATATCGGCCAGCCAGGCACACATCACCACCATCAGCCAGATGTCGAGCGCGGTGCGCTCGGTCTGGCTCCACAACACCACGAGGGCGGCGGCCGACATCAGCCAGACGCCCGCCACCACGCCGTTCATGATCGGGGTGTACGCGTTGCCCTGCATGATCGGCGGCAGGCCGTCCCGGCCCGCGGTGGTCAGCAGGGTCAGCAGCACCACGGCCAGGGCCGTTGCCGGAATCAGGGTCAGTACGGCCCGGCGCCCCGACGTCGCCGCCGCCAGCGCATCGGTGCCGCGCTTCATCAGCACATAGGCGATGACCGCCACGGGAAAGCCGGCATGCCAGATCATGTACAGCCAGGCCGTCGTCTGCGGCCCGGCGCCCAGCAGGCCCTCGGCCGTGACGAGGCCGGGGAAGGTCAGCGCATGGGGAATGATGATGAGGCCGGTGAACAGATAGCCGGTCGCCAGCGCCATCAGGCTGCGCGAGCGCAGGATGGCGGCCTGGCCGAACAGCAGCGTCGCGGTTATCAGGTCGATGATGACGAGCGCGGCTTCGTAGGCGGGAATGAAAGCCTGGTTGGGCGCCAGGCGCAGTTGCGCGAACGGCACGGCGACCGCGAATGCCACGGCCGACAATACAACTACACTGATGGCCAGTCGCCGCTCGGCCTTTCCGGCCGGCAATGTCGACAGGAAGATTCCCTGCTGCCCCATCGCGTCCCCACTATGCAGCTTCCACGCATAGTACGACTATTGCCTGCCTTTTGGGTCATCGTGTCAATCGGTGGAGTGTCGGGAAAGTGGTCCGGGCGCTGATTTTCCTCACATTCCGGTGAAATATTGCCTCGATTGATTTCGTGTCCAGTAATCACGGCGATTGAGTAGCAGTTTTAGCTGGTGTCACCTGAACAAGCCTTCGGCCCGTTCGGCGAAAACCCTGACCCGCGATGACAGCTGGCGACGCCGCGGCTAAGCCATCGTCACGACCACCTTGCCGAACGGCCCGCGCGCCAGGTGGTCGAGGGCGGCGGGAAGTTCCGCCAGCGGATAGCCGCGGTCGATCACCGGCTTCAGCCCGAGATGGTCGACCGCCCGCACCAGGTCCCGCAGCGCGCGGACATGGCCGACGCCGATGCCCTGGACGGTCAGTTTCTTCAGGAACATCGGCAGGGCGCTGGCCGAGACCTCGAAGCCGTCGATGACGCCGATCAGCGAGACGCGGCCGCCCATCGCGGCGGCATCGAGGGCACGGCCGAGATGGGCGCCGCCGACGATTTCCAGCACGTGGTCGGCGCCGCGGTCCCCGGTCAGGCGGTGGACGGCGGCAACCCAGTCTTCCGCCCGGCGGTCGATACCGGCCCGGGCGCCGAGCGCCATGGCGCGGGCCAGTTTGCCGGCATCGCCGGAGGTCACGATCACGTCGGCGCCGTGCGCGGCGGCGATCTGCAGGCCGAACAGCGCGACGCCGCCGGTGCCCTGAACGACGACGGTCTCGCCGGCGCGCAACCGGCCCTGCTCGATCAACGCGAACCAGGCGGTCAGCCCGGCGACGGGCAGGGTCGCGGCCTCGGCGTCGTCGAGGCTGGACGGTGCCGCCACCACCCAGCCCTGCGGCAAAGCGAGATGGGTGGCAAGCACGCCCTGCAACGCCCCGCCCAGCACGTCGTGCGAGAGGTCGCGGCCCGAGCCGGCGGGCGGCCCGTCGGCCCAGCCCGGGTTGAAGACGGAGATCACGCGGTCGCCGGTCCTGAAGCGGTCGACGCCGGGGCCCGTCGCGATCACCGTGCCGGCCATGTCGGAGGCCGGCGAGAACGGCCGGGGCAGCGCGACCGGCAGGCCGTGCTCGATGACCAGCGTGTCGCGGTAGTTCAGCGACACCGCGGCGACCTCGACCAGGATCTCGCCCGGGCCGGGTTCGGGCATCGGCCGCGTCGCCAATTCCAGGTTGCGGCGGCCCGGGGCCGTCATTTCCCAACGCTTCATCGTCGTCCTCCATCGGTGGCGAGGCGACGTTAGCCGTGATCCCATGGCGGCAGTGGCGCCGAATCGGCCGGATATTGTAGCTTTGAGGTCTACAATGGAGGCCCCATGATCGATCGCCTGGACGGTATCGCCGCCTTCATGGCGGTGGCCGAGGCCGGCGGGTTCGCCGCCGCGGGCACGCGCCTCGGCCGGTCCCGCTCGGCGGTGGCCAAAACGGTGGCCCGGCTGGAGGCCCGGCTTGGCGCCCGCCTGTTCCATCGCACCACCCGCAGCCTGGCGCTGACCGACGACGGCCAGATGTTCCACGAACGCTGCGCCCGCGGCCTCGCCGAAATCGAGGTCGGCGCGGCGGCGCTGGAGACCGGGCGGCACGAACCGGTCGGGCGGCTGCGCGTGGCGGTGCCGCTGCTGTTCGGCCGGCGCTGCGTGGCGCCGGTGCTGTTCGACCTGGCGAAGACCTATCCGCGGCTCGACCTCGAACTCTCGTTCAGCGACCGCACGGTCGATCTGGTGGAGGAGGGGTTCGACATCGCCGTGCGCAATGGCGGCCTGCCCGACGTCGCCGGCCTCAGGTCGCGCAAGGTCGCCTCCCAGCGGATCGTCGTCTGCGCCGCGCCCGCCTACCTCGCCCGTCGCGGCACGCCGGCGACGCTGGAAGATCTGGCCTTCCACGATACCATTTCCTACGGCCGTGCCGGCCAGGTGCGGCGCTGGTCGTTCCCGCAGGCCGACGGCACCATCCGCGAACTGCCCGACCATGCCCGCATCCGCTGCGACGACCTCGAGGCGATGGCCGATGCGGCCCTGGCCGGCATGGGTGTCGCCTGGCTGCCGCGGTGGCTGGTGGCCGAGCCGGTGGCGCAGGGCCGGCTGGTGCCGCTCGTGACCGGCCAGACGCCGATGACGTTCCATACCCATGCGCTGTGGCCGCAAGGCCCCTATCTGCCGCTGCGCGTGCGGGTGGCGATCGATGCGATGGTGGCGCGCCTGCCGGCGATGATGGGAGAGTAGCGCATGCGCCCCGCCGACCGCCTGTTCCAGATCATCCAGATCCTGCGCCGCGCCCGCGGCCCGGTGACGGCCGATGCGGTTGCCGCCGAGCTCGAGACGTCCAGGCGCACGATCTATCGCGACATCCAGACCCTGATCGGCCAGCGCGTGCCGATCCGCGGCGAGGCGGGGCTGGGCTACGTGCTGGAGGGCGGCTTCGACATGCCGCCCTTGATGCTGACGCCCGACGAGATCGAGGCCGCCGTGCTCGGCGCGCAATGGGTGGCCGGCCGCGGCGACCCGGTGCTGGCCAAGGCTGCCAACGACCTGATCGCGAAAATCGCGGCGGCGGTGCCCGAACGGCTGCGCCCCTTCGTGCTGGAACCGACTGCCGGGACGGCCCCGGCCTGGAACCATCCGCCCGACACGATCGACATCGCGGCGGTGCGCGCCGCGATCCGCGCCGGCCGCAAGATCGCGCTGCACTATCGCGACGAGCAGGGCCGGGACAGCGCGCGGATCGTATGGCCGGTGACGATCGGCTATCTCGCCGCCGTGCGCCTGCTGTTCGCCTGGTGCGAGCTGCGGCGGGATTTCCGCAGTTTCCGCACCGATCGGGTGACGGCGGCGACGTTCCTGGACGAACGCTATCCGGAACGCCCCGCCGCCCTGCGCCATCGCTGGCGGCGCAGCCGCGAATGGACTACGTCCGATTGACCGAGACGCCGCCGTCGACCAGCAGCGCGCTGCCGGTGGTGAAGCTCGACGCATCCGAGGCGAGATAGAGCACCGAACGGGCGATCTCGTCGGCCGTGGCCCAGCGCCGCATCGGATAGAGGCTGGTGATGAAGTCGCGCGCTTCCTGCGTGCCATTCATCTCGCGCGCCATCTCGGTATCGGTGGCGCCGGGCAGGATCGCGTTGACCCGCAGGCCCTGCCGGCCGTATTCGACCGCCAGCGCCTGGGTCAGGCCGATCAGCCCCGATTTCGAGGCGGCATAGGCGGCGACGCCGGGGAAGCCGACCGTATAGCCGACGAAGGTCGAGGTGAAGATCAGCGAGCCGGCACCGCGCGCCAGCAGGGCCGGAATCTGGTGCTTGGCGCCCAGGAAGGCCGAGGTGAGATTGGTATCCATGGCATGGCGCCAGGCATCGGCGTCGATGCCGGTGGTCGGCCCCATCGGGTGGATCGTCGCCGCATTGTTGAAGGCGATGTCGAGGCCGCCGAAACGCTCGACCGCGAGCGCCACCAGCGATCGGGCGTAACCCTCGTCAACCACGTCGCCCGCCAGGGCGGCCGCCTGGTCTACGCCGATCTCGGCCACGAGGCCGTCCAGTTCGGCCTGGCGGCGGGCGCCGACGACGATGCGCGCGCCTGCGGCGGCAAACAGCCTGGCCGTGGCCCGGCCGATGCCGGACGAGGCGCCGACGATCAGCGCGACCTTGTCCTTGAGAGCGGTCATCCGATGTCCTCCTGAAGATGATCGGGAGGCGCAAACTGGCTTAAGGGGCGCGGCTGCCGCACTCCGCTTGTTGCCGGGCAATTCGTTCGAATTGGACGGCAAGCGGCGGACAGCGTCGCGCCCGGCCATGTGACAGCGTGGCGTCATCACAGCGATAGGAATGATGTCATGCTGCCGATGATCGACCCCGCCACGTCCGCCTTCACCGACGCCGCCGCGGGTTCCCGCCCGCGCCGGCGCTGCCATCCCGATGACGGGCTGCCCCGCGGCCGCACCGCGCCGGTTGCCGTCGCCTATGCGATCGGCTCCAGCGTGCTCGGGCCGGCCCTGGTCGCGGTTTCGCCCTCGGGCATCTGCGCGATCCTGCTGGGATGCGACGAACAGGCCCTGGTCGCCGACCTGCGGGCCCGCCTGCCGCGGGCGCGGCTCAGCCGGCGCGGGGATCTGTTCGCTGGCTGGATGACCATGGTCCTGGCCTATATCGCCGATCCGGCCGCGGGCCTCGACCTGCCGCTCGACCCCCGCGGCACGGATTTCGAGTGTCGGGTCTGGCAGGCACTGCGCGACATTCCGACGGGGCGCACCGTCAGCTACGCCGACGTCGCCGAACGTATCGGCGCGGCCGGCTCGGCCCGGGCGGTGGCGCGGGCCTGCGCGGCCAACCCGATCGCCGTGGTCATTCCCTGCCACCGCGTGCTGCGCGGCGACGGGGGGCTGGGCGGCTATCGCTGGGGGCTTGAGGCCAAGCGGGCGCTGCTGGCGGCGGAGGCGGCCTGATCAGGCCGCCTTCGTCTTCTTGGGCTTCTTTCGCTCGGCGTGCTGCGACGGGGCGCGGGTGCCCGACCGCGCCCGGTCCAGCACGAAGCGGGCGTAATCGTCCATGTCGCCGTCGAACGGTCGGACATGGCCGTCGGCGGCGAGCCACAGCCGGTCGGCCACCAGTTCCATCAGCGAGCGATCGTGGGTGATCAGGATGACCGCGCCCTCGTAGGCGTTCAGCGCGTCGAGCAGGGCGCGCCGGCTGTCGATGTCGAGATGGTTGGTCGGCTCGTCGAGGATCAGGAGATGCGGCGCCGCCATCGCGACGAGATTGAGCAGCAGGCGGGCGCGCTCGCCGCCCGACAGATCGGCCACGGTGGTTTCCTGCTTGTCGAAGCCCAGGCCGAAATGGGCCAGCCGTGCGCGGCGCGCCGAATCGCTGTCGTCTTTGCGGGCGCGGCGCATGATCTCGAGCGGCGTGTCGGCGGGGTCGAGCGCCTCGATCTGATGCTGGTGGAACCAGCCGACCTGGATCTTGTGATCGCGGTTGATATGGCCCGACGAGATCTTCAGCGCGCCGGCCGCCAGCTTGGCGAAGGTCGACTTGCCGGCGCCGTTGACGCCGAGCAGGCCGATGCGGTCGTCGACGTCGAGGCGCAGGTTCAGGTCGCGCAGCACGTCGCGGCCGTCATACCCGACCGACGCCTTCTCCCACTGCATCAGCGGCGGGGCCAGCGGCCGGGCAGGCGAGGGCAGCACGAAGGGGGCCACGCGTTCCTCGACCACGGCGGCGATCGGCTCCATCTTGGCCAGGCGTTTGATGCGCGACTGGGCCTGGGTCGCCTTGCTGGCCTTGGCCTTGAAGCGGTCGATGAAGGATTGCAGATGGGCGCGCTCGGCCTCCTGCTTGACGCGGGTCGCCGATTGCAGCCGCAGCATCTCCGCCCGGCGCTTCTCGAAATCGTCGTAGCCGCCGGTATAGAGGTCGAGCTTGCCTTCGCGCAGATGCAGGATGGCGTCGACCGAGTTGTTCAAGAGTTCGCGGTCGTGGCTGATGATCAGCGCGGTGTGCGGATAGCGCTTCAGGCGCGCTTCCAGCCACAGGGCGCCCTCGAGGTCAAGATAGTTGGTCGGCTCGTCGAGCAGCATGATGTCGGGCTCGGCGAACAGGGCCGCGGCCAGCGCCACGCGCATGCGCCAGCCGCCGGAGAATTCGGCCATCGGCCGGGCCAGATCCTCGGTCGAGAAACCGAGGCCGGCGAGGATCTCGGAGGCGCGCGCCGGCGCCCGGTCGGCATCGATCTCGATCAGCCGGGCATAGATCTCGCCCATCCGCTCCGGCTCGGCCGTTTCCAGCTCGGCATTCAGCGCCTCGCGTTCCTCGTCGGCCGCCAGCACGGTATCGAGCAGGGAGACGGGTGTGGCCGGATGTTCCTGGGCGACGCTGACCACGCGGGCGTTCCGCGGCCAGGACACCTCGCCGCCATCGGGTGTCAGTTCACCCAGGATGACCTTGAACAGGGTCGACTTGCCGGCACCGTTGCGGCCGACCACGCCGACCTTGGTACCCGGCGGGATCAGGACGCTGGCCTGGTCGAAGAAACGGCGGCCCCAGGCGTTCAGGACAAGGTTTTCAATCTGCAACATCGTGGTTCTATACCGCAATGCAGCATAAAAGGGAAAGTCAGCGGCGCGCCGCGCTGCCCTGCGGAAAATGCTCGGCCCCGGCGATCTCCACCCAGCCGTGCTTCGACTGCTCGAACACCGAGCGGACCGGGGCGGGGTGACCGGGGTCGGCCAGCGCACCGACGGCCACGCCGATCCAGCCGGGCAGGGCCTCAGCCTGCCAATACAGCGTCGAGCCGCAGGTGGGACAGAAATGGCTGTGGACCCGGCCACCGCTCGCAGCCGTGCGGGAATATCGGGTGGCCGTGCCGGAAATCGTCACCGCCTCGGCCGGATAGAAGGCGCCGACGCCGAACGGCGCGCCGGTCCGCCGCTGGCAATCGAGGCAGTGGCAGGCCACCACCAGCGTCGACAGTTCGGGCAGCGACAACGTAAGGGCACCACAGGTGCAGCGTGCACTGTGCATGGGGACGTCCTGAGATATGGGGGGATTGCCGCCGGAAACGGGCGGCATCGGATTGGGCGCCCGCCCAGCCCGCCTGTCAAGCCAGCATCGCGTCCAGCTGCCGGGCGCAGGCGGTCAGCGCCTCCGGGGTCTGATCGGCCTTGGCCATCGCCATGGCCCCGGAATAAGCCGCCACCACGAAGGCCGCGAGGCCGTCGGGATCGGCCCGGCCGTCGGCGCGCAGCTTGCCCGCCAGTGCCGTCCGCCAGCGGGCGAACACCGCCTGGATCTCGCCCCGGAAATCGGCATCGGACAACGACAGTTCCAGCGCCAGGTTGTTCAGGGGGCAGCCCGTCACGGCGCCGCGCGCGTCCAGCCCGGCGGCGATGTCGGCCAGCACCGCGCGGATGCCGGCCGCGGCGGTCGGGGCGGCCAGCACCGGGGCGATCCAGGTTTCCCGCACCTGCTCGGCCACGCGCTCGGCGATGACGGCCAGGCCCAGCGCCTTCTTGGTCGGAAAATGGTGGTAGAGCGCGCCGCCGGTGACGCCGGCCTGCCGCATCAGGTCATGCATGCCGGTGGCGTGATAGCCGCGGGCCTGGAATGTTTCCGCCGCCACGTCCAGCACGCGGCGGCGCGTGCCCTCGGGATCGTTGGTCCGCTTTGCCATGCGGGAAAATTAGCGCATTGACAAAACCGGACAACTGGTTTGTTTTAAAACCGGACAACCGGTCTGTTTCTGTGAAGGGAACGAAACCCATGCTGAGCCCCATCGTCGAGCTGCGTCGCTATGCGCTGCATCCCGGGCGGCGCGACGATCTGATCGCGCTGTTCGACCGCGAGTTCGTGGAGGGGCAGGAGGAGACGGGGATGACCGTCATTGCCCAGTTCCGCGACCTCGGCGACCCCGACAGCTTTGTCTGGCTGCGCGGCTTTCCTGACATCGAGGGGCGCAGGACGGCGCTGACGTCGTTCTACGACGGGCCGATCTGGGCACGCCATCGCGACGCAGCCAATGGCACGATGATCAATTCCGACAACGTATTCTTGCTTCACCCGACACGGATGAATGGCGGGTTCGAGGTGCCGCAACAGACGCGGCCGGCAGCCGGCAGCACGGTATTGCCGGAAGGCTATGTCGCCGCCAATACCTGCCATCTGGATGCTCCCACCGACGAGGCGCTGATCCGTCGCTTCGAGACCGAGATCGCGCCCGACCTCGCCGCGGCCGGCGCACCGGTCATGGCCAGCTTCGCCACCGAGTCGGCCGAGAATACCTTCCCGCGGCTGCCGGTGCGGGCCGGCGAAAACGTGTTGGTCTGGTTCTGCCGGCTGGCGCACCCCGACGCGACGGCGTTGCGTGCGGTGATCGCCCGCCATCTGGCCCGGCCGGTCGAGACGGCGGTATTGCAGCCGACTGCGCGCTCCTGGCTACGCTGATGCGTCGGGGGCCGTGCCGCCCATCACGGCCGTGATCTCGGCCCCCATCTGGCGGGCGAGGCGGCACAGCGACCCGATCCGTTCCTCGACCCGCACCGAGGGGGCCGCGAACACCACGCTCGCCATCACCGCGCCGGCGGCGTTGAAGATCGGCGCGGCGAAGCCGGTCACCCCCTCGGTCGCCTGGTCGACGGTGACCGAGACGCCCTCGCGCCGGACGTTGGCGATTTCCTCGCGCAGTTGCCGGCGGTCGATCATCGTATGCTCGGTCAGCCGCACCAGCTTGACCCCGCGGATATAGGCCTCGATCCGCGCCGCCGGCTGATAGGCCAGCAGCACCCGCCCGCTCGACGAACAATAAAGCGGCCGGCGATGGCCGATGGTGGCCGCAAAGCGCAGGGCCTTGGGCGATTCCATCTTGTCGATATAGGTCACTTCCTCGCCGTCTTCGGTCAGCACGCCGATCAGCGCGGTCTCGCCGGAGATGTCGACCAGCCGCCGCAGGATCGGCCGCGCCACTTCGGGGAAGCGGCGGCGGGCGAGGATGCCGGAGGCCAGCTCGAAGCTGCGTGCGCCCAGGTGATAGAGGCCTTCGTCCTGCATCACGTGCCCCGAGGCCACCAGCGCCCGCATCAGGTTCAACAGGCTGCTCTTCGGGATGCGCATCTGCTGGCCCAATTCCGCCAGGCTGCGGCCATCGGCGTCGCCGGCCAGCAGCTTGAGGATATCCAGCACGCGCTCGACCGAACGCGGCGGCGATTGGTGAGTGGCGTTCATCAGCCGTCCCGGAGAATCTTTGTCGTTCATATATATGAACGATATTCAGATTGATAGACGAAATCCGGCCCGTAAGATGCTTGCGGCGGCCGCCACCGAAACAGAGCCGCGGGAGGAGACAGCATGAAATTCAGCTGGACGACGATCGTCCTGGCCGCGTCGCTGTATGCCGGAAGCGCCCTGGCGCAGGGCGCCGCGCCGGTGAAGCTCAAGCTGGCGGATTCGCTGCCGACCGAGCATTTCGCCATCCGCTTCCTGGTCCAGCCCTGGATCGACGAAGTGGCCAGGCGCACCAACAACGGCGTGGCGGTCGAGCGTTTTCCCGCCCAGCAGCTCGGCAAGGCCGCCGACCTGATGGCGCTGACCCAGACCGGCGTCATCGACATCGGTTATGTCGGCCCCTCCTACGTCACCGGCAACAAGATGCCGCATTCCGAGGTGGCCCAGCTGCCGGCGGCCTTCCAGACCGCCTGCCAGGGCACGATGGCCTACTGGAAGCTCGGCCGCGGCGACGGGCTGATCGCCCAGCAGGATTTCGCGCCCAACAAGCTGCATCTGCTGCTGGCCCTGGTGCTGTCGCCCTACGTCATCCTGACGCCCGACAAGCCGCTGGCCACGCTGAAGGATTTCGAGGGGCGCAAGCTGCGCTCGACCGGCTCGGCGATGGACCTGACCGCCCGCGCGCTCGGCGCGGTGCCGACCCGGATCGCGGCGCCCGACATCTACGAGGCGCTGTCGCGCCGCACCGTCGACGGCGCCTTCTACGCGGTCGAGAGCGTGCTGGCCTACGGTATCGAGGACATCGTCAAGTATTCGACCGACAACGTCTCCTACGGCAGCTTCGTGATGACCTGGGTGATGCGCAACGACCTGTGGCAGAAGCTGCCGGCGGACATGCGCAAGGCGATGGACGAGGTCGCCGACGCGCAGGTCGCCTCGGCCTGCAAGCAGCTCGAGCAGCATTACGTCGACACCCGCAAGGTGCTGACGGGCAAGGGCATGACCTTCGTCGCCGTCGACGACAAGACCCGACAGGATATCGAGGGCAAGATGCAGGGCGTCAACGCCGCCTGGGCCAAGGAACTCGACGATCGCGGCAAGAAGGGCACGGCGGTGCTCAAGGCCTTCACCGACGCCGTCGCCCAGGTACCGAAGTGAGGCCGGCGGCCGCCCCCGCCTCGGCCGGGATCGCCTTCCGGGCGATCGCGGCGATCGAGGCGGTGACGGGGCTGGTCGCCGTCATCTGCCTGTTTTCGATCATGGCGATCGTCGCGGCCGACGTGACCATGCGCTATGCCTTCAATCGGCCGTTCGGCTGGTCCTACGACCTGATCGGCACCTACCTGATGGTGGCGCTGTTCTACCTGGTCGTCGCGGGGGCCTACAGGGTCGGGGCGCATATCAACGTCGACATCCTGCACGGCGCCATGCCGCGCCGGGCGCGGCGCTTCGCCGATCTCGTCACCCATCTCGTGGGCCTGGGCGTCTTCCTGCTGATCGCCCTGGCAGGGTGGGAGGCGACGGCTGCCGCCTATGTCGACGGCGACCGGCTCAGCGGCGCCTATGCCTGGCCGACCTGGCCGGCCCTGGGGCTGGTGCCGTTCGGTGCGGGGCTCCTGGCCCTGCGGCTGGCGCTGCATGCGGTGGCCGAGGTTGCCGGCATCGTCACCGGCAAAGATTACATTCCTGCGGCCGATCGGGCCCATGCGGTGGGGACGGAATGATCCTGGCAATCGGACTTCTCGCACTGTTCGCGCTGCTGGCGATCGGCACGCCGGTCGGTTTCGCCATGGCCGGCGCCGGCGCGCTCGGCCTCTACATGCTCGGCGGCACCTCGGTGCTGCTCGGCGTGTTCCAGACCGCGCCGTTCTCGGGCGTCTCGTCCTACGAGCTGATCACCATTCCGATGTTCCTGCTGATGGCCGAACTGGTCCTGCTCTCGGGCGTGGTCGACGGGCTGTTCCGCGCCGCGGCGGCCTGGGTCGGCGGCGTGCGCGGTGGGCTCGGCATGGCGACCGCGATCGCCGGCGCCGGATTCGGCGCGATCTGCGGCACCTCGACCGCCTCGGCCGCGACCTTGTCGGCCACCAGCCTGCCGGCGATGCTGAAGCAGGGCTACGAGCGCAAGATGGCGGCCGGCGTCGTCGCGATCTCGGGCACGCTGGCCATGCTGATCCCGCCTTCGGTCGCGCTGGTGATCTACGGCCTGCTGGCCGAGGTCAATATCGGCAAGCTGCTGATCGGCGGGCTGATCCCGGGCCTGCTCGTGACGTTGACCATCATGGCGACGGTCTGGTTCCTGGTCTGGCAGGATCCGCGCCGCGCGCCACCCACCGCGCGGGTGCCGTTCCGCGAGCGGCTGGTGCTGCTGCGCGAGGTCGGGCCGATGCTGTTCCTGTTCGGCCTCGTCACCGTGGTGATCTATACCGGCATCGCCACCCCGACCGAGGCATCGGGAATCGGCGCGTTTGGCGCCCTTCTTCTGGTATGGAAGGCCGGCCGGCTGACCTGGTCCGGCCTGCGCAGCGCGCTGCTCAAGGCCGCCTACGGCAGCTGCATGCTGGCGATGATCCTGCTCGGCGCCCAGATCTTCGGGTACTTCTTCGTGATGACCCATGCGACGCAGGATCTGCTCGCCTGGGTCGCGACGCTTGGCCTGTCGCGCTGGGTGATCATGGCCCTGCTGCTGCTCGGCTACATCGTCCTCGGCGCGTTCATGGACCAGATTGCGATCCTGGTGCTGACCGTGCCGATCGTGCTGCCGCTCGTAAAGTCGCTCGGCTTCGACCCGCTGTGGTTCGGCGTGGTCAAGATCGTCACCGCCGAGATCGGCATGATCACCCCGCCGATCGGGCTGAACTGCTTCATCGTCGCCCGCTATTCAGGTTGTCCGACTTCGGAGGTGTTCCGCGGCTCGCTGCCCCATTTCATCGCGCACCTCGCGGTGATCGCGGCGATGGTCGCCTTCCCGTCGCTGATCCTCTGGCTGCCCTCTCAAATGTAAGGGGCAGATGTAGCCTACTCGGCGCCCGCGAGCGCGCGGGCGAAGGCGTCGGCGTCGAAGGGTTGCAGGTCGTCGGCCTTCTCGCCGACGCCGATGAAGTGGACGGGCAGGCCGTGCTTCTCCACGATCGGCACCAGCACGCCGCCCCGCGCGGTGCCGTCCAGCTTGGTGATGACGAGGCCGGTGACGGCCGCCACCTGCTTGAACACCTCGACCTGGCTGATCGCGTTCTGGCCGGTGGTGGCGTCCAGCACCAGCAGCACCGAATGCGGCGCGGTCGGCTCGATCTTTCTGATGACCCGGATCACCTTCTCCAGCTCGGCCATCAGGTTGGCCTTGTTCTGCAGCCGGCCGGCGGTGTCGATCAGCACGACGTCGCGCCCCTCGCGCTTGGCCTGCTCGACCGCGTCGAAGGCCAGGCCCGCCGCATCCGAGCCGACGGCGCGGGCGATGACCGGCGCGCCGATACGCTCGCCCCAGACCTGTAGCTGCTCGATCGCGGCGGCGCGGAAGGTATCGCCGGCGGCCAGCAGCACCGAGCGGCCCTCGGCCTTCAGCTGGTGGGCGATCTTGCCGATCGTCGTGGTCTTGCCCGATCCGTTCACGCCGACGACCAGCACGACATGCGGCTTGTGCGTATCGAGCACCAGGGGCTTGGCCCAGGGGCGCAACAACTTGGCGACCTCGTCGGCCAGCGCCCCGCGGATTTCCTCCGGCGTGCATTCCTTGTCGAAGCGGGTGCGGCGGATCTCGGCGATCACATGCTCGGCAAACGACAGGCCGAGATCGGCGCGGATCAGCACTTCCTCAAGCTCGTCCAGCGCCGCCTGGTCCAGCTTGCGCTTGGTGAAGATCGCGCCGATGCCTTGCGTGATCGATTGCGCGGTCTTGGTGAGGCCGGCCTTGAGGCGCTGAAACAGGCTCATGGATGCTTACTCTGGCATTAGGCCGCGAGGCGGCCGATCAGGTGGCCGTCGGCGGTGCCGACGATGGTGGTGGTGACGAGCCGCCCGGGCGACAGCGTCGCGGCATCGGCAAGCCGCACCGGCGCGTGGTGGTCGTCGCGGCCCATGGTGCCGCTGCGCTCGACCAGGACGCGGGCCTGGCCGCCGATGCGCCGGTGGAAGTAGCTCGCAACCTGCGCCTCGCCCAGCGCCCGCAGCCGGGCGGCGCGTTCGCGCCTGACATCGCCCGGCACCTGCGGCATGCGCGCCGCCGGCGTGCCGCGGCGGGCGGAATAGGGGAAGACATGCAGCCAGGTCAGGTCGCAATCGGCGACGAGATCCAGCGTCGCCTGGAACATCGCCTCGTCCTCGGTCGGGAAACCGGCGATCAGGTCGGCGCCGAAGACGGTATCGGGGCGGCGGGCGCGCACCTCGGCGCAGACCCTGACCGCGTCGGCGCGGGCGTGGCGCCGCTTCATCCGCTACAGGATCAGGTCGTGGCCGGCCTGCAGCGACAGGTGCAGATGCGGCATCAGCCGCGGTTCGTCCGATATCAGCCGCATCAGCTCGTCGTCGATCTCGACGACGTCGAGCGAGGAGAGGCGCAGCCGGGCCAGTTCCGGCACCAGGTTCAGCAGGCGGCGGACGGCCTGGCCCAGCGTCGGGCGCCCCGGCAGGTCGGCGCCGTAGCTGGTGATGTCGACGCCGGTCAGCACGATCTCGGCATATCCTGCCGCGACCAGGGCACGGGCCTGGTCGACCACCTGGCCCAGCGGCACCGATCGGCTGTTGCCGCGGCCGTAAGGAATGATGCAGAAGGTGCAGCGATGGTCGCAGCCGTTCTGGATCTGCAGGAAGGCGCGGGTACGGTCGTCGAAGCCTTCGACCAGATGCGAGGCGGCCTCGCGCGCACTCATGATATCGCCGACGTCGACCGGCTCGGTGCCGGTCCAGGCCTGCGGCTGCAGCTTCTCCTGGTTGCCGATGACCCGGTCGACCTCGGGCATGCCTGAGAAACCCGCCGGGTCGATCTGGGCGGCACAGCCGGTGACGATGATGTGGGCCTCCGGCCGCTCGCGGCGCAGCCGGCGGATCGCCTGCCGGGCCTGGCGCTCCGCCTCGGCCGTCACCGCGCAGGTATTGACGATGACGGCATCATCGAGGCCCGCGGCGGCTGCATGGGCCCGGATGACCTCGCCTTCGTGGATGTTCAGGCGGCAACCGAAATTGACGACTTCGGTCGTCACCCCACCGTCCCCAGGAGGCTCGGGTCGAGGCGGCCGCTGAAACTCTCCGCGACCGGTCCGGTCATCAGGATGCGGTCGTCCGATGTCCAGTCGATGACCAGCGTGCCGCCGTCGAGTTGCACGGCCACGCGCCGGTCGGTCAGGCCCAGTCGGGCGACGCTGACGCCGGTGGCGCAGGCGCCGGTGCCGCAGGCCCGGGTGATGCCGACGCCGCGCTCCCAGACGCGCATGCGGACATGGCCACGGTCGCGCACGGTGACGACCTCGACATTGGTGCGCTGGGGGAATAACGGGTCATGCTCGATCTTTGGGCCCAGCGCCTCGAGGTCGATGGCCTCGGCATCGGGCACGACGAAGACGACGTGCGGATTGCCGACATTGACCGCCGCCGGCCGGTCGAGCGGGCCCAGCCGGAAGTCGAGCGCGGCGGTATCCATCTCGCGCGCCAGCGGAATGGCTTGCCAGTCGAAGCGCGGCCGGCCCATGTCGACGGTGATCAGCCCGTCCCCGGCCGACGATGCCGCGAGCCGCCCGCCCTGGGTATCGATCGTCACCGCCGACTTGCCGCTTTCACGCATCAGCAGCCAGGCGACGCAGCGCGCGGCATTGCCGCAGGTCTCGACCTCGCCGCCGTCCCAGTTGTGGATGCGCATCACCGCATCGGCGGTCGCCGAGGGGGCCAGGGTGACCATCTGGTCGAAGCCGACCCCGAACTTGCGGTCGGAAATCGCACGCACCTGGTCGCGGGTCAGGTCGATGGCGCGCTCGCGCGCATCGAGCACCACGAAATCGTTGCCCAAACCGTGCATCTTGCGGAACGGCAGGCCCAAGGCGGCAATCTGGCTCATGACAGTGGGTTATAGGGTGCCGGCCGGGCCGGCGCAACCCGGGGCTATACGTAAGAAATTGTACCGCCGTCGCGTAAATGGGTGATGCTGCGGCGAGAATCCTGTGTCCAAGCCCACCCGCCTTACGTCTGTCATCAGGGAGCCGCCGCGTGACCCGTTCCAGCCTCAAGCTCGCCGCCCTTGTCGCGCCGTTGGCCCTGACAACCCCGGCGCTGGCGGCGGTGAGCGTCGATACCACGTTCGCCGACCCGGCGCTCGACGGCACGGTCAATGCGATCGCCGTCGCGTCCGACGGCAAGATCGTGGTCGGCGGCAACTTCTCGCGGCGGCTTGCCCGCTTCAATACCGACGGGACGCTCGACACAAGCTTCGGCAATCCTCACATCAACGGGGAGGTCAACGCCATTGCCATCGATCGCGACGGCAAGATCGTCGTCGGGGGCGATTTCACGGGCGTCGACTTCACCACTTACAACAGGCTTGCCCGGGTCAACACCGACGGCACACTCGATTCGACCTTTGCCGACCCGAACCTGAACGCCGCCGTGTTCGGCCTCGTCATCGACAGCAACGACAAGATCGTGATCGTCGGCCAGTTCGGGGCCATCGTCGGCGGCGTCAACCGCTTTGGCCTGGCGCGGTTCAATACCGACGGGTCGGCCGATACGTCGATGACCACCGATCCCGGCATCGGTGTCACCCCGGGCGGCCTCAAGGCCAGCGCGGTCGTCATCGACTCGAGCGGACGGATCGTGGTCGGGGGTGATTTCACCAACATAAACGGCACGAATGCCGCGGTGCGCAATCAGCTGGCGCGCTTTGCCGCCAACGGCACGCTCGATACGACCTTCGATCCCAATCTGAACGGCGCGGTCATGTCGCTGGCGATCGACGGCAACGACAAGATCGTCGTCGCCGGCGATTTCACCGCCTTCGATTCCGGGGGGAATTGGAGCGAACGGCTCGGTCGTCTCAATTCGAACGGCACGGCCGACACGGGCTTTCCCGATCCGCAGATCAATACCCAGGTCAATGCGCTGAAGATCGACCAGAATGGCAAGATCGTCGTCGGTGGCCAGTTCACCAGCGCCGGGGGCCAGTCGCGGTCGATCATGGCGCGCTTCACCGCGGCCGGCGCCCTCGACACCAATTTTGTCCCGCCCGCCTTCACCGGCGGCGGCGCGAACGTCAAGGCGATCGCGACCGACGGCAGCGGTCGCCTGATCATCGGCGGCAGCTTCACGACCGTCGGTGGGCAGACGCAGTCCTATGCCGCCCGCCTCGTCGAAAACTTCTCGCTCGCCGTCGCCAAGGCGGGCGCCGGCTCGGGCAGCGTCACGTCGTCGATCGGCGGGATCAGCTGCGGCGGGACCTGTTCGGGGATCGTGGAGATCGGGAACAGCGTGACGCTGACGGCGACGGCGGACAGCGGCTCGACCTTCTCGGGCTGGTCGGGCGACTGCACGGGCGCTGCCGCTGGGACGACCTTCACGATCACGGCCAATCGCAGCTGCACGGCGACGTTCGCGCAGGCGGTGGTGCCGTCGCCCGCGCCGTCGCCGTCGTTGCCGCAGGTCTCGGTGCCGGTGGATACGGCGGGTTCGGGGCAGGGGACGGTGTCGCTGGGCCAGGCGCTGGGCAACCCGGGGCCGGGATCGACGATCACGGTGCAGCAGACCTCGGGCGCGGCGCTGCCGTCGTGGCTGACCTTCAATCCGGCAACGCTGTCCTTTGCCTATGACGTGCCGCTGCCATCTGACCTGCCGATCCAGCCGGCGGCGGCCGATGTCCGCGCGACCCGGGCGGTCATTCCCAACCGGGTCTATCCGCTGTCGGTGCTGGTGCAGACGGTGCCGGTGCTGCTGACGGTGACGTCGGGGGCGTCGTCGACGAGCTATATCGTCAACATGACCTTCTACGCGCCGCGCAGCCCGGTGGTGATCACGGCGGTATCCTACAGCGCGGCGGGGCGCAGCGGCGACGGTGCCTCGGCCCGGCCGGCGCTGTCGTGGGACGGCGGTCAGATCCTGTTCGAGACGGCGGCCAACAATCTCTTTTCGGCGACCAGCAACGCGACCAAGGTTGCCCGCTATCACGGCCTGTCGGGCAACCGCGACCTGCTGTCGCAGACGGCGATCCCGGGCGGCGGCGTCGCCAATGCGACGGTCGGGCCGGCGACGGCACCGGCGGTATCGGCGAACGGCGCGTGGGGTGCCTTCGCGGCGTCGGGCGGCGGGGTCAGCCTGACGCCCGGCAGCCCGCTGAAGCAGGTCTACCGCACGTCGCTGGCCTATCCGCGGGTGGCGCTGAACGAGGCGCTGACGCCGCCGGCGGCGATGATGTCGACCAACGCGGCAGGCCAGCCGGCGAATGCGGCGGCGGACAATCCGGCACTGTCGGAGGATGGCGGGCTGGTGGCCTTCGAGAGCGCGGCGAGCAATCTGGGGCCGAGCCTGCTCGGGTTCAGCCAGATCTGGCGCAAGGACGTGACGAGCGGGGCCTTGGTGCTGGTGTCGTCGGCGTCCGACGGCACGGCGGGCAACGGCGACAGCCGCAATGTCGCGCTGTCGTGGGACGGGCGCTATGCCGCCTTCGACTCGACGGCGACCAACCTGGTTCCCGGTGTCTCCGGCCAGCAGGTCTACCTGAAGGATCTGCAGACCGGGGCCATCGCCGCCATCGCGCTGGGCAGCGGGCCGAAGCTCGATGCACGCGCGGGCAGCATCGTCTTCACGGCGGGCGGTCAGGTCGTGCGCTTCGATCGGGCGACGAACCGGGCGGCGACGATCGGGACGGGCGACCAGCCGGCGGTGTCGGCCGACGGGCGGTTCGTGGTCTGGCGGGCTGCGGGGGATGCCTTCACCCAGATCTGGGTGCGGGACGTGTTCCGCGACCAGACGGCCCTGGTGTCGCAGACGGCATCGGGCGCGCCCGGCTCGGGCAATTCCTACGACCCGGCGATCTCGGGCGACGGCGGCACGATCGGCTTCGGGTCGCAGGCGCGCGACCTGGTCAACGGCAATCCGCTGGCCGGCCAGATCCATGTGGCGGCGAACCCGCTGCTGCTGCCGGGTCGGACCGACTACTGGTACGTGACGTCGGGCGGCAACCAGGCCTGGGCGGTGGAACGCTGGGGCAACCAGGCCTATATGGCCAACCTGGCCTACCAGCCGGGCGGGGGTGTCGCGACCTGGGCGTCGGGCCTTTGCCGGTTCGACGGGCTGACCTGCCGCGGGACGCTGATGCAGAACGGGGCGAGCGTGACGGCTGCCTTCGATGCGGGGGGCACGACCGCGTCGCTGACGGTCGGGGGCGGGCCGGCGCAATCGCTGGCGCTCTATCCGATCCTGGGGCCGTCGACGACGGGCTTCGCCGGTCTGCCGCAGGGCGGCTGGTGGTACGAGCCGGGGAAGGCGTCGGAGAACAACGGCGTGTTCCTGGCCTTCGACACGCAGACGGCGGCGAACGGCGCGATCAGCCAGACCGCGCATCTGACGCTGCTGACCTACGATGCGGCGGGTGTGCCGGTCTGGTATGCGGCGGAAGGCGTACTGGGTTCGGATCTCAGCCTGGAGGGCAGCCTGATGCGCTATGCCGGCGGGGCGGCGATCGGCACGACCGGCGGGTCGGTCGCACCGTCCTCGATACCGATCGGCACGTTCCGCCTGGCCTTCACGGCCGGTGACCGGGCGGCCCTGCGCCTGCCCGATGGTCGCACGGCCTCACTCGTGCGTTTCCGGTTCGGACAGCCGTTGTAAAAACTTATGCCTTCGCGATTAGAGCGGGTGATTCGACCGGAGATTTAGTGTTTCTGGTACCGAAGGCCTGCAGTCCGTCCTAGGGAGCGTCAGCGTGCTTCGTTCGAGCCTCAAATTCGCCGCCATTGCCGCGCCGCTGGCGATGGCGACCCCTGCCATGGCAACGTCGACGGGGCTCAGCCTCGATACCACGTTCGCCAACCCGGCACTCAATGGGGCGGTCAAGGCTTCGGCCATCGACAGCCAGGGCCGGATCATTCTGGGCGGTTCCTTCACCCAGGCAGGCGCGACGCCGCGGGGCCGGCTGGCACGCTTCAATGCCGACGGGACGCTGGACACGACCTTCGCCGATCCCAACATCGATGATGACGTCAACGCCCTGGTCATCGACGGCAACGGCAAGATCGTCATCGTCGGCGCCTTCACCAGCGCTGGCGGCCAGACTTATGAGCGTGTCGCCCGGTTCAACACCGACGGTACGGTCGACACCTCCTTTGCCAATCCGGGCCTGAACACCTCGGCCTTCGGCGTGGTGATCGACGGCAACGACAAGATCGTGATCGCGGGCTCGTTCGGCGTCGTGAACAGCGCCTCGCGTTTCGGCCTGGCCCGCCTCAACGCCAACGGGTCGAACGACACGACCATGACGAACGACCCGAACATCGACGTCCCGCCCGCGAAAGTGTCCGGGCTGGCGATCGACGGCACCGGCCGCATCGTCGTCGGCGGCGACTTCACCCAGGCCTACGCGGTGACGCGCAATCGCCTGGCGCGGTATAACAGCGACGGTTCGCTGGATACGGCGTTCAATCCGAATCTGAACAACAGCGTCTTCTCGGTCGCCATCGACAGCAGCGACAAGATCGTCGTCGCCGGCAATTTCACCGCCTTCGGTGGCGGTGGGGTATTCCGCACCAGGCTCGGCCGCCTCAACAGCAACGGCACCGCCGACACGACCTTCGCCGACGCCTTGCTCAACGCGACCGTCGAATCGCTGAAGATCGACCAGAACGGCAAGATCGTCGTCGGTGGCCAGTTCACCAGCGCCGGCGGGCAGTCCTATGCGCGGCTGGCACGTTTCACCTCGGCCGGCGCGGTCGACACG